>JAJTHK010000151.1 GCA_021298895.1 Luteolibacter sp.
ACCCGCAGCTCTTGGATGGAGCAGTTTTCGGGATTTGGGTGATGGCGCTTGCGACCGATGCATAATCAAAGGAGGTGTTCAAAATAGTACAAGTAAAAAATTTGGTTTTTTACGCACGGACTTTTGGCAAACGGTCTAGACGAGTACGCTCATTCTTATTTCATCGTGGACGTGAGGGTATTATTGATACTTCCTATCAGCGATTCAATCGTTCCACTCCATATTCACCAAGAGGTATTAATATATCTCCATCCGCTGCCATTTCGACCAAGTCAGCAAAAATATTCCATGTCGGAAATTGCCAAGTAGTGATTTGATCAGTTCCTAAATTGGTTGCAAAGAATGAGTGGCTAGCTGATCCGATAATCGTTCCATTGATCGCCTTTAAAGAATATGGTACCCAGCCGATATCCACATTTTCCTCACTGTAGAATACTCCTTTGTCGCTCAATGAACTACGCAGCAGGGTATTGCCAGAGACTGTATAAACCCGCCTGCCATCGACCGCACAAGGAGCGTAGGCGGGAATATTCAGCTTACTGACAAGGAAGGCATCCTGGCCATCTGAAGCACAGACCTGAAGTTCACCAATATCCTGACGAACGGTGAAACCAAGGAAACCATTGCCATCGAGTTCCGAGACAGCAATCAGCTCGCCAGGCAGATCCATAAGCGAGCGGATCACAGGATCTCCGGAGACTGGCACTTCGATCACTTGAGCCCACTGTTGAGTCTGGCTGTTTTGATACTTTTGCACGGTGCTCGAATTAAAGGTGTTAGAAACGCCCGCGACCAAGCGACCGTTGGCAGCTGCAGATGCGCCGCTGAGTCTCGATCCCTCGGGACCAAAATCGATTGATTTTCCCGCACTAGGAGCCGTTGGGTCACTCACATCAAGAACCAGCAACTGGGGTCTTGCATAGGAGACCCAGTAAGGATTGATCCTTGATGTCTTGGCCAGAGAGACTGGCGCGGAAACATCGTCACTATCGACCGCAACTGGCTGTAATAGTTGGGGCAAAATAGGCCTTCCATACCAGTATGAAAAACTGGGTTGCATGAGGATCGCTGGACGGTTCCCGTGCGGCCATAAAAAATGTCCTGAAAGCAGGACGCTTTCGGAATTACCCGTTGGTATGGTAACCGACCCAAGCAGAGCCATATTAGGTAGATTCGATACGTCGTAGATGTCGAGAATAAGGTTACTTGGTTCGCCCATTGACGCATAGGCCATACGATACCATGACCTATTGCTAGTATCCCGAATGACAAAAAAATGATTTTCACGTCGCTCGGCAATCTTCACCTGTCCCTCACCCAAATCAATCTCGGCGTAAATCAGTTCGGTATTGTCATTGGGTGAAATGCGGGCGGTGGCGCGATTACCGGAAAACCAATTTCCAGACTCGATCTGGATCAAGTGATTACCAACTTCGAGACAACGATCCACGGGCCAAGCGAGAGATACCTCGGAAAAGATCGATGGAGCATCGCGGTCGGTTATATCCGCGGCAATCAATTCTCTCTGTGAAATGGAAACAAGAGCATCGCCTACTATTTCGGAGCGCCTCGCCTCAAAGTCGTGCGAAATCACTCCCCTTGCCGTAAGAATGCCGTTTGCCGCGTCCAAATCCAGAAGTTGGATGCTCGATTTCCATTTGCCATCGGCAGGATCATTCGTCGAAATAGGAATCATCACAAGGCCTACGTCGGGCAGGATCTTGATGGCTTTTTCATCCCACACCGCCTCGCTGTAAGAATAGGAATTGCCGAGGTTGAGCCTCTTCACCAGTCCGGGATTTGCGGGATCGGAGACATCGAATAGCGAAGCAGCGACGGTTCCAGATTCAAGACCGACCGAGAAGAGATAATTTCCAACTGGCTGGAGGAATGTCGAAAAGCCTGGGACTTCTAAATGTCCGGAAACCATTGGATTTGCTGGATCCTTCAAATCCACTACCCACAGAGGATCGGTCTGAAGAAATGTCACCACATAGACCTTGTCGCCAGCAAACCTAGTAGCATAAAGGTTTTCGCCTTTTGCCAACTCAAGCTTGCCAAGTCTGATCTCCTCGATGACAGCCGGCCGAATCACATCGGGATCCCAAGCCCTGAAATTTTCCAATACGGATGAGGAGTTGGGACTCCAACGACCCTTGTGGGAAACCGTGGTGAGAACATTATTGCTCCAAGAAATGGCGAACTTGCTCGAGATCACTCCCTCGGTCATGATGGGTGGACCCATTAGCTCGAGACCTGTAGGCTTGATTGCAAACAAACTCACCTCTGATTTGCCCCACTCGCCCTGGGGATGCGTGGAGACAGCAAGCCAGCCCGCTCCAGCTGCAATCAATGGATTGGCTCCGATAACGACTTTCTCGCCAGAAGCTATGGGAGCCTGATCTGCTCTCAAAATCCACTCACTGATGCGAGTCTCAGATGTCCATTCGCCTGTCGCCGATATAGGCGAGGCTTTCCATTGGGAGGTAACCAAAATCAGCCTATCGCCTACCAATCGGCTATCTGAAAGTCCGCCTGGAAGCTCCTGCTCGTGGGTCAGTTTCACAGCAACTCCGTCAAATATCACCTGTGAAATCCTAGTCCATTGCCCACCTTCTGGCGACCAGCCTTGTGTCAGCAAGACCAGCCTACGGCTACCATCGCTTTCAGGAATCACATATAAATCCTGACCGATCACCGGCATTCTGAGACTTGCGATGAGACGGGGATCGGCGGGATCTGATAAATCGAGCACCTGTAAACCACGGAGCTGGTTGAAAAAATAAACCGTATTCCCATCAACTTTCCAAATGTCGGCCTCCTCTGGCACTTGCCCAGCATCCGCGGAGGGTGAACTGTCATCTGAGTCGGTAGCCTTCGTCATGGTAATCAAATCACCATTGATCATTCGCCCATCATCGCTTGGTGCGACATCAATCGCATTGAAAGTATTTTGCCCCTTATAAAATTTGGCGGGAAACTTGTTTCGAGACAGCAATGGCTTATCCTTCAGCCACTTTCGGCCCATCACACGCCAGCGATCTTTCTTGGAGGATGACGGCAAGTTGAATGTCATCACCCCGGCCTTTGCATCCGCGGTTACAATACTTTTCCATCCCGAATCCCCTTGCAGCATCTCCAAGCTGACGTTTGAATATCCTTTCGGGACTGTGACTGATATCTGTTGATTTTTCGACGATAGCTTGGATCTCAACTGAACTTTAGGGCCCAATTCCGCATGAATCGGCAGACTGCATGTGATTAAAATCACTAGCACATGGATCAAGTTTTTTATCGACAAAAGCGGTGTTCTTTGGATTGCGGTCATAACTAAGTTTGCTGGGGGATAGCTCATTCTATAGGTGTGTTTGTTTATCCGTTTTTTTCCGCCATCTAGATTCACGTCGACACGAAAAAAACTTCAATTTGAAAAAGAGTCTTAGGCAAGTCTATTTCATACTTAAAATGCCGGATAACTTGGGACTTTGGTTTCAGTTTGTTGAAATACTAAACTTTGTCCCGGCGCTGGGTGTGGTTGCATCACGGAGTCTGCTTGGGATACTTGGGCGCACCATTTGTGCTTTGGGAAGAGCCTAGGCCGGCAATGCGCTGGATTTACATGCATCTGGCAACCGATCTTCCTGCATGACTCGCCATGAACCTTAGGCCATGGATACAAAGGATTTTATCTGGGCGAAGAAATCAGTACACCGCTGGATCGTAGGAATCGTAAGTCTGATTTGAGTTGCTCGACTCGACAGGCTCAACAGTTCCAACGCCTTGATCCCGTGCGATGTAACCTGCGGCAGCTCCTGCCGCGCCAATCGCCAAGGGCACGCAAGAGCTCATCGCGTTTGCGATGATGAGGCCTATCAATAAGAACTTAAGAGCTGGGATTCTCATAAATGCAGGGCGGTTAAATGGATGAGCTTTAGTCCGTTTTTTTGATCGGATTGGATACACGATAACCTTCGCCATGCGCAATGTAACCAGCTGCCGCACCGGCAGCAAGCGGAAGGCACGATGACGCTCCAAGGATGGTTAAAGCGCACAAGGACATTAAAGCGGCTTTGTTGAAGACTGAATGTTTATTCATATTTACTTAACATGTATCAGAGCAACGTTTAACGACAAACAGTAATTACCCCCCAAAAGCGGCTCTGACAGCGTCGGTAAGTTCATTGCTGTCGGGCTTGGTGCCGGATTCGAAGCGAGCCAGCGGTTTGCCGTCTTTACCAATCAAAATTTTACCGAAATTCCATTTCACATCACCAGGAAACGCCCCGTCTTTACCTGTGAGAGCGGCATAGAGCGGGTGCTGCTTATCCCCTTTCACGTCGATTTTATTCATGATTGGAAAGGTTACGTTATAGGTCGTCGAACAGAATTTTTCGATCTCTTCGATCGTCCCAGGCTCCTGACCGCCGAAGTTGTTGCAAGGAAACGCCAGGATGACCAAGCCTTTGTCTTTGTTGTCTTCGTATAGCTTTTGAAGGCCGGCGTATTGTTTGGTGTAGCCGCATTTGGAGGCCACATTCACTAACAACACGACTTTCCCTGAGTAGGC
Source organism: Luteolibacter sp. (assembly GCA_021298895.1). GTDB lineage: Bacteria > Verrucomicrobiota > Verrucomicrobiia > Verrucomicrobiales > Akkermansiaceae > Luteolibacter. Next base: position 4,568 of record JAJTHK010000151.1, read on the forward strand.
CGCAAGGTTGGTTTCCTTGCCATCAGCGGTTATGAACGGGATTTTCGAGATGTCTGCGGCGAAAGCGGAAGCGGTCAAAGCAATGGCTGGTATAAGGATTTTATGAAACATGCTTCAGCTTAGTTCGATTCATTCATTTATCAAGTGATCGAATTCAATCTTTGGCAATGCCGTTGAATTTCTCATCGATGTAGCTCAGGACGAGGGATTCGACTGCTTCGTCCTCCAATCGTTCGACAACTTCGACCGAGAAACCGCGTGCGATGAGTTGGCGTGCGCGGACGGGATCGATGCCGCGAGCTTGTAGGTAGAAAATTTCTTCATCGGAAATCTGAGCGGAGGTGGAGCCATGAGAACATTTGACTTGGTCCGCATTAATTTCTAGGCCGGGCATCGAATTTGCCTCACAGTCATCGGTCATCAACAGGTTGCGACAGGTTTGATAGGCATCGGTGTGATGAGCCTTTTCATCCACGAAAATCAAACCGGAGAAAACCGTTTTGGAGTGACCATATAGAGTGTTTTTGTAGAGCAGATCGGAGTAAGCGCCTTCGGAGACGTGGTGTTGAAAGGTGCGTTGATCATATTCTTGCTCGCGGGCGGGAATCGAAACGCTGAGCATGTCTGAATGCGCACCGGGACCTTCCAGGCGGGAGAGCGACTCGTTACGTGCCCATGCCGCGCCGGTGTTCAGTACAAATCCTTTCGCACGTGCGTCGCGAGCCGTGGAAGTTTCGTTGATCGAAATGATGCGACTCACTTCGTTGAGTGCTTGGATCGCGATGTAATCTAGCCTAGAGTTCTGGCCGGCACAGAGATCATTGAACGCTATGGCGAGGCCAGAAGTTTCGGTGTCAGCGGAATGGAAAATATCGACCACTCTGACTTTCGAGGACTTTCCGGTCACGATGAGCGTGTGGGGAAAAATCGTGACGCCACCCGAAATCCAATGATGCACTTCGATTGTGCCATCGATAATTTGATTTTCGGGCACGTGCACAAACACACCGTTTCTAACCGATGCTTCATGCAGTGCGGCATACTTCGCAGAACCAAGACGAGTCTCTTGCTTCATGAAATGCTGCTCAACGAGATCAGAATGTTTTTCAAACGCCTCCACGAGAGGAAGACAGATGATGGCATCCGCTAACGAAATTTTGGAGTGAATGAGTTCGTCATTGAGGAAAACAAATTTCGCGACTGGGTTTTCGATTCCGACCGAACGGGAAATCAAATCCGCAGGGTCGGCAGGCGCTGGAATTCCTGTTAGATTTTCAAAATTAAGCTGTTTGATGTTTGCAAAACGCCATGCTTCATCGCCCCGTTTCGGAGTGGGTGTGGATTCATAGCGTTGCTGGGCAGCTTGTTGGCGGGCTTGGAGCCAAGTGGGAAGAGTGGTGGTGGAACTCATGAAGAATAATTTCAGCGTTTCAGATTTTCAGATTTTCAGCATTTACCCAACACTGCCTTCCATTTCGAGATCGATGAGGCGCTTCAATTCGACTGAGTATTCCATCGGAAACTCACGCACGAGATCGTTGATAAATCCGTTGACGGCGAGTGACATCGCCTGGCCTTCATTGAGTCCGCGCTGTTGCATATAAAACAACATTTCCTCGGAAACTTGTGAAACCGAAGCTTCGTGCTGAGTCGCGTGGCGATTGCCTTTTACTGTAATCGCTGGATAGGTATCGGTGCGAGAATTGCTGTTGATGAGCAGTGCATCACATTCCGTATTGTTTTTACAGCCTTTAAGATGTTTTGGAATGTGAACTTGGCCGCGATAGGTGGAGCGACCTTTGCCTACCGAGATTGATTTTGAGACGACGTTAGACGTGGTGTTGTTGGCAGCGTGAATCATTTTCGCACCGGTGTCCTGATGTTGTCCGGTGTTGGCCAGAGCGATGGAAATGACTTCGCCGCGGGCGCGTTCGCCTTTCATGATAACTCCTGGATATTTCATCGTGAGGCGTGAGCCGATGTTGCAATCGATCCAGCGAACTTCCGCGTCTTCCATGGCCAAGCCCCGTTTGGTGACGAGGTTGAAAACATTCGATGACCAATTCTGCACCGTAACGTATTGAATTTTCGCGCCTTTAAGTGCAACCAATTCAACCACAGCGGAGTGCAAGGTTGCGGTTTCAAATTTCGGTGCGGTACAACCTTCCATATACATCACTTCAGAACCTTCGTCGGCGATGATGAGTGTGCGCTCAAATTGACCGAAAGATTCTGAGTTGATACGGAAATAGGCTTGGAGTGGTTGTTTCAACTTCACGCCTTTCGGAATGTAAATGAATGAACCGCCAGAGAACACCGCGCTGTTGAGTGCGGAGAATTTGTTATCGCCAGTCGGGATGACTTTTCCAAACCAAGGACGGAAAATCTCCTCGTGCTCTTTGAGACCTTCTGCAGAAGTCACGAAAATCACGCCTTGTTTGGTTAACTCCTCTTTCATGTTGGAGTAAGCCGCCTCGGAATCGTATTGCGCTTCAACGCCGGCGAGGAAGGCGCGCTCTTGCTCGGGAATTCCCAAGCGCTCGAAGGTCTCCAAAATTTCCGCCGGTACTTCGTCCCATGTGCGTTTCGGTTTTTCACCATCCGAGAGATAGTAACGGATTTTATCAAAATGAATATTGTTCAAATCCTCCGTCGCCCAATTAGTGGGCATCGGTTTGCTCTCAAAAACCGCGAGGGCTTTGTGGCGAAATTCACGAACCCAATCGGGATCTTTTTTCACATCGCAGATGTAATCGACCGTCTTGGAGGACAGCCCCCAGCCTGCATCGAATTTGTTGCGCTCGGGGAAAGTGAAGTCGCCCTTGGTGCGGTCAATATTGATCGCATCGTGCGTTTCCTCATCAAGGATTGCGGTGGCTGTTTCTTGGTATGACATGGATAAATTTTGAAAGGTTTGCTGAAACTCAGGTGTTTACGCGAGGGCCGGTTCTTTAAGGAAATCATAGCCCTTTTCTTCAAGCTCCAGGGCAAGTTCTGGGCCACCGGATTTGACGATACGACCTTCTGCCATAACATGGACGTGGTCGGGCTTGATGTAATCTAATAGACGTTGATAGTGAGTGATCAACAACATGCCGCGTTCCGGTGAACGCATTGCGTTGACACCTTTTGCGACGATTTTTAATGCATCAATGTCTAGACCGGAATCGGTTTCATCGAGGATACAATACTTAGGCGAGAGCATCATCATCTGAAGGATCTCGTTGCGCTTTTTCTCCCCACCAGAGAAACCTTCGTTTACTGCACGACCCGTGAATTTGCGATCCATTTCTAACAGATCCATTTTCTCGTAGAGCGATTTGTAATAAGCTACGGCATCGATTTCTTCGCCTTTTGGCAAACGTGCTTGAAGCGCAGCGCGGATGAAGTTCGCGTTTGATACACCTGGAACTTCATTTGGGTATTGGAAAGCGAGAAAAATACCGGCACGCGAGCGCTCATCGATAGACATCTCAGAAATATCAATTCCATCGAGTAGAACGTGACCGGCAGTTGGAACGTAGGATTCGTGTCCAGCGATGACTTTCGAAAGTGTGGATTTTCCTGATCCGTTAGGTCCCATGATGGCATGGATTTCACCGGCAGGAATTTCAAGGTTCACACCTTTGAGAATCTCAGTTCCGTTTTCGAGGGTTGCGTGGAGGTTGTTGATTTGGAGGCTCATGTGTTGGAAAAGTGGAAAGTGCCGAGTGATCAGTGATCAGTGATCAGTTTGCTTATTTGAAAATTAAATGTTGAAACTTGAAATTTAGGCGAGTTGGCCGCGGAGGGTGATTTCGATATCTTTGATGACCGTATTGGGAGGAAGATCGAGAATGTCGGTGAGGTTGATGCCGGGCTTGAATTTCACGTCGTGAATCGTGCCTGTGGTTTCATCGTGAAAATGACCGTGCTCATCGAGGTTTGGGCAATAACGGGAAGGTTCGCGGTCGAAGTTGACTTGGCGGATAATTTTATGCTGCACCAAGGCCTCTAGGCAGTTGTACACCGTTGCCAGAGATACATTCGGTAGGGCTTCCTTGATCCGCATGAACACCTCGTTAGCAGTAGGATGGGTGCGCTCCCCCATCAGGAATCTGTAGACCTCTTGGCGTTGCCGGGTCATCCGGAGACCGTTAATCTCCTCAGGGATGGTTGTTTCTCGATTTTGTATGCCTTGGGTTGTCATCGCGGCGGAAAATTAGAATGGTTCTTATTTTGATCAAGAACTATTCTAATTTAATTTTTGATTTTTTCACAAATGGAGTATTTCCCTACCGTTTCTGCATCAAAACGCCCAGAATGAGAAAGTTTTTTAAAAACACTCAAAAAATTCTTGCAAGCTAGGTCGATTCATGGTGGATTCCGCGCCCGCTCCAATAGCGGACAATCAACTTTTCCCTAAACGGCCATGGCCTACGCAGTAATCAAAACAGGCGGTAAACAATACCGCGTCCAAACAGGTGACAAGCTCGACGTCGAGAAACTCGAAGCGGCTGTCGATTCAGAAATCACATTCAGCGAAGTTTTGCTTCGTGGCGAAGGTGATAGCGTAACAATCGGCACCCCATTCATCGCAGGCGGTAGCGTCACAGCGAAGGTGATCGATCAATTCCGTGGTCCTAAAGGTGTCGCATTCAAATTCAAGCGCCGCAAAGGTTTCCACAAAACCAAAGGTTTTCGCCGCCACATGACCAAATTGGAGATCACCTCCATTGGCTAATCCATCAATTTCAACTAACCTACTCTCATGGCCCATAAAAAAGGACAAGGATCCGTCAAGAACGGACGTGACTCACGCAGCAATCGCCTCGGTGTGAAAAAATACGGCGGACAAGCCGTCATCGCTGGTAACATCATCGTGCGCCAGCGTGGAACCAAAGTGCATCCAGGTGTGGGTGTTGGCTGCGGTAAAGACCACACCCTATTTGCTCTGACCGATGGTCAAGTGAAGTTCGACCGCGAAGGCAGCCGCGTCAACGTGATCGCAGCAAACTAAGTTTCGCGAAAAGTTAATTTCGAAAAACGCCTCAGGTCTTCCTGTGGCGTTTTTTTGTCGTTTTCAACCAGGGTGATTTTTTGGGCATTTTTTTGCTGAGAGGGAGGAGGTTTTGGAGAAGAGGAGTAAAATGAAAAAAGATATGATCTGCCCATTTAGTTCTCCTCCTTTGACTCCGCTTCGCTCCGTCCAAGCCATTACGGCTTCGCCAAAATTCACCTAGCTCGCTAATGCTCGCACTGCTTTCCGTATTCTCCTCCCTCCTTGTTAAAAATACCTGACTCATCCGAAACGCTCGCCAGCATTTAAACGCCGAACAACGCTTTCTGATCTAACTCATCAGACATCACCTCGAGTTTCCATTGTCTATCCACATTGAGACGCACGGTGGCGAGGTGTTTGTGATGCCATTGGTCGGGGGCGATCATAGAGAGCAATTTACGACCGCGCACCTCATAGAGATGATATGTCTGCCCAATGATGGGTTCAAAATTGATGTCGGCCTCGTAGATGAGTTTGTTCCAATTGAAATGGTCAATTGCCGCCAGATAGGTTTCACGGATCTCTGTCAGCTTCTGCTGAAGCTCTCTTTCCACTTCCGAAATACCTCGGGATTTGAACGAACTCAGATCGGTCGGCACTATCCTAGGACTCAAGGTTGAAACTGGGTAGGGCATGAATGCCTGTGAAACTTTTTCTGAAGACATGGTGGCGGGGTATATCTCGACGAGGATTGCGAAATCCACAAATAAAAAAACCGGACAACTCGAAAGTCGTCCGGTTTGGAATATGAAAAAGCAGGATGATCAATCCGTCTTAGGCTTAACAATGGTTGGGGTTGTTGTGCCCCAGAATTTAGCTTCCAGGAAGTCCTTACCTGCGACGATTGCCGGGCCGTCTTCCGCACCGGAAGCCGCACGGATCTTGATGGTGGTTGCGCTATTATTAATCTTAAAGACAACCGCATCACCATTGAATGGATTGATATCAAAAGTATCTCCACCTGGGACTAGAGGCGTCACGAGGATGATACGAGATGCGTTGCCTGCTGAGCTGTAGGCTTCGGTGCCATTCATGATATAGCCAAAGCCATTTTCACCAGAAGCGAGCGCCTCGGACGCACTTGAAATGTCACCATCGGGGGTTTTTATACCTTCGGCTTTTACTTTGAAGATAGACTCATCCGAGACGATGCCTGCTTGGAATAACTGCAAAAAGTATGAATTAGAATCAGATGCTGAGGACGGAGCCTTTATCTCAGCATCGGGAAATGCATCTTCAACTTCAGTAGCAGTGTCTCCATCTGGATAGGAGCCATAATCACTATCGAACTCAAACAGAGCGAGACCGATCTGCTTGGCGTTCGAAATAGCTTCTGCTTTATTTCCTTGTTTTTTTGCACGCAAGATCACAGGGGTTGCTATAGCCCCCAATGTTGCGATGATCACGATAACGACTAGAAGCTCCACCAGAGTGAAGCCACGTTTGCGATTTGTATTTATTTTCATGGTTTTATTGGATTTGTTTATATGGTGGGCAATTGCCCGATTATGTTTATTCATCAGAAAAATATAGTTAACTAATGTTCTGAGAGCTTATAAAACGCTCATGGCGTTGCAAGCTATTTTTAAACTCCAGCCCGAGGCTTTAATCTCTATGGATCAAGCGATTAGCCAGTTCCTACCTCAAGTTTCCGGAGGGTCGCCAATTCGTTATGCGTAATGGGGTAGGGACCAGAAAACTCGACTTTTTGTGCCGAATTTGGCATACTTCGACAGGCAAAGGCTTGGCGATTTTTCGGATAATATAGGATGAAGTAGCTATCCCCCGAATTCTTAGTTTCTGCGTAATATCTAGGTAGCCCCTGTTGCTGGATAAACGCTGCCAAATCGGGATGCCTGATGGATAGAGCCTGAAGCCTTTCATATCCAAAAGTAACGGGATTTTTCGCCACCAACATGATATGATCATTCGCTGCACCTGCTGTTTGATAAAGATAGCCACTATTTCCTAGTGATCCACAGCAGCTCAGCCCGGCGAGCATAGCGCAATTAAGCGCAAGGGAAAAAAGAGGGAAGCGTGGCATGATTTAACGATTCGAAATTGGATTGGAATTTCTATCTACCTGAATCAGTTCGTTAATTTTTCGGATATTTGGTCGGACTCCCTCAGAATCTATGAATATCGCTGTTTCTAGAGGAATAAGAAATTCTACCGCAGAATTAATACCGATCAAATTACCATAAGCGTCGATGACCGGTCCGCCGCTATCTCCCGGCTCTAATCGGATATCCATCTTAAAAAAGCGGCTACGAGTCATCCAACTCTCAGCAGCCAGACCTGTTCGCAGAATACCTATAGATGATTTTGTACCCGTTGCCATGCCTCCATGAATGACCGGAAGCCCCTGTGAAATACGCCGAGCCGGTGATGACCAACGATAATAGTAGGGGGTTTTCATAGGAATATGTAAGAGAGCGAGATCATCTTTGGCGGAGCGCCATACAACTCTGGCTTTAGAAGTCGTGATTTTACCACCGTTAGCATAGATGATGAAAACATTTTTATCAGATACACCGACCAAAACATGATCGGCTGTTAGAAAATATCCATCGTCACTAATAGGAGCGGCAGATCCGCCGTCCGCATCTTTCGGAGCATCTTCAATCATAAATTGCTGATTCGTCCAACTACTGATATCTTTACGCCCAGTAAGCACAACAGCAGAGACCCTCTCCCTAACAATTTGACGCGTGGTTTTATCTGGAGCCTGATAACTTGCTGGAATAGGAGCTGTAACTGAGCAAGCCGCGGATAAGACAGCCAAAAAAGCCACAGTTACTTTTTGATAAATATTATCCATCGGCTTAATCAGAGCATAAGTCGACACTCACGTCACATAAGTTTTCAAAAATCACTGCATATTGCATCCAGAGCCTTGCGAAATGGAGCTGCTAGAGGCAGTTGATTGAATCGATCCGGCTCAACCCATGAATCTCCTGGCATCAAGATGAGAGAATGATTCGCGACACTGATAAAAACTTTGAGACAGACGCGATAACGTGTGATCGCATAAGTTGCTGCATAGATCTCCTCCAAGTCCTCGCAATCCTTGCGGCTCCTGAGCGGAAATTTCCATAAGCCATTACGACGGTTCCCAGATTCCTGATGAAGCAAAACTGACTCTTCAGCAAAATCTGTGGGTGAATTTCGGCTCTGGAAGTTTTCCAAGTGTATGAAATAGAGTGATTTGCAGTAATTCGAAGCTGCGGTAGCCGTAGGCTTTTCTCATGCACAGATTGATCCGCAGGTTGAGTCCC
>JAJTHK010000090.1 GCA_021298895.1 Luteolibacter sp.
ATGGAGCAGTTTTCGGGATTTGGGTGATGGCGCTTGCGACCGATGCATAATCAAAGGAGGTGTTCAAAATAGTACAAGTAAAAAATTTGGTTTTTTACGCACGGACTTTTGGCAAACGGTCTAGACTGGTTTTTCCTACAGACCGCGTGAGTCCACTCGCGCAGTTGATCAGGGCGCGACTGGAGTCGCGCGGTCCATTTTCTTTGGATACGGGGTCGTTTACATTTTTGCCATTTATCAGAAAAGCCGGATCTACGTGCTTTGATAAACCAACTGCTTGCTCCACTTTGCCACCATGCGCATCATGGAGGGTTCGGTGGTGAGTGTTTTCACTCCATTCAATTTCACCCATCGCAGGTCGTGTGACTCTTCACTAACCGTAAAATCCAGGCAGCCGTTGGCGCGGAGAACATAGCGGACATCGTAGTGAAAATGCGCAGGGTCTCCCTTGCGTTCTGGGATGAGGTGGATATCGATATCGAAAATACCTGAGCTAATGTGAGTTAAATCTGTTAGACCGGATTCTTCTTCCGCCTCTTTCATCGCGACGCCAAGCACATCGCTTTCGCCATCGGCGTGACCACCTAACTGCAGCCATCGATCCAGTTTGCGATGATGCGTGAGCAAGACTTCACAGCCTGTTGCATTCACGACCCAAGCAGATCCGGTGATGTGGCCAGTCGCTAGAGAGCGCTCAAAACAACGAGGTTCCGATTTTACGAAGTTGGTGAATTCACGGATCACCTCTGCTTCTTCCGGATGACGCAGAGCGTATTCTGAAAGTTGGTTGAGAAGTGATTGTCGATGCACGGGGCGGATCATGTTCAGGTATGATAAAAAAGCAAACCGCCTCTTCCAGAAATCTGAAAGAGGCGGTTTGTGATTTTGATGATTCGACGTTTCAGAAACGTCGCTCTGATTATTTCTTAGCAGCTGCCTTGGCTTGCTTTTCAGCAATGGCGGCTTGTGCTGCAGCGAGGCGGGCGACCGGCACGCGGTAAGGCGAGCAGGAAACGTAGGCGAGGCCGAGCTTGTGGCAGAAGGTCACGGAGTCTGGATCGCCACCGTGCTCACCGCAGATACCGAGTTTGATACCTGGTTTGGTTGCACGACCTTTGGCTACAGCGATTTCCATCAACTGGCCAACACCAGTGGTGTCGAGCGAAGCGAACGGGTTTTTCGGATAGATATCGTTTTCCTGATAGCTATTGAGGAAGGAGCCCATGTCGTCGCGGCTGACGCCGAGTGCGGTTTGGGTGAGGTCGTTGGTTCCAAACGAGAAGAACTCAGCGTGTTTGGCGATTTCATCTGCGGTGACCGCGCCACGTGGGACTTCGATCATGGTGCCGACGAGGTAGTCAAACTTGACGCCTTTAGCAGCTTTGACCTCTGCAGCAACGCGATGAATGATTTCAACTTGAAGTTCAAGCTCACGTGCGTAACCGACGAGTGGAACCATGACTTCAGGTTTCACTTTGATGCCTTTTTTCACGCATTCAGCCGCGGCTTCGAAGATGGCCTGTGCCTGCATCTCGGCGATTTCTGGATAGGAAATCGCAAGACGGCAACCACGGTGACCGAGCATTGGGTTGAACTCGTGCAGGTCGTGAACGCGTTGCATGATTTGCTCCACTTTCACGCCGAGTTTCTTCGCAAGACCGAGCTGTTGCTCTTTGCTGTGTGGAAGGAATTCATGGAGTGGTGGATCCAGAAGACGGATGGTCGCTGGCTTTCCTGCAAGTGCTTTGAAGATTCCAAAGAAATCTTTGCGCTGATGCGGAAGAAGTTTCTTAAGGGCTTTTTTACGATCCACCTCGGTGGTCGCGAGGATCATCTCACGCATCGAGTCGATACGATCACCTTCGAAGAACATGTGCTCGGTGCGGGTGAGGCCGATGCCTTCTGCGCCGAATGCAACTGCGTTCTGAACTTGCTCCGGAGTGTCAGCATTGGTGCGGACGCCCATGCGGGTGGCTTTGGAGCACCAGTCCATGAGTTGGACGAAGTTTTTGTATTTCTCGGTAGCCTGTGAAGCCTTCTTGTTGAAGATGAGGCCGGTGATGATTTCGGAAGGCTCGGTAGCGAGCTCGCCGCCGTAGACGGTTCCAGCAGTACCGTCGATGGAGAGGTAGTCACCTTCTTTGAAGGTTTTGCCACCGGCAGTAACGGTTTTCTTATTGTAATCCACTTCGACACCTGAGGCACCGCAGACGCAGACTTTGCCCATCTGACGAGCCACGAGAGCTGCGTGTGAGGAAACACCACCGCGTGAGGTAAGGATACCTTCGGCAGCGATCATACCGCGAAGATCTTCCGGTGAGGTCTCAACACGAACGAGGAGAACTTTTTCACCGCGATGGGAAGCGGCTTCAGCGCGATCCGCATTGAGGTAGATTTTTCCAGAAGCAGCACCAGGACCGGCTGGGAGACCTTTGGCAATGATGGTCGCCTTCTTGGTCTGAGCAATGTCGAAGACAGGTGCGAGGAGCGCGTCGAGCTGATCAGCAGGATTGCGCATCACGGCAGTTTCCCAATCGATGAGTTTTTCTTTCACCATGTCTGCAGCGAACTTCAGAGCGGCAGCGGCGGTGCGTTTGCCGTTACGGGTTTGAAGCATGAAAAGTTTACCTTCTTGGATGGTGAACTCAACGTCTTGAACATCACGGAAATGTTTCTCAAGAATCTGACGAACTTTCATCAGGTCTTTGAATGCGGCTGGAAGAGCTTTCTGCATACCTGAAACTGCATCCGGAGTGCGAACACCAGCAACCACGTCTTCGCCCTGAGCGTTAACGAGGAATTCACCGTAGAGAACATTTTCACCGTTCGCTGGGTTACGTGTGAAAGCAACGCCGGAACCGGAGTTTGATCCAGTGTTTCCGAAGACCATCGCTTGCACGTTTACTGCGGTGCCCCATGCGGCTGGGATACCGTATTTGCGGCGATACACGATCGCGCGGTCATTCATCCATGAGCTGAACACGGCGCCAGCTGCTCCTTCGAGCTGCTCCCATGGATCTTCTGGGAAGCTGTGACCGGTGCGGTCTTTCACGAGTTTTTTGAAAAGGGCAACCATCGCCTTATTGTCTTCAGCCGTAAGCTCGGAATCGACGATGTCTTTTCCATACTTCTTGTGTTTGTAGGATTCGATCGTGTGCTCGAATGGCTCGTGATCTTCGTTCGCACGTTTCTGCACACCGAGAACAACGTCACCATACATCTGGATGAAACGGCGATAGCAATCCCATGCGAAACGCTCGTTCTTGGTTGCCTTGGATAGTGCTTCAACGGTCTTGTCGTTGAGGCCGAGGTTGAGGACGGTGTCCATCATGCCTGGCATCGAGTCACGAGCACCCGAGCGAACTGCTAGAAGAAGTGGGAAACCTTTTGAGTCACCGAATTTGTAGCCCATGATTTTCTCCATGTTGGCAACACCTGCTTCCATCTGCGAACGCAGAACTTTTGGATAGGTTTTCTTGTGATCGTAGTAATAGGTGCAAACCTCTGTGGTAATTGTGAAACCTGCTGGAACGGGAAGACCGATCAAGGTCATCTCTGCAAGGTTGGCTCCTTTACCTCCGAGTAGGGCTTTCATTTTGCCGTGTCCATCGGCTTTACCTGCGCCCCAGGTGTAAACGTATTTGGTTTCTCTAGCGGAGGATTTCTTCGCAGCGGATTTCTTCGCGACCGGTTTCTTGGTAGCTGGCTTCTTCTTAGTTGGCATCGTAATTATGATTGTCGGGTTGGATAGCGCACCTTGATAACACGAAACAGAAAGTCCCGAATGTCCTCGGCGCGGGGCGGCAGAATAGCTAGGGATGCCTTGGTGTCAATCGACCAATTACCTCTAAAAGAAGGAATTCATAGACTCATCCGATAAGCCTGAAAAATCAGCCCCGGGACCAAGAAACACGCGCTGGTCAAAAGCTTGATATCGTTACATTCGAAACGATGAAAAGTGCGGTTCAAAACTTGAAGCAACGCAGCCGCCGTGAGGACACAATAGAAATAAGGACGTGTCGTCTGACTTTCTGCCTGGCTGTCTGCCTGAACTGCGAAAACCAAAGCAGCGGCTCCCAATAAGGTCAGCGGCAAGGATATTTGCCATTCATCAGGAAAGCGACTTTTCTGGTTTTGTTTAGACCGCATCCAATGCTCCACCGCCGCGGAGGCGATCGTGCAAAGCAATCCAAAGCAAATGAATTCTCGCGATCTAAACAGCTCTAGGAGCCCCATAGAAGGCAGGTAAATATGTGCCATCATTGAAATCCCGAAGGCAAAGGCCAAACCTGCCAATATATGTTTGGGATAAGATATCTGTCCTTCTGTTTCAGTCGCAAAATTGGCGAGAGCAAAATAGGCAGTGATGAATACCCCTAAAATAAGCAAGCGCGTATAAATCGCCATCGGGAAAAAGATAATGATCAATAAGAGCGATAGAATGACGGCATAAATTGCAAATCGTGTCAGCCACTTGCGCATATCATGAAGTGGGTCATTCGGATCGGTAATCATCGCGCTCTTCAAAAGCTTGGTGGCAATCCTTGCCGACCATACCAACAAGCCCAAAACAACATATGCTTCCCATGGGTGGTAGTTAACTCTCCAAGTCTTGGCTAAAAGAAATAGCCAAACGATCCCAATCAGCGGGGCATCGAATCCCAGCAGATAAATATTTCGCCACCATGGCTTTTGAATTCCCTCCACACCTGAAAGTTTCCAATGAAAGTTCGTAAACGCAAGCGCCGATACAGCTTATGTAACTGGATTTAGCTCAAGCTACCATCCGAACCATCTCGGGAATGGGTGCTCCAATCGCTTCCGCGGTAGCCCGTAACAATTCGATCTCCAAATCGTCGACCTTGCCATCATCGACAACGACTAATGAACAAAGGCGCAGGATCTGTTGTTTCACTAGGGGTGTGGAAGCATTGATTTGACTCAAAGCCTCTGCGACATGGCCCAGACCGACTTCGGTCTTATATGGCTCGCGCCCTGTGTGCTCACGGTATTCTTGAAATGCTTTATCTAACACCCCCTGCCCTCCTGAAATTTTTCCAAAGGCAGATAAAATATTCATGACCTCTGCTTCGAGTTCTATGATTTTCCGGAATTTCATTTTAGGAACGGCGACCAATCCCAAACCAATTTCTACATGTCTGCGGATGACTTGCTGCAGCATAAACTCAAACATGTCGATTTGTCCGTCCGCCTCGATCAACACTTGTGTCAGTGCAATAAATTCATGTGCTTCATCGACACTCATGCGCCTTAACCAAGCCAAGGAAAGATCCACCATGGTTAATTTTTCGACAGATTTTTTCTGCGCCAACTTTTCACTCCATTCAATCACTTCGCTAATTTGTAACGAATTATATCCACGAGAGATTAAAACCTGCTGGACTGCTTGGACATCGTGCTGATTCTGCCCGATCAATAATCCCAGCAACAACGATTTGGCCTGATCTTTGGAGAAATTACCGCTTTCATTTCCTATCAATTCATCTGTCTTACTGAGTTCAGGCACTTCGGAATCGTCATCCATGCCAACGGATGAATCACTCTCAACTTCTTCTTGAACCTGACCAGCAAAGCCCATCGCTCCATAAAACTCCTGCTGACTTTTCACAGGTTTCGCTTCCAACATCACACCATTCCAACTCGGATCGATCGCTTTAATTCGCTGACTGAGAGGCGGATGAGTTGCCATCAATGAACTCAAGCTGCTACCAGCAAAAAACATGTGTCGGGCTTCTGCAGCCGCAGGCGCAATGATGTGGCCGTGCTCTGCAAAACCACCGATCTTTTTCAACGCTCCCGATATTCCATCTGGCAATCGAGTAAACTGTACGGCCGAGGCATCTGCCAAGAATTCACGTTGCCGTGAAATCGCAGCTTGGATCATGCGTGCAAAAAGAACTCCAACTGATCCAACCAACCAAAGAACCAACCCTGCGGCTAATATGGCAATAATCAAACCGCCACCATTTTTTGAATTTCGTGAACCACGGAAATGCCGCAGCGATTCCAGAAGAAAGCGACCTATGACTGAAACCATCACCAATCCAAAAATCCATCCCATCAGGCGGATATTCAGTTTCATGTCACCATTGAGAATGTGACTGAACTCATGCGCGATCACACCTTGTAGCTCCGAACGATTCAAGCGCTCCAGAGTTCCACGGGTCACTCCTATCACTGCGTTGGCAGGATCTGTTCCCGCAGCAAATGCATTGATTCCAGGCTCTTCATCCATGATCCACACCTCTGGAATCGGAACTCCTGAAGCGATCGCCATTTCTTCCACCACATTCAACAATCGTCGCTCATAATGATTCCTCGTATCCGGCTCAACGAGTCTACCTCCCAAATTTTCCGCCACCACTTTTCCACCACCTGAAAGTTGTGAAAGCTTCGTGAGGCTACCAATAAAAATCACACCTCCAACTAAAACCGTGGTCCATAACAACAGCTCAGGATTCCAAAGACCTAACTGACTAACTTCTGTCGCAACATAGATACTATGTTGATCAGGGCTACTCATTTGCAAGGCGATCGTAGCGCAGACATAAATCACCAAGATCACGCCGATGACAGCCAGCGCAAACCACAAGACCAGCAAGCGGCTGGATTTTCTAGCACGTTCTTGTGCCTCGAAAAAGTTCATCGGCGTGTAAATCTATGTGAGTTCAGAATTGAACTTTTGGAGCAACGCGCTCAGCGGATGCTTCGATTTCAAACAATGCCGCTTCTTGGAACGAAAATATTCCTGCGACGATATTGTTAGGAAAAACCTCACGCTTGTTGTTAAATGCCAAAACCGAATCATTGTATGCTTGGCGTGCGAAAGCGACCTTGTTCTCTGTCGTTGTGAGTTCTTCGGTCAACTGCATCATGTTCTGATTTGCTTTGAGATCTGGATAAGCTTCAGAAACCGCGAACAAGCGGCCCATCATTCCGGTGAGTCCCGCATCAGCATGGCTTAGTTGGCTCAGCGCGGCTGCACTTCCTGGATTAGCCGCAGCAGCCTCACGCGCCGTAGACGCCGAATTTCTAGCTGCAATGACTGCCTCAAGTGTTTCGCGCTCATGACTCATGTAAGCTTTGGCGGTTTCGACCAAATTCGGAATCAAATCATAGCGGCGCTTCAACTGCACATCGATTTGCGAAAATGCATTTTTATACATGTTACGCAACTGCACGAGGCCGTTATAGACAACCATCACAAAAATACCGATGATTGCTAACAATCCAATGATGACAATAAGGATGATAAATATACTGGGACCCGCACTCATGATGGTCTGTTGTTTAATCCAATCAGAATTCGATTGCTATGATAAAATGATAATAATTTAGTCAACTTAGCGCCCACGTCCACGTCCACCACCCCACATGGATTTACCGCTGAGAAGACGCTCTTTCATTTCAGCAGAAATCGAATCCGTCGAATTGATGTAATCCGTAGCCGCCGCTTTATCTTCCTGCATCCAGCGTGCAGCAACGATACCTGTAGAGCGGTTACGAGATCCTTCATCACTAATCATTCCTGCGACTTCAACAAGCTCTGCAGGTGTACTCGTACGATTGCTCCAAATGTAGCTTTCCGCCGCGCGATCTTTTACCTCAGGTGTCGTTTGGGTTTTGATGAAATTCAGCGCAGCCGCCGAATCCGCAGATGCCCACACTGGCATCACCTCACGCATCGACTCACGCTTCGCTGCATCATCCAATGAATTCAACCAAGTCATCGAGCCTTGCACATCCGTCTTGGCATAATTTTTGGCAACCATAGGCACGGCATCCGCACGGGCTTCAAGATCGGTCATTTTTCCCAACTCAGCAGCTGCTAATGCTGGATTACTACTGGCAAGCCCCTCGACGGCGGCAGACATCGCTGCAGCACGATCTCCTTCCGGAAGGCCCGCAACCCAAGACGCAGCTTCATTGAAATCTTTCTTCGCCCACTGCTTAGCAATACTTTGATAGGCTTCACCTCGTGCATCCTCTTTCATCTCTCCAGCCATGCTTGCAGCTTTGATGGGATCGGTCTTTGCTACTTCAGAAACCACCGTGCTCATCGCAGCTGAACTATTACTCGCTAAACCCGATGCCCAAGCCATGGCTCCTGCTGGATCCTGCTTCGCCCACTCACCTGCAATGATTTCAGCCGGCCCTTGCGTACCCATACCGCCTCGACCCGCGCCACCCATCATATTCATCATCGCGAATTGAGCGGGATTCTCAGAATAATATTTAGCCGCATTCACTGGATCCGTACTTGCCCAACCTTGCAGGACAGTCGGTCTAACAAACGCACCACCGAATCCCATGGTATCGGTGTAAGCCATAGCAGCTGTCGGATCGACTTCCGCCCATTTTCCAAAAAGCAGCACTCCGGCAAGAATGCGTTCATTGAATGGCAGTGCTTCAAGCTTATCCGCCTCTGAAGAAAATTGCGCCGGGCTGAGATTGGTATAAAAATCTAACAATGATTGAATTCGATTGCTCTGACCAGGCTGACGGTAGATATCATCCAAACTACGAACTTTCTTATCATCCTTGGAATCGCGTGAGGAATCCAAACTTCCGCGATCCGAACCACGAGTGCGCATTTGATTTTCAATGGTAGAGATGTCGGATTCGGCTCCACCTCCAGAATTCCCGACCCCAAAGCCCACACCCAAACCAATTGCCAGCGCAGCACCAGGAAGTAATAAATTTGTTTTCATATGATACGTCTTAAACACCGAATCATTCCGAATGTTGCGCAAATATGAATTATAGCAAAAGAAAAAAGCCGCATCGTGTGATGCGGCTTTTGTGAAAATTGACTCGAAAGTGAAATTAACGTTTCGAGAACTGGAAGCGGGCGCGCGCGCCTGGCTGACCTGGCTTCTTGCGCTCTTTCATGCGTGGGTCACGGGTAAGGAAACCTTCTGGCTTCACCAAACCACGGTTCGCTGGGTCAACTTTGGTGAGAGCGCGGGAGATCGCATGGCGAATTGCAATCGCTTGTGCGTTTTTGCCACCACCTTTGACGATGACTTGCACGTCAAACTTGTTGACCATGTTTACCACTTGGAAAGGAGCGATAACTGCATTCTGAAGATCGATCGTAGGAAAGTATTCTTCAAAGGAGAGACCGTTGATGGTCATTTCTCCGGAACCTTCGGTGACCCGTGCGTGGGCAACAGCGGTTTTGCGGCGTCCGGTGGAACTATGAGTGACAGTAGCTGGCATAATATGAGGAAAAATAAAAATTAGCGGACTTCGTGAACGGTCGGTTGTTGCGCTTCGTGTGGGTGGGAGGCACCGGCGTAAACTTTGAGTTTACCGAACTGTGCGCGTCCGAGACGGGTTTTGGGAATCATTCCCCAAACCGCACGCTCAACCAACATGGTAGGACGGCGCTCGCGGAGTTTATGAGGAGTTTCAACTTTCTTACCGCCGACATAACCTGTGAAACGGGTGTAGATCTTTTCAGTCTCCTTGGTTCCACTGAGTACGCATTGGTCTGCATTGATCACGACGACGAAATCGCCTGTGTCAACGTGGGTGGTGAAAATTGGCTTGTTCTTGCCACGCAGTAAACGTGCAGCTTCAACGGCAACTTGGCCGAGAACTTTGCCTTTGGCGTCGATCACATACCATTTGCGTTCAACTTCGTGTGGCTTGGCGGAAAATGTTTTCATTTCGATATAATATAGAGTCCTGGAGGGAACTTTTGACTGCTCCCAACTGAAGGGGCGCGAAAACTAGGCAGTCGGCTGCAGCGTGTCAATCGGGAAATCTTGAGAATTTTTGTAATTCTTTTTCACCCCCCTCCGAAGCTCCCATTCTAAAAGAATCAAGCGATTGAAATATTTCTCTCGCCCAAGCCCCCCAACCCGCCCAATCTCCGCCCGCTATGCTCAAAGCAGGAATTGTAGGTCTACCAAACGTCGGAAAATCCACCCTTTTTAACGCTGTCACCCGGACCCGCAAGGCCGAGGCGGCAAATTATCCCTTTTGCACGATCGACCCCAATGTGGGCATTGTGATGGTCCCAGACGAGCGCTTGGCCATACTTTCCAAAATATCTGGCTCCCAGAAACTCGTCCCAACTGCCATCGAATTTGTCGATATCGCCGGTCTCGTCGCCGGCGCTTCGGAGGGTGCAGGCCTTGGAAACAAGTTCCTCGCCAATATTCGCGAGACCGATGCGATCGTCCAAGTGGTGCGTTGCTTCGAGAATGACGACATCATCCATGAACTTGGCTCGGTCGACCCCATCCGCGACATCGAGATCATCAATGCCGAGCTCATCCTCGCCGATATGTCGGCCCTTGAGAAACGCCGCTCCACCCGCGAGAAAAAGGCCAAAGGTGGGGATAAGGAGTCCAAGAAGGAGGTCGAACTTATCGACATCATCATGCCGCATCTCGATCAAGGCAAACCCGCATTGACCATCGATTTCTCGGAAGATGACCTCGAGATCGTAAAAGGATTTTTCCTCCTCTCTTCTAAGCGCACGATTTATGCCTGCAACGTCTCAGAAGATGAACTCGCAGCCGCAGTGGAAAATCCTGATTCCCATCCGCAAGTTGCCAAGGTTCGGAAATACGCAGCCGAACATTCTGGAGCAGAAGCTGTGGTGATCTCGGCACGCATTGAAGAAGAGCTTTCTGACTTATCTCACGAAGAAGCCGCCGAATTCCTCGCCGATATGGGCGTAAAAGATTCCGGCGTATCAAGCTTGATTCGCGGGGTGTATCACTTACTCGGCCTCCGAACCTACTTGACCACGGGTGTTCAAGAAACTCGCGCATGGACGATCATCCAAGGCGATAAGGCCCCCGCCGCCGCTGGCGTGATTCATAGCGATTTCGAACGCGGATTCATCGCCGCAGAAATCGTCCACTATGACGATCTCGTCGCCGCTGGCTCAAAAGTCGCAGCGAAAACCGCCGGCAAAGTCCGCATCGAAGGTAAAGAATACGTCGTCAAAGATGGCGATGTCATCGAGTTCAGATTTAACGTCTAATCAAAGCTGGATCACTCGGCACCGTCTTTGGACTTGTCCTTATTATCGACATCACTCGGAGCGTCTTTTTTCGCATTCTCTTTGTTGACGATGCCTTTCAAAAGTTTCTCGCCCGTATCTTTTTCGTGGCGGGTGCTAGCCCCATAGAAAAAGGTGGTAGCAGCTGCGATGAGAGTGAATAAAATAAATCCGGAACCGATAGTAACCGCTTTGGACTCGGAATACTCATCCCTCTCATTGGATTTTTCCGAACTCTCACGCTTCTTGCGTCTCTCAGATCTTTGATCCTTCACTTTTTGCTGAGCCTTTTCCTCTTTGTCGGCTTTCTCTTGCCTTTTTGCGCGCTCTTTCTCTTCAGCTTTTTTCTGCTTTGCCGCTTCCTGCTCCTCTTTCTCCTTACTCTTATCAAGTCGGGCGGGTCGTAACTCAGGAAGTTTATCTAAATCATCCTCTTCTTCCTCGTCATCTTCTTCTGCGTCCTCTTGCTTTTCGGAAACTTTTTTCTCAGAAAATTCCACTTCATTTTCCTCTTCTTCGCTCAAGGCCTCTCTCTCAGTATCAATTACGGCCAATTCTTCTTCATTAAGGGTGAATCCAAACTCCACATCACCGAGTTTGACGGTCATGCCATTTTTTAAGCTGACCTTTTGTTGACGAACCCCGTCCACCTTAATGCCGTTGGTTGATCCTACATCGATCAAGTGGTATCCACCCTCCACGCGACGCATTTCCGAGTGTTTTCCTGAAACCGAGCCGCATGCGACAACGATGTCATTATCAAGACCGCGCCCAATGGTGACAATTTCGCGCTTTAAATCAAATCGATAGGGTTGCGGGCCTTTTTCTGCTATTGTAATGGTGACTCGTGGCATTGGATTACGGGGTGCTGTATCTATGACTAACTCATATTTTCGGAATGTGGAGCAGTAAATTTAGCGAACAAACACAATTCTTTGCAGTTGCAAGCCAAGCAAGCATCTGCTTCTTTTTCCAAGCTATGTCAAATGCTACCAACGTTCTCTCCACAGGAATTGAAATCATCGGCTCCATTCGTTTTTCGAATGACATGATCATCGATGGCAAAGTTGAAGGTCAAATCACATCTGACAAAGGCAAAGTAACCATTGGCGAGAATGCCCAAATCAAAGGCGATATCACCGCTGGTGAGGTCAAAGTCTTCGGTAAAATTGAGGGCAAAATCACTTCTCATCGTTGTGAGCTTAAAGATAAGTCCAAGATCACTGGCGACATCAAATCCAAGGTGTTCTCCATGGAAGAAGGTGCCCAGCTTACAGGTCGCACCGAAATCGGTAGTTAATCCGGTAGCTAATCTCTTTCCACTCTCATCGCGAATCTTTCGATCTCGAGACATCTCCCCGTTGCGCTATCTGCCGCAACAATCACGCCACACATTTTGACGGCACCTTTTGCAATAGGAAATCGCGTCGGCATACCTGATTTAAAACGCCAAACCACAGATTCCACGCAACGTCCAAGCACAGATTCTTCAGGTCCGCACATTCCGGCATCCGTTAAATATCCCGTGCCGCCCGGAAAAATCGTTTCATCTGCCGTTTGAACATGAGTGTGAGTCCCAACCACCAAGGTCGCTTTCCCATCTAACATCCTACCCATCGCAATTTTCTCGGAAGTGGTCTCCGCATGAAAATCCAAAACGATGACATTCACTCCTAAGGCTTTCAATCGAGCAATTTCATCTTCGACTGCAATAAAAGGATTTTCCAGAGGTGGTTGAATAAAACTTCTGCCCTGAGCTTGAATAACCGCCACTTTGCATTTCCCTGTTTCCAATACGACACTGCCATTTCCCGGAGTCCCCTCGGGATAATTGATGGGTCGCAGCAAACGGGGTTCGGTTGGAAAATAATCCACAATCTCTTGCTGATCCCAAACATGATCTCCTGTGGTAATCACTGCAGCCCCAGCACGCAGCAAATCGATGCTAATCTTTGAAGTGATCCCCTTACCTGCGGCCGCGTTCTCACCATTCACAATGACAAAATCAATCCCATGCTGCTCACGGATCTTGCCCAAGCTTTCGATGACTGATTGCCGCCCAGGCTCACCTACAATATCACCAAGAAATAAAATCTTAATGCGCTCAGCTGTCGGTTTGTTATTCATCTGAAACTCATTGTTCGTGATTCAACCTTTCAGACAACCCTAAACATGCTGAGATGCTAATTCTTCGGCAAGGGTGCCGTCCGGAAACGATCATGCTGTGAGCGTATCATGTCTTCAAATGGAGCAAATGAAACCGAACGTTGAGACCACTCCAACGCAGCCTTACGGTTACCTTGAGCAAATTTCAGTTCAGCTATTGTATCCAAATACGCCGCTTGCTCGGGTGCCATCTCAATCGCCTCCAACAAGTATTTTTCTGCCTCCTTGAGCTTGATGCCAGCACGCGAAGCAAACCATGCCGCAGTATTTCTGGAATTATGAGATTTCGGATATTTCTCAATCACCGCTTCCATGAAATTCCAAGACTCCATAAACCAAGTTTGCAGTTCATTATCCAATCCACCCTCTTTCAAAGCAGGGAAAAAATTATCCGCTAAGACACCATCGGGCATAAAATCTTGATGAATCACCTTTAACATTTTTAAGGCACGCTCTTTGTTTTCAGGAAGAATCGTCATCGCCCTAGCAAGATCAGCATTCATTCTCGCCTTTGGGACTGTCCCCATTAAACTTTCTCGATATTGATTGCCAACGTCACCCGCATTGATATGCACAATCACCTCGTGACACGAAGCTGCTATCTTCCAGTTTCGATTCCTGACATTTTTTTGTGCGCACATTTCCAAAGCCGTCAGAAACTCACCCTCTGACGGATTGGCTTCAAGCATCGCTCGCTGAAACCAGATATCAGCGCGTTCATAATCGCCACCATAAACATAATATGCCCCGATCCGCATCGAGCTAGCGGCCGAGCCAAGGCATAATTTATCAGCCATCAGATCATGAAATTTTGCTTCTTCCTCCATTCCACCACGTCGCAAAGTAGCAGCCATATGGGCGTGAATTTCTGGCGAAGCGTGCTTCTTATCTTCGGTAAAACTGATCAAAAGCTTGGCCGCTTCTTCCCAACGTCCCAAAGCTGTTAAATACATATCAATCGATCCCCAACGCGCCGTTTTCTTACGCTCCTCATCTAGCAGATCCCATGCTTTCAATGTATTTTGCGCATCTTGCTGCGAAATGCTAAGCTGCATAACACGCATCGCCAACTCCATCTTGCTATCTTCGTTTTTCTCAGCCTTAACAACTTTCCAGATCCGATTCATCCACTCCTCACGCAACCTGCCTGGGGTGCTGTTCATTTTAAATATCGCCAACATCGCCTCCAGAGCCTCCCGATCTTTCATTTTAGGATCAATCTCCCTTATCCATACGAGCCATTCCATCGTCGAATCGTCACTTCCAAGCGCTGATGAAAACACTTCCCCCCAACGCGCTTCATCTTCACCCGCCCATTTCGTAATATGCTTCAATGCAAAATTGGGTGCACCCAAATCTCCCATAAAAAATGTGGAAATGATCTCCCAGTAAACATCCATATCAACATTTTGAATATCAGCCAGTTGAGGATCAAAAGCCTCCTCAAACTCTTTTTCCAGACCGCGCTTTTCCATAAAAGACGCCAACATCGTGATCTCCATAATAAGAGTATCAGAGTCTTCATCCTTCTTAAGTTTATCAAACTTCGACTTCACCCATTTTGCGAAATCCGGCTTGTTCGAATCCAATCCAAGAGCTTCCAATGCTTTATCGATCTCCTCTCGGGAAACATAATACAAATAAGCAAGCGTCGGGTTTTCCGCATTCTGCGCTTTTTGCACCATGGAAAATTTTCCTAACGAAGCCAACGATCCCATCGCATAACTCCTTTGCAACCTATTGTTGGATTTTAGCAATTTAACAAGTGGTTCAAAATCCCTTTCATCAACCTCTTCACCACGCCAACGCTTCAAAGCAATATCTACATAAGCTTGTTGTGCGTGCTGTGGATTCTCCGGTCTGTCACCCGGCGTATTATTTAACTCCAGCCAAGGGATCGGGTCCCCTTTAAGCACTTTAAGACCCGCCAATATTTGAGGTTGGTTCGTTTGCTGCGCATTTGCTATCGCGCCATCCAAGTCGCCCTTCGCACGCAACAAATAACCTCTCCATATTTCCGGAGCCACATTCTTGGGCGGAGTCATTTTAGTAAACTGGGCATCCAATTGTCCCAAACTTCGATACAGGCAAGCCAACGCCATCATCTCGTTATGATTTGCTGGAGCCAAATTCAATATTTCAACGGCATAGTTCACATCTTCTGCCATGATCGCTTCTCGAGCTGCAACCAACGCAACATCATAAACCACTGAAGCAAGTTCACGTTGCTCCTCCGCATTCTCCATCGAGTAGAGTTTCAACAGTTGGAAATAAGCTTTCTCCTCTTTCAACTCAGACAGAATGGACATCTTAGACCTCGATGGCGCTTTCCGGTAAGATTCAATCAACGATAGAATTCTCTCCGAAGTATTTTCAGATATTTTTAATTCCACTTTGTCTATTGCTTCCTTCGCCCTCATCGAGACTTCAGGATCGCTCGATGACATGGCTTCACGCAAAGCCGGCAACGCGGCATCACCTAATTTCCACAATTCCCGAGACGCTTTCTCACGAACCTGATAGACTTCCGATAACAAATCTTTGATCAACGCGCCCATCTGATCCTTTTCGGGTTCCGCGGATCCCGAGAAACTCATTAAACATAGCCCAATCAAATGAATGGCATAAGCTGTGGAAATCACTCGCATGTGAGTTAAACGTGAACCGCAAAATAAATAATTCAAGCTTCAGAAGAAAAAGAAAACCGCTGTGCCGTCCTTGGAGCTATGAGCCACGTTCCGGTTGCTCAACAAGTGGGGTCGTCCAAAGGGTTGCATGTCTTCCTGAGAAGGCATGACAATGGCCAATCGGATAATGATCCCGTATTTTATTACATCGGTCCGGGCATGCTTCCAAAACAGTCGAACACAGCAGTAGAGACCTATCTTATCTTACCTCTGGATTTGCGCAAAGAAAATTTCATAATACCGTCAGGAAAAGATTTCCAAGCAGATCACAGCTTGCAACATTTTCCGCCTTCTCCCATCTTCAACCCGTGTCACATTCCGCCGAGAAATCCTTCGAACTCATCAAATCCGCCCACGAGCGTCAACGCCTTGCGCACGCATTCTTGATCACAGGCGCTCTTGGTAGCGGCAAAGAACAACTCGCCTCCCGCCTCATCACCCTCGTCAACGGCTCATCCGACAACGGTGGCGTAGATCTCTTCGGCGAACCCACCGAAGAAAAAATCCTCCCGCTCGATGAACAAGAAAATGGCTGGATCCGCATTCTTCGTCCTCGATCAAAAAGCCGACAGATCTCCATCGATGATATTCGCGACCTCGAACACACCCTCCAACTCGCCGCACCTTCTGGACAAACCAAAGTCGGGGTCATCGTCGATGCCGATCGCATGAACGAAAAAGCCGAGAACGCTTTCCTGAAAACATTGGAAGAGCCGCCCGACCGCACACTACTCATGCTTCTTACGACCAAGTCGCAGCGATTATTACCCACGATTCTCTCTCGTTGCGTTCAGGTCAATCTCCTCGGAGGTCGCAGCCTAGATCTCGATGGTGGCGAAGAACTCGTTGCCGCGCTCAATCAAGTCGCCAAAAAAGGTTTCGGAAATCCTATCGCTGCTCTGCACCTCAAAGCCGTGTTCTCCGAATTCCTAGCCGCAAAGAAATCCGAAGTCGAAGTCGCCGCTAAAGCGGCGGCAAAAGAAGAATCCGCAGCCTATAAAGACGCAACCGATGGCACCTGGCTCAAAGCTCGTGAAGATTTTCATGATGCTGCAGCTCAAGCGGATTACCTCGAAGCTCGCGGCCGCTACCTTGATGTCATCCTCGCCTGGCTCGGCGATATCATCCGCATCAAAAACAACGCCGGCGGCCTGGATTTTCCAGAATCCGCTTCCCTCCTGAAAACCATCGCGGATTCCGAAAGCGTCCTCAAAATCACCCAACGCCTCGAGTCACTGGAAAGCCTCCGCCAAACTCTCGAAACCAACGCCTCAGAGCCACTAGCTCTTGAGGTCGGCTTCCTCAAAACCTTCGGCTAAACTACACATACCTTGTGAATTTTTTTATTACTGGAACAGATACCGGCGTCGGCAAAACCTATATCACCAAACTTTTGGTAGAGTCCCTGCGTGCCGAGGGAAAATATGCCGTCGGCTTCAAACCCATTTCCTGCGGAGATCGCGATGATGCCGCCATCCTAGCCGCCGTATCTGGAAATCTCCCACTCGACGAAGTGAACCCACTCCACTTTTCATCCGGCGTCGCCCCACACGTTGCTGCTCTGTTAGAAAACAAAACCATCCACCCCGCCGAGATCATCGCTTCTTACCAAACGATCTCGGAAAAATACGATCCCGTCATCGTCGAAGGTGCTGGCGGCTGGGAAGTGCCGATCACAGAAAACTATTTTGTCTCAGACCTCGCCAAAGACCTCAACCTCCCCGTCATCCTCGTCGCCGCCAACCGACTCGGCGCTATCAATCACATCCTCCTCACTCTAGCCGCCATCGAAGCCAAAGGTCTGAAATGCGCCGGCATCATCCTAAACCAACTCGAAGATGAAATGGACACCCCGATGATCACCAACAAGGGCATCATCGAATCTCTAACAAACATA
This sequence comes from Luteolibacter sp., assembly GCA_021298895.1. Lineage (GTDB taxonomy): Bacteria > Verrucomicrobiota > Verrucomicrobiia > Verrucomicrobiales > Akkermansiaceae > Luteolibacter. Next base: position 17,795 of record JAJTHK010000090.1, read on the forward strand.
CCCCTACTCGACCACATCATCCACAGCCAAGACTTCATCTCCCCAGAACTCATGGATGTGTTGTTAGAAATCCAACCTCTTCCTTGAGGTTTATAGTTTAAAATTTAAAGTTTCATGCCCGCCAAAAACTTCCACGTCCGCCAAGCCGCTGTCTCCGCTCTCCGTGCATGGGCCAAAGGCCACGATTACGCCGAAACTTTGGTCGATCGCCACGCTCAACGCCGCAAACTCTCTTCATCCGATCGCGGACTCCTCCAATCCATCCTTTTCGGCGTCCTCCGCCACCGACGCATTCTCGATCACTGGATCGGTAAACTCCGCGATGGCAAACTCGATGCCGATACCCGCGACATCTTACGCGTCGGCCTCTGCCAGATCCTCATTCTGAACATCCCCGATCACGCCGCGGTCAACGAAACCGTCGAAGCCGGAAAAACCAGCGTCCGCCCACTCATCAATGCCGTCTTGCGTAAAGCTATCACAGCCCGCAAACGCCTTCTCGAACAACTCGATGACCTTCCACCTGCCGTCGTCCACTCCCATCCCGATTGGCTTTACAACCGCTGGCGCAAATCTTTTGGAAAAGCCAAAGCCCTTTCCATCATGGAATGGAACAACCAACCTGCTGAAACGTTTTTTCGCCTCAATCCACTCATCCCAACCGATGCCGAAATCCCAGGCACTCCCTGCGAACACGCACCGAATTACTTTTTGTTAGATGGAAAGATTCCATCTAAACTTCTAGCCGATGGCAACCTCTACATCCAAGATCCCGCCACTCGTCATTGCGTCGCACTACTCAAACCGAAAGCTGGTGAAAAAATCCTCGATGCTTGCGCCGCCCCTGGAGGAAAAGCTTTTCTCATCGCCTCCGCCCTTGGTAGTGGCAAAGGCCTGACTTGTACCGACTCAAACGACAAACGCATCCCACGCCTCGAAGAAAACCTCGCACGCCTCGGTATCACCGCCGATGAAGTTTCCGTCCACGATTGGTGTAAACCCGCACCCGAAAAATACCATCAAGCCTTCGATGCAATTTTGTTAGATGTCCCATGCTCCAACACCGGAGTGATTCGCCGCAGAGTCGATGTCCGTTGGAGACTGCAATCCACCGACATCGATCAACTGACCCAAATCCAAACCGCTATCCTTACCAATGCCCTCCCCTGCCTCAAACCCGGCGGACGCATCATCTATTCCACCTGCTCCATCGAAGACTCCGAAAACATCGGCCTCGTCACCGCCTTCGCAGAAAAACACAACCTGAGCTTAGGCAAAACCATCCAAATCATTCCAGTCGATCACCACACTGATGGTGCCTTCGCCGCCGTTCTCACCAAGGCCTAAAATAATTTAAACTCGCGTCTCCCCACATATCATCATTTTCTATACCCATGAAAAATAACATCTTCATCCTTTTTATCGCCATGGTGCTAGCGGCCGTCATCATCGTTTCCGCCACCCTAGTTTATCTCAGTAAGAGCTCTGAATACTCCCGCGCCACAAGCACACCCGCCAGTATTTCGAGCGAATCTCCAACGAACTAGCCTTTCGTTTTGGTAATGCACTTCGCATCTTCCGCGCTCCGTCTTTTCTCTTTTCGAAAATACTTCTTAACTCCCTCGCATTGCAAAAATCGATCCTGATTTAGCTCCTGTTGCGCTTTTCAATGGTTTTGCCGTTCTTTCCTTCTGTCTTTCGAACTGCGACTGATACCTCGCTGCCATTCCTTTCACATAATCCTCACTCCCTAGCGCAATCCCTTCGCTGAAACACTTTATCCGCTTGCGGATTTCTAACATGGGTAAAAATAAGAAATTCTCCACCGCAACTTGTTCAGCCTCTACTTGTGCTTCGGTATAACCTTTTCTTCGCGAGCCTTCAGCAACCGCGCCTTCTCCATACAGCCATTTTCTGTAATAGCCATGTGCCTTTGTATTCCAACTGTCTTGAGCAACTTCCAACACCTTGCAAAGCCCTCGCCGTGCGCGTTTGCTCCCGCCCACTGCCTCTCCATAACCACTCCACGCATACATCGCAGGATCCCGCACAATCCCTGCCCGCACCGGATTCAAATCGATATAGCCCGCCATCGTCTGCAGTGCCTCACCCGTTTCCACCAGCACACTTTTAAATCGATCCATCCACAGCGTCCCACGTCGACTCTTCTGCTTGTTATACCAACGACTGAACCGCTCCTTGAGTTCTTTGACAAACAAACTCAGGTCGCAGAAGCGTTGTTGGAATCGCTCTAATAACACCTGCGCCGCGTCCTCCTCTTGGCGATTGCGTAACTCGGTGATTTCACCTCGGAATTGCGCGATGAAAGCTTTAGAATACACCAATGAAAGATGCTCGAAGAATCTTTCCTCTCCCTCCTTGCCTTCGAAGCGTTTCAGCCAAATTTTTTGTTCAGGGACTTTGAGTAAAATGTGAAAATGATTGTCCATGATCGCGTAGGTCAGGATTTCGACCCCAGAAAACGTGGCCATCCGCCACATCATTCTCCGTAGCGCCTCTTTCTCAATCGAACCGAGTAAAAACTCGCCATTCACCACCCTCGACATCACGTGGTAGCACGCCGAGCCATCCGTCATACGCATCCGCTTGCGCCCTGAGAACCCTTTAGCACGCCGAATCTGCCCCAACCTCCGCCCAGTTTTCATCTCCGCCAACTCCAGGGGAGACCACACCTTTTTCTCCTCAAAATCCCTTTTTTTATCAACTTTTACCTTATTCACAGCGACACCCTACCAGCCCCAAAAAGCATCCGCAAGTCATATGTATGCCTGGCAGTTAATAAGGCATGGCAGTTAATAAAAAGATAAAAAATCTAGCCTCGCTTCCCTGCGTCTCGCCGCAAGGAACTATCGCGATCAAAGTTCATAACCCGAAGAGCGTGATCCACTACAAAAAACATCCGCCTCCGCAAGCCACCTTGATCCATTCACCGAAAGTGATCCCAGCCGCCTTTTAGCTCATCTCCCTCTCCGGGTTTTACCAAGCGTCCTATCTTGGTTAGCTTCAGCGCAGGAAATTTCTGCTGCCATTCACGCTCTAGGCCTTGTCCTTCTGGAAATGTGAAAAGTAATTCAAAATCTTCTCCATCCTCCAGTGCCTGTTTCACATCGCAACCCTCGCACAGAGGCATCGCGGAAAGATCTAACTGAAATCCGCAGGATGATGCTTTTGCTAATCTTGGCAAATCCCGAGCGACCCCGTCGGAAAGATCCATCATAGCGGTCGGTTTGAAATGTTTCACCAACCAACGTGCTTGATCGAGCCTAGGAGTGAAATCGAGATGTTTCCCTGCTAGCGATCCACCCAGCACACCCGTCACCCAGATCGCATCGCCGAGGTTTCCTCCTGATCTCATCACCACATTCCCCCGCTCCACCCTGCCCGTCGCTGCTATGGAAATAACTGCCGCCGAACCCACTGGAACCCGGCATGTTTCACCTCCTACTAAAACCGCGCCATAACGCTCAAAACACGTTCCCATCCCACGATAGAAATTTTCAACCCAATCCAAAGTCATCGAAGCAGGCAATGCGAGGGTGACAAGAAATCGTTCTGGAGTTCCACCCATTGCCGCGAAATCAGAAACCACCCGCGCCACCGCCTTCCAGCCAACCCTTCTTGCATCCGCATCTCTAACAAAATGAACACCCTCCACTAAAGCATCGGTTTTCAATAAAACCAAATTCATTCCCCCATCATCCATCACCGCACAATCATCGCCAGGCCCTTCCTCGGCTTGCCCTGTCGGCACCAATCGGACCAACCTTGCGATCAGTTCATCTTCTCCCATTCCTTCCAAAGGTTTCATTGAAGCGTTTGCTCAGGAATATAACCAAATCGCGTTAATAACTGCACAGTGACCGTGGCCGCGTTGAAAAGGAAATGCGCGCCGATGGGTGCCCAGATGGATCCTGTCCGTTCATATAAAAACACCAGTACTACGCCGAAGATAAACAAAGGCAGCAAAGCAGCTAAACTTCCGTGTGCTGCAGAGAAGATCAAGGCCGATACCAAAGCAGCAATCCATATTCCGTTAAATTTTTTCAAGGTAGGATAAATATACCCACGGAAAACTACCTCTTCACAAAGCGGTGCCACAATAACAGCTGTGATCGACATCAGGATTAAAACACTTGTATCTTCAGTTGTCTGCAACAAATCAACCGAATCTTGAACAATTTCCACTCCCAAGTTTTTCATCAATCCCTCGTAACCCATTGCGTAGAGTCCCGCAAAACACGCCCACATTGTTAGAACCGTAACGGGTGCGATAAGTGCAACCCACGGCCATTGTCTCCATTTCAAACCCAACCATGTGACTGGGTGAATCCGACTTGCCAGCACCGCTATAACCAATCCAGCGAAAAAAAACTGTATACCGATATTGAATACCAAATCCCACCCAGAAACCACATAATCCTTCATCTTATGGGCAAGCATCGCATTGGTTAGAACCATCAGATAATAAAATCCCACAATGATACCCACCACGAGCAGATCGAGCTTCCGATAATACCAATCTGAAATTTTACCCAATGGCAAAGCTGGCGGCAGACTTCTATTTTGTGCACGTGAGTACATCTTAGCCAAGGCAGCTCCTAAAAATATAGCTACCGCCAAGCCATATGAGGCATTCATGCTAATGACAGTTACAAGATCCATCGTGGCTAATAACTTAACCCCTACTTCGCTCCAGCGCCACCGCAAAGTTTCTGGTATTAAAAAAATCCTTTCCTTATCGCATAAGGTGGATTATCGGAGGACATGGCATTTTTCCTCAAGCAGTTCCTCGCTTTCTGCGTTCTCGCAGGAATGGCGTCTGCTGTGATGCATGAAAATACCCATTCTGACCATGAAAGTTGCGCTCAAACCCATGAGCATCATGATCATCACGACCACGACCATCATCCAAATCCCGATGATTGTGAAAATCATGACAGCACCCCGCATCACCATCATTGCTGCCATTTTCCTGTGGCGGATCGACCTTCGATCGACCGCTGCTATCTCGCTACTTTCCATGGAAGTTTGTTGAAAATTTCCGTCGAAACCTCGCTCATTCCTGATGAGCCGTTTTTCTCCTTGGATAAACCCCCTCTGATTTAACGCGCCATTCGGGCACCCTCGTGTCTCCGAATTTGTCGCTCGGTCATTACTGCGCACAGAACCAATCACTCTTGCGCGATCTCGCGCACACCTGCGTCCTTCTGCGTTCTATTTCATTAACGGATTATCCATTTTATAACATGCATCCATCTATCACCGCTATTGCATCGCTGTGCTTATTCGCAGCGCACCCACTAACAGCCTCGCCCTCAGAAATTCTTTCTTTCGAGAGCATTTCTTCGCGAATCCGCAACCACAACCCAGAGCTCGCCGCTGCCGGCTTCCGCATCGACGAAGCCTTAGGCCTCGCCAAACAATCGGGCCGACTCTCAAATCCGAGCCTCGAAAGTGGGATTTCAAGCAACACCCGCGCCAATGAGGGCAACATCGAAATCGGACTCACTCAGAAATTCCCGCTGACTGATCGGCTGCGTATCGAAAAGGAAATCAGCGCCACCGAAATCCAAGTTGCAGAGGCCGAAGTGAAAAATGTCGAGCGACTTCTGATTTCAGACGCTCGTCAGGAATTCGTGAAAATCCTAGCGATACGCGAACGGAAATCCCTCCTCAAGCAACAACAGGAACTCGCCATCGAACTTGCTGAATTCATTTCTGAAAAATCCAAACAGGGTGAAATTTCTCCGCTCGATGCCGCACAAGCAAAGCTCGCTTCGCTACAACTCACCACCCAAGAGCGATTATTAAACACGGAGGAAACCGCCGCCCTAGGAAAACTGCGACCTTTGTTAGGGATCGCTCCGGAAACCGCCGTCACCCTCTCGGGTAATCCTTCTACCATTGCTGCATCCAAAAACATATCCATCGAGCGTCCCGATCTGGCTGCCGCGAAGCTCCATCTCCGCGCCACAGAAGCCGGCATCGCGCTCGAACGAGCCAACCGTCGGGAAGACATCGCCGCATCGTTTTTTGCCACAGAAGAACGCAGCGAAGACGCACCAAACGGTTTTGATAACGAAACCATCATCGGTTTCAAACTCTCCATCCCGCTTCCTTTTTGGAACAACAACCAAGGCAACATCGATGCCGCAACGGCGCGCCACAACCGCAAGGAACAAGAAGTCAAAGCCCTCGCCAACCAGATCAACCACGAATCCAACACCGCCCTAACCGAAATCCGGCAATGGGCGGCGCTCATTACCGAACTCGAGGATAAACTTCTACCTCTCGCTAAAGAACAAACCGATCTTTTAGAAAAATCCTACAAACAAGGCCAAGGCGATCTTCAACTCGTTCTCAACTCCCGCCAACAAACGCTCGAATTGCTCGCCTCAAAAATCGATGCCACTCGCGAATTCCACCTCGCCAACATCCGTCACCAAGCAAGCCGTGGCGGCAACTTTTAATAAAACCTCTCTTAATAAATCATTTCTAACATCATGAAATTCATCTACCTATCAATTTTTTTAACGAGCAACGCCTTCGCTGCCACGCCTCCGCGCAACGAAACCACTGTACCACTCGGCGAAGCTGGAGTTAAAAATCTAGGCATCGAAACCATCGCCGCTGAGGAATCCACTTTTGAACAAAACATTTCTGTGCTCGGTGAAATCGATCACACTTGCGAAAGCCATTCCGTTCTCTCTAGCCGTATCCCGGGTAAAATCATTCAAGTCGGAATTCATAAAGGTGAGTTCGTCAAGAAAGGTGATGTCTTACTGCGCATCGAAAGCCGCCAGCCAGGTGATCCACCACCGATCATCGATCTGAAAGCCCCAGCCGATGGACTTGTGATTAAATCAGTAGGGCACCTCGGAGCACCTGTTGAGCCAGAGTCTACTCTGATGGAAATCATGGATATTTCTAGCGTCTGGGTTATCGCTCGCGTCCCGCAACATCATGCCGCGATTTTAAATGAAAATCTAACAGCAATAATTCGCATACCTTCAGTCGGCGATAAAATTCATAAAACCAAATTTTTACGACTCGGCACAGAAACCACAAATTCATCTACCGTGGATGCAATATTTGAAATCCAAAATCCTGATTATAAAATACGTCCTGGTATGAGAGCTGAACTATCTCTGATTACATCAAAAAGAGAAAACGTTTTCAGTATCCCCCGTGCTGCTTTGCTGGGAGATCGCGCAAATCGCTTCGTTTTCATCAAAGACTATGAGCTAGAAAATACTTTTGTACGCACTCCAGTTGTTGTCGGAGAAATAAGTGATGAACGAGTTGAAATCATATCCGGTCTATTCCCAGGAGACGAAGTTGTGATTAAAGGCGCATACTCATTAGCTTTTGCTGGTAAGGGTAATGTCTCATTGAAAGAAGCACTGGATGCCGCACACGGCCATCCTCACAACGAAGATGGGACGGAGATGACAGCAGAAGAAATCGCCGCTTCCAATAGTGTTCAAGACCATGGCCACGATCACCGCTCTAGCGATTCGATCGTTATGTTTCTCAGCATCATTAGTGGTGTGCTTCTGCTGCTACTGATCGCCAGTGTGTTTCTCCGCAAACCGCAAAATGGAAACGCTGCCTAATTTTTAAATATCCATTTTCATGCTCAATCATCTCATCCGCTTCTCCTTGAAAAACCGCGCGCTGATCATTGCGACAGCGTTGCTGGTCATTTTCATGGGCGCACGCACCGCGACTGAGCTTCCAGTTGAAGTTCTACCAGATATGACCAAACCCACGGTCACGGTTTTAACTGAAGCCCCGGGCCTCGCTCCTGAAGAGGTCGAAACCCTCGTCACTCGTCCGCTTGAAAACACCCTACTCGGCATCGGCGGACTCGATAGACTCCGCTCCAACTCCGATGTCGGACTCTCTCTGGTATTCGTCGAATTCGCATGGGGCACTGATATTTATAAAGCCCGCCAACTTGTCCAAGAACGCCTGCAAGCTGCTAAATTGCCTGATAACACCCGTTCTGGAATGACTCCGGTTTCCTCGCTCATGGGTGAGATTCTTTTAGTTGGCCTGAAGTCAGAAGACAACTCCATCGCTCCGATGGATCTGCGCACCTTCGCGGAGTGGACGGTCGCACGACGTTTGCAAAGCATTCCGGGAGTTGCGGAAGTCCTGGCCATCGGTGGTGGCGTCAAACAAGTCCACGTCGAGCCAGACCCTCTCAAAATGCAAGCAGAGGGAGTTTCGTTAGATGAGTTAGAAAATGCCGTCACTCTATCCGCCGGCAATGCGACCAGTGGCTACCTCCAATCTGGCCCACGCGAAATCATGGTGCGCAACCTCGCGATGACTGCGGATCCAGCAGACATCGCCGCATCCAATGTAAAGCGTATCGGCGACCGCAACATCACCATTGGCGACGTTGCTGAAGTGAAATTCGGTGTCGCCACCATGCGCGGCGACGCAGGGATCGCTTTCGAAGGCGATGAAAAAGAAACTCCGGGCATCATTCTCAGCATCGATAAAGCACCTGGTTTTGATACCCTGAAACTTTCTGCTGATATCGAGAAAGCTCTGGCTGATTTACGACCCAGCCTACCCGCCGGAGTCGAGGCGGAAATCCTTTTCCGCCAAGGTGACTTCATCGATAGCGCCATCGGCAACCTCAAAGAAGCTATCCGTGATGGTGCGATCATGGTCACGGTTATCTTGCTGCTTTTCCTACTCAATCTCCGCACTACCTTTATCACTCTAACAGCTATACCGCTGTCGTTTGCTATCACCCTGCTAACTTTCAAATGGTTTGGAGTTAGTGTCAACAGCATGACTCTCGGCGGTATCGCAGTTGCGATCGGGATGGTGGTGGATGACGCCATTGTCGACGTTGAAAATGTTTTCCGTCGTCTGAAAGAAAACGCCTCACTCCCCCTACCAAGACCTCGCCTAGATGTCATCGCATCCGCTTCCAGCGAGGTTCGATCCAGCATCCTCTACGCCACCATACTGATCATCTTGGTGTTCGTTCCGCTCTTAGGTCTGGCAGGCCTCGAAGGCAGACTTTTCCAACCCATTGCCATAGCAACGATTGTCAGCATGATCGCCTCCTTTGTGGTATCGCTCACGGTCATTCCTGTTCTCTGCTCGTTTTTACTTAAACCCAGAGAAGACAAGGAGCACCGCGACGGCTTTTTGGTAAGATCACTTAAATCCTTCACCAAAACCACTTTCCTCCGCGCTGCATTCGGTGCTCCACTGGTCGTGATCGGTGTGGTCATCATGCTCGTGGTTGGTGCCGCCATGCTTTATCCGAGCATGGGGAAAGAATTCCTCCCCACCTTCAACGAAGGCAGCGCAACCATATCCTTCGCCAGCGCACCGGGTAGTTCTCTCAAACAATCCAACGAAGTCGGCGAAACCGCAGTCAAACTTCTGTTAGAGATAGACGAGGTGAAATCCGTCGGTCGCCGTGCCGGACGTGCCGAGCGCGACGACCATGTCATGCCGGTTTCAGTTAATGAGTTCGATGTTGAATTCCACAAGGGCGGACGCGACCGCGAAGTTGTGTTTGCAGAAATCCGCGACAAGCTAAAAACCATTCCGGGCACTTTCGTCAACGTCGGCCAACCGATTGGTCATCGTCTCAGCCACATGCTCAGTGGCGTTTCGGCGAAGATCGCAGTGAAAATCCACGGACCTGATCTAACGACTCTCCGCCGCTTGGGCACACAAGTCAAAGAAGCCGGACAAACCATTTCCGGACTCACCGATGTGAACCTCGAAGCCCAAGTCCCCATTCCTCAAATCCGCATTGAGGTCAACCGAGTCCGCGCTCGCACCGAAGGACTCTTACCTGGAGAAATCAATCAACAAGTCTCCCGTCTGTTAGGTGGATCATTGCTCGGCGAGCTTCGTGAAGGAGAAACCACGGTAGACCTCGTTTTACGATTACCCGAATCATGGCGCACCTATCCGGAAAAAATTAGCGAATTACTTATTCAAACACCAGACGGACGGCATATACCCCTTTATCTGGTCGCAGATATATACGAAGTCACCGGCCCCAACGTTATCAATCGCGAAAACGGCCAGCGTCGTATTGTCATCGGAGCGAATACGGATGAGCGCGACCTCGAGTCACTGGTGAAGAACTGGCAACTTGCCGTCGCCGATCAAGTGAAACTCCCGCCAGGCTATACCTTGCGCTTTGAGGGTGAGTATCTCGCTCGTCAACAGGCCTCAAAACGTATTCTCATCCTTTTCGGAATCGTCGCTGTGGTCATCGCCGTTCTTCTAACAGGTTACTTCCGCAGCGTTTCGCTTTCACTCCAAGTGATGCTCAATCTTCCGCTCGCACTTGCCGGAGCATTGGCTTTCACTTGGTGTAAAATCGATAACATCAGCATCGCCACATTGGTCGGTTTCATTGCGGTGGGTGGCGTTGCCGCACGAAATGGAATCATGATGATTTCCCATTACCTGCATCTCATGCGTCATGAAGGTGAAACTTTCGGGATTGCCCTCATTACTCGTGGCACGCTTGAACGACTCGTACCCGTGCTCATGACCGCCCTCTCCGCAGGCATTGCGCTTATTCCGCTCGTCCTCTCACCCGGCGAACCTGGAAAAGAAATCCTTCACCCCGTCGCCGTCGCCATCGTGGGCGGACTGATTTCTTCTACCCTTCTCGACCTTGTCGTCACTCCCGCCGTGTTCTATCTCATTGGTAGAAAAGCCACAGAAAAAGCTCTCAGGCTGGACGCTCCAGCCACCCGCTAATCCATTAAAAAACACACATATATGAAAACAATACTACTCATTACCCTCCTTTCCCTGACTGCCGGCTTTGCCTTCGGCCATGGAGATATCGAACTCGGCCCGAACAAAGGCCACAATCTTGAATTCAGCACGAATGAAACTATGCATGGTGAAGTGACAGAGAAAGATGGAAAACTCTTCATCGCCGTTCTCGATAAAGACATGAAACCTGTCGCCCTCGCCGCGCAGGAAATCACCGCCACGGCAGGAACTCGCGATAAGCCCGTTAAAATTGAGGTTACCAAAGATGCTTCTGCTTTCAGCTTCACCGCTCCAAAAGCAGGCGAATGGATCATCCTCCAATACAAAGAAACCGCGGATGCCAAAGCCATCGTCGCACGCCTACATTATGATACCAAGGTTTGCGCACCCTGCGGTAATCCAGAATGGCGCTGTGCATGCCCTCCGAAAAAGTGACTTACCACGTTAGATGTGGATTTTAACCACTAAAAAAACGAATAACACAAAACGATTCTGAACCTGACAGATAAAATTCACTTTCGTGTCGTTTGTGTTTTTTGTGGTTAATTCTTCTTACCTGCGACCCTTTTCATAGAGTTGCTTCGCGATACCTTCGGTCAACTCATACAGCACACCTTGGATGGGGACGGAAATAGGAATTCTACCACCATCTGCAGTCCCGGGGAAAACAGCCTTCAACTCTGGTGCGCGATCAAACGCTGTTTGCATCAAGGTGATTTTAAATTCGCCTTCGTAGCGATAGGACTGGCTTAGCTTTTCCGCTTCGTATTCTAAAATCCGCCTGTTTATACTCATGATAGCCAACTTACCGAAGAGTGACTTATCATCATCTGTTTCAAAACCCGATTCACGATCGTTGGAGTCCTTACCTGCCTCAAGCAGCGAGATATTGATATCTTTTGCTAAATCGTCTTCCTTAACAGTCTCACCAAAGAAATCCGAGCCATCATCCAATACCAACTCCTCATCCGCCTTTGGTTTTCTAACAAACATATCGCCGATCAAACTCATTTTATCATCCGCAAACATTTTTACGTCAGATATCATCAATCCTTTTTCCTGAAATTTTAACTTAAAGGATCCTGTTTTGAAATCCATTCGGCGATAATTGTTATTAGCATCCACGACAGTTAGAGCCCTGAGTAATAATATCCTGTCGCGCAAGGTGATCACATCGCCATTTTCCAAAATCACTTCTCCGTCAAAGGTAATTCCCTCCGTGGTATTAGTTGACCCAGCTACCTCAAAATTTCCCGATATCTTTCCATCTGCATAAGCCCTTGCCACTACTGGCAACATGCTCGAAATACTCATCGACTTCATTTTCATTTTTCCAGAAACTTTAGGAGTGTAACCGGCAACAATATCGAATTCTTCCAAGACCAGCAGCCCGCCATCTTTACTGAAAACCGCTTCTTCGAATTTGATTCCTTGCTTTGATACCAAGACATCGAGTCTTTCGATCTGAAGTTCTCTAAGCCAATTTTGTGAAAAAGTTCCTCCACGAAAACTCAACTTCCAACCATCGCCCTGAGGTATCGCCTTCATATTGCTCGATGTGATTGATCCTCTGGAGCGCTCTGTAAAACCCCATCTCATCGACATATTCGCCACATGAATCGCATCAGGCCTCAAATTACCCATTTCCTGAAACAGCACACCTGCAATCGCCTGAGCGCTCTCCTCTGAGTCCGCGCCAGCCCTTAGCGAGAGATTTGCCTTAGATATTTCAACAAGCCCCGGCTTCCAAGTCCTTCCAAAATCCACAAAAAAATCTCTCTGACAGACCAAATTTGAAAGCTCCAAGCCCGTAAAAAATGAGCTTTTGTCCGCAATCATTGCCAGCCGAAAGATCGTAAATTTGCCCCGCTCGCGACTTACCCCTTGGATCTCAATTTCATCCGCAGCAAATTTTTTCTCTACCTGATCACTGAAAAGCTTAGTGAATTTCTCCTCTCCCGTGAATTTCACGACCCCCACCCAGACCAAACCCCCAAAAATCAGAAAAATGACCAAACGGAGCGTCAAATGTACAAAATGTAGCATCAGCCCGGGCTTCTTCCCCCCTAAAAACAGGGAATATTTTAGCTGAAACCAAAATCCTTGCTTGAAAATCCAATAGGTCAGCCGTTGGTTAAAGTTTTGCCATTGCTCTGAATCGATATTTCCGCTCATGTTCGCTCTACATCAAACCCTACCACCATCGATCTTGCCAGATTAAATTCCCACAGATCCCCAACCTCTTTATCCCTTGGAAAACACCGATTACAAAGTTCAACTGGAAATCTTTGAAGGTCCGCTGGATCTCTTGCTCTATCTTATCAAAAAGGACGAGCTGGATATCCAGGCGATTTCGATCGAGAAAATCACAAAACAATACCTCGATTACATCAACACGTTCAAGCTTCTGAACATCGACCTCGCTTCCGAGTTCATTGTCATGGCGGCCAATTTGATGTATCTAAAATCCAGAACCCTGCTGCCACGCACCGAGCAACCCCCGGAAGAGGACATCGAGGAAGATGATCCGCGCTGGGAACTCATCCGTCAGCTCATCGAATACAAAAAATTCAAAGACGCCGCCGGCTTCCTCTCGCTCCGTGAGCTCGATCAACAAGGCCGTTTTGCCCTCCAGCCAGATCCCGCAGACAAACCTGAAGAAGAACCTGCTGCTCTCGCGGAAATTTCCATCTTCGACCTCATCCGTGCATTCCAAAACGTTCTCAAACGTTTCGAGGAATCCCATGACTTCGGCGACATCGTGGATGATCGCTTCACGGTCGCCGATAAGATCGAATTTCTGCTCGATCATTTCAAACCCGGCGAATCGCTCAGTTTTGATGCTCTTTTCAAATCCGCTACCACTCAATCGGAAGTCATCGTCACGTTCCTCGCTGTTTTGGAACTGATGAAACTCAATCAGTTCATCATCCGCCAAGATCACCTACTCGGAAACATCACCGTCATCCGCCGCACCGCCGTCGACATGCTGCACGAGGATCCTAAGGAAGAGTGAAGAGTGAAAGCAGAGCGAACGCCAAGCGAGTGTTAACGAGCACTCAAAACATAGGCGAAGCAGAGATGGCTTGGACGTAACGAAGTGGAGTCAAGGGTGAAATTTTATATCCGCCTTTTGCTCATTTCTCCTCCCTTTTTTAAACCCGAACTCTGCTTCCCTCAGCCTCCTCTGCGTCTCTGCGGTGAAAAATTACCTCCTCTCCCGCGATTCACCCTTGCCACATCGGCTCATTCACAGGCACAACCAAGGCATGCTTGAAACTCCATCCGACGTTGCCGCCGCGCCAGTTGATGCCCAAATCACCGCTTCTGGCCTTGCATCCAAACTTCTTGCGAGCGGATCCGGCTCAAGACATCCAAAAGCCACCGACCTTGTCACCGTGCACTACTCCGGTTGGACCACCGATGGCGAACTCTTCGACTCTTCCGTGCAACGGGGTCAACCCACCAGCTTTCCTCTAAACGGAGTCATCGCTGGATGGACCGAGGGACTTCAACTCATGGTCGAAGGCGAATCGCGCCGCTTCTGGATTCCTGCCAAAATGGCTTACGGCGAAAACCCACCCGCTGGTTATCCAGCAGGGGTTCTCGTGTTCGATGTCGAACTCATCAAAATCGCTTAATTTGAAAAACGACCCACAAGCATCGCATTCTAACAGACGGCAAATTTTTCATGTCGCTTGCCTCGTCGCTGCGTGCTTGAATGTTACATCGTGCTATGATCCGAAGGACAAGCCCATCCCACCTCTCAAGCCAGCGGCCGGAAAAGACGAGACTTCTGAGGTCCTCACCGCAACCGCAATCACTCCGGGAACCGTCACCCGCATGCCGCTCGGGACTCTGTATCAACTCCATCAAAGTAAGGCAGCACTGATCTTCGATGTGCGCCCTCTCATTTTTTACAAAATGGGACACATCGATGGTGCAATCAGTTTTCCAAAAGCTGATTTCGATAAATCCATCGATAAACAAGAAACGCTGATTAAAAACGCGATTAAAAATCAAATACCCGTAGTGCTTTATTGCACAGATCTTGCTTGCCCAGATGCAATCACGGTCGCTACCCGACTATCCGAGCGAGGTCATAGCGTATCCGTCCTCCAAGGCGGCTATGAAGCATGGAAAGCTGCCACCGAATAAACCAATCTCTTATCATCATCTAAAATTCTAACATGAATTCATTCTCAAACGTCACTGTCGATTCCATCGCAAATATTTATTTCGATGGCAAAGTTGTATCTCACACCATCCACCTTGCTGATGGCTCACGCAAAACCCTCGGTCTCATCGCGCCGGGTTCATTCTATTTCGGCACAGCCGCCGCAGAACTGATGGAAATCACCGCGGGTTCTTGTGAGGTCACCATCAAGGATTCTGGCAAAACCGAAACGTACGCAGCGGGTAGTTCATTCCATGTTCCAGCCAACAGCGGTTTCGACATCAAGGTCAGCGAAGGTCTTTGCCAATACATCTGCTCGTTTCTTTCCTGAGCGTTTAGCGTATCGAAGAACCTATAGCGGCAACCATCCAATGAACCCATTGTTTATTAAATGGATCGCAACATGCTTAATGACTGGAGCACTGAGCTCCTGCCATTTCCTTACCATGCCTCCTGCACCAGAACCAGCATCGTCTCTGGTGCAAAGAAACACCGTAGCCAAATACACCCCGGAGCGACCTCCTGAAGTACAAGTCTGGATGCTCGCCGACAAGCTACACACCGGCATGGTGTTTCCTTACGATTGGTTGTTAGAATCCGGTTTCAATCCTCCGCAAAATTTTCCTGATTGCAAATACGTCACCCTCTCATGGGGTGATCGCAATGCCTATGTGAATAAACGCTGGCTGAAACCAAGCGAAGTCTTTTACGCGATCTTCATGCCCTCTCCAGCCGTCATGGAATGTATCCCTATCCATGGAAATGTTGCCGAGGTATCACCGCATCAACAAATTTTCATGAAATCCATCCCTCGTGAACGCGGCCCTTACGTCGCTTCCTTTTTGAATCACTGCAGCGTTACAGACTCTAGCGGCAAACCCAGTATCGCCGGCCCATCGAGCTGGGGTAATGGTGTTTTAATTGATTCCCCTCAATCCTACTATTTCCCCAGAATCTGCAACGTCTGGACTGGTCACGCACTCGAAGCTTGTGGCGCAGAGATCAATCCCGTCATGTCCATTCACCGAGATCTCATCATCAAAGAAATCGAACAAAACGGCTTCACCCAAGTCTGGGACGGCTCAGGCTTAAAACAGTAAATAATTAAAAAACATAACGATATAACTCAGTTTTTATCACGTATCCTTAAAAAATCATCTTACCTTTGCTCCTTCCTGCTAGATAAACTCTTATTATCATGACACTAAAACAAAAACATCTCATCGCCGCTATCTGCGCCCTTATCTCCCTCTCCGCCCAGGCTGCCGTGCGTAAACCCAATTTCATTTTCATCATCGCCGATGACCATCGCTGGGATGCCATGGGCGTCGTCCAACGCGAACAAGGTGAAAACGCCCGCTACCCATGGTTCGAAACCCCTAATCTCGATCGTCTAGCCGCCGATGGCGTCCGCATGCGCAATGCCTTCATCACACACTCGATCTGCTCACCGGGTCGCGCCAGTTTCCTCACTGGCCAATATACCCACGTCAACGGCGTGATGGATAACAATACTCCGTTTCCTGAAACGGCTGTCACCCACGCCAACTTACTCCGCGATGCCGGCTACCGTACCGCCTATTTCGGAAAATGGCACATGGGCGAGCAAAAAGGCCCACGCCCGGGCTTCCAACACTCGGCCAGCTTCATCGGCCAAGGTATCTACCAAGATTGCCCCTTTGAAATCAACGGAGTAATGACCGAAACCAAAGGTTGGGTCGATGACGTCACTACCGACCTCGCGATCTCCTGGCTCAAGCAAAGCGATAAAACCCAACCCTTCAACATGGTCATCGGCTTCAAAAGCCCACACAACAAACGCGGCATGAACAACCTACCCGATCGTCTGCGCAACCTATACGAAGGCAAAACCACCAAGCCCACCCCCAACTGCAAGCTTGCAGCCATCTATCACAAACCTCTCACCCCCGAAGACGACGGCAAAGAACGCGGACTCTCCGCAAACTCGGTCCACCTCGATTACCTACGCCACGTCAAAGGCATCGATGAAAATCTAGGAAAACTGTTAGATACCCTCGATACTCTCCAACTCACCCAAGACACCGTAGTTGTTTACTCAAGTGATAACGGATATTTCCTCGGCGAACGCGGACTCGGCGACAAACGCGCCCTCTACGAAGAAGGCCTGCGCCTGCCATTTATCGTCCGCTACCCACGGATGTTTGCTAAAGGTAAATTGGTCGATGAAATAGTTTTAAACATCGACCTCGCACCCACCTGGCTCGACCTCGCAGGCCTCCCCGCCAACGCTGGCATGCAAGGCAAAAGTTTCAAAGAACTCGCCGCCGGCAAAAAGCCAGCCGACTGGCGCACGTCCTTCCTTTCCTACTACCGCAAAGAACTCGGCGACACCCCAACCTGCGTCGGCGTCCGAACCGCAACCCAAAAACTCATCCACTACCACGGCAAACCCGATCTAACAGAAGCCTACGATCTGGCCAAAGATCCCTACGAACTCAATAACCTCGCCAAAGACAACGCTTTCACAGCACCACTAAGAAAAGAGATGAATCGCTTGGCGAATGCGGTGAAGTATCCGTTGCCTGAAGAGGTTGTGGTGCCGTTGAAGTGATAGGAAATGCCGAGGTGAAATTCACCTCTTCATTCAAAAATCGGAAATCAACAATCAACAATCAACAATCAACAATCAACAATCAACAATCAACAATCAACAATCAACAATCAACAATCAA
>JAJTHK010000022.1 GCA_021298895.1 Luteolibacter sp.
CTGCTCGCAGTCATCCCCTTCGAAGAGTTCGAATCCCTCAACGACGCCTTCGATTATTACCGGGATAATCGCGAAAAATCCGTGAAACTCATCACGACTGCACGCCCTGTCCAAGAATAGCCCAGCCAAGCAAACGCCCTGTGGGAAAACTACGAAAAGCAGGAGGAACCACGAATTTCACGAATGACACGAATTCTCAGAGATAGTTGGCCAATCTTGAATTCATTCTCAAATTCTCAAAAGGATTTTCAGAATAGCGTATCTAAGACCTATTTAAGTCTCCCATTCGTGTTATTCGTGAAATTCGTGGTTAAAATCTCTTCCAAACCCGCATTTTGAGGGTTGAGTTTTCCTCGTCCCCTATCCACATTCCCGCCCCGCCGCAAATCACGGCGGTTTACGTCATGGGAAAAAGTCTGTTTCAAAAAGTCTGGGATTCACACCGTGTAGGCACTCTTGCTGATGGCCGCACTCAACTCTTCATCGGCACCCACCTCATCCACGAGGTGACTTCGCCTCAAGCCTTCGGTATGCTGCGCGACCTCGGGCTGAAAGTGAAATTTCCCCAACGCACCTTCGCGACCATCGATCACATCGTCCCAACGGAAAACCAAGATCAACCCGCCGATCCACTCGCTGCGGAGATGATCGATGCGATCCGTAAGAACTGCGATGACTTCGGCATCACCTATTTCGATTTGAAATCCGGCAAACAGGGCATCGTCCACGTGGTCGGACCTGAGCAAGGTATCACCCAGCCAGGAACCACGATCGCTTGCGGCGACTCCCACACCGCCACCCATGGCGCGTTCGGTGCAATCGCATTCGGTATCGGCACCAGCCAAGTGCGCGACGTCCTCGCCACTCAAACCATCGCGCTTCAGGAAATGAAAGTCCGTCGCATCGAAGTCAACGGCAACCTTCGTCCTGGCGTTTACGCAAAAGACGTCATCCTTCACATCATCCGCTTGCTCGGCGCCAACGGTGGTATCGGCTTCGCCTACGAATACGCCGGCGATGTGTTTGACCGCATGTCGATGGAAGAACGCATGACCGTTTGCAACATGTCCATCGAAGGAGGTGCGCGTTGCGGCTACGTCAATCCCGATGCAAAAACCATCGCCTATCTCCAAGGTCGTCCTTACGTCGACAATACCAACTTCGAAGCAACCGCGACTCGTTGGTTGTCATTCGCTTCGGATGCCGATGCGCATTTCGACGACATCGTGAAAATCGCAGCCGAGGACATCGAGCCAACCGTCACTTGGGGGATTTCTCCTGACGCAGGTATTGCCATCACGGAAAACATTCCTGACCCACTCACCGCCACTACCCCTGAACAGAAAGCCAGCATCGAAGAAGCCCTCGCTTACATGAAACTTCCTGCCGGCATGCCGATCCAAGGAATCAAGATCGATGTCGCCTTCCTCGGTTCCTGCACCAACGGTCGGATCTCCGACTTCCGCGAAGTAGCAAAATACATCAAAGGCCACAAGGTCGCTGCAAACGTCAAAGCCATCGCCGTTCCTGGTTCCCAGATCGTCGCTATCCAATGCGAGCAAGAAGGCATCCCAGAAATTTTCCGCGCTGCTGGCTTCGAATGGCGCGCAGCAGGTTGCTCGATGTGCCTTGCGATGAACCCAGACAAACTCATCGGCGATCAACTTTGCGCTTCCTCATCTAACAGAAACTTCAAAGGTCGCCAAGGCTCCCCAACCGGACGCACCATCCTCATGTCACCCGTCATGGTAGCAGCCGCTGCGATCAAAGGCGAAATCACCGACGCGCGCGAACTCTTTGATCTCACGCCAGCTAGCGCTGTCGCTTGATCGGTTCCTGGTTCTTAGTTATCTCTCTCAACTCTCACCTCTCACCTCATATGGCCTTAGATCCCGTCAAACAAGTTTCCGGAACCGGAGTATTCATCCCCGGCGCAGATATCGATACCGACCGCATCATCCCGGCTCGTTTCATGAAATGTGTCACCTTTGATGGACTCGGTGAATTCGCGTTCTACGATGTCCGTTTCGATTCCGAAACCGGCGCAAAAACCAATCACCCACTCAACGATGAACGTTTCAAAGACGCATCCATTTTGATCGCTGGCGTGAACTTCGGTTGCGGTTCCTCACGTGAGCACGCTCCTCAATCCCTTCGCAAATACGGTTTCAATGCAGTCATCGCCGAGTCCTTTGCAGAAATCTTCTACGGCAACTCCACCACCCTCGCTATGCCTTGCGTGATGGCCAAAGCCGATGACATCGCCGCCCTCCGCGCAGCTGTCGAAAGCAACCCGACCACTGAAATCACCGTCGATGTCGAAGCCCTCCGCGTCCGCACTTCAAGCGGTCTCGACTTCGCCGTAAAAATGCCAGAATCCGCTCGCGAGGCTCTGGTATCAGGTCGCTGGGATCCCATCCAGGAACTTCTCGACAACGAAGCAGCGATCAGCGATCGCGCCAAAGCGCTTCATTACGTCTAACCATAAAACCGCAGTTCCTGCGATTTTATGGCGTTCTTGGTTCCTGGTTCTTAGTTCTTGGTTTGCAAATACGAAGGCGCGAAGATCAACCAAGAACTAAGAACCAGGAACTAGGAACACTGAATCAGCAGCAAATTTGCCAATGAATCTATCAGACACCCCTCCAACTGGCATCGCGCTGTTCGACATGGACGGCACCTTGCTTGCGTGGGATTGCCAGTTGCTTTTTCGCCATCATGTCATTCGCGAAGAACCGCTGCGTGGTTTGTCCGTTCCGTTATTCCTGAAATTCCTACCCTTCGCCGGAGTGCTAGGAACGGAAAATTTGAAACGTATCTTCCATTCCTTCCTTTGGAAAATGTCAGCAGAACAAGTTTCCGAATATTCCCAAAGTTTCGCCAAACAACTCCTGCCCAGCATCTACCCCGAACTCAAAGCCGCCCTCGACCAACATCGCGCGGCAGGCCACCTCACCATACTCAGTTCCGCGAGTCCTGAATGCTATGTGAAGGAAGTAGGAAAACTGTTAGGCTTCGATCTCTCACTCGGCACGGTTTTTGAAAGCGATGCGTTGTTTCCAGATCTGGTGAATCACAAGGGCGAGAACAAAGTCACCCGACTCCGTGAATTGCTGCCTGCATCATTTTTCCAAGATGGCAAACTTGTGAATTCGCACGGCTACACCGACAGCACGGCGGACTTGCCTATGCTTTCCCTTTGCCAGCAAGCCACCGTGGTGAATCCGAAACCCGAGCTCACCGAAATCGCCGAGGCGAATGGCTGGACCATCCTCCGCCCCGCCGTGCCATGGAAATCGACCTTTGAAAAATCATGGCGGGTTTTGATGCTTCTGCTCGGCATCGGGAAAAATCCAGCCAAGCTCTAACCATGTTCCGCCGTCCGCTTGTTCTTAGCCTCATTGCCATCATCGCCTCTGGCTTGATGGTCGCGGCATTAGTTCCGCCCTTCTCCGTTTCCACATTGGCATGGATTTGCATGATTCCCTTATTGATCGCACTCTGGAGCATCGATGGCAAACACCGCGCGAAAAAAGGTTTCATCATCGGTTATGCCGCCGGGGCCGTGAGTTTCGGAGTTCAGGTTTCATGGTTGGCCACGGTCTCATGGTTGGGGCCGATCGTGCTCGCTGGTTATCTGGCCATCTACTGGGGAATCTTCGGAGCCTTCGCCGCCACAATCGGAAACCCATGGCATCAGGAAAAAGGCATCACCGAAACTCCAGCCCGCAGCCTTTTCAATGCCTTCACCCATGCTGCAATTTTCGCCGGCCTTGAAGTCATACGTGGTTGGGTTTTCACCGGCTTCGGCTGGAACGGCCTTGGCGTAGCGTTTCATGAAACCCTCGCCATCTCCCAAGCAGCCGACCTGTTAGGCGTCGCGGGACTCACATTGATGCTGGTGTTTTTCCAAGCGGTCATCGTCCAATGCGCACGCCGCCTGCTTCGCGGTGCAGCCGATGGCAAACGAACTCGTCGCTGGGATTTCACCTTCACCGCAGTAGCCGTTGGAGTTTTGTTAGGCTACGGCATCATCAAAGTCTCACTCGAAAACGCCAAACCCTCCATTCCTCTCAAAGCCCTGTTGGTGCAAATCAATATCCCTCACGAAGGTGCCAGGGTCCTTTGGCCCGGCGAACAGGTTCACTTCGCCTACGAAGAAGAAACTCTCAAAGCCCTAAAAAATATCACCGATCAGGACGAAAAGAATCTCCAAGAGGCGATGCAAAAAAGCACCGAGGGCGAGATCGAACTCAACACGCCTGACTGGGTGCTCTGGCCGGAAACCGCTCTCAACGGTCGCCTCCTCAGCACGCCAGAAGGCGAATACGGATCATACCTCGAAAACCTTGAAACTATCTCCCGCGTCCGCGAACCAGGTGGAAATTTCAAACTCATCTACGGAGCTGTGGAAATCGAAGGCGAGGCACGAGAAGACGGACTTTACCAAAAAGAAAACGCTAGAATTTTTAACTCCATCGTCATCGAGGACAACAAAGGGGATATACAAACCTTCCGCAAACATCACCTCGTCATTTTCGGAGAAACGATTCCTTTGTTAGACACCTTCCCGTTCCTGCAAAGCATCTACGAACAGCAATCGGGTCAGAAATACTACGGTTCATTCAGCGCAGGAGAATCCCTCAACCCACTTGAGGTCGACCTCCGCGGCGAAACCATCCAGGTCATCCCCTCCGTCTGCTTTGAAGACACCGTCCCACGCCTGACCCGGAAATTTATTCGCAGCGCGCCCCAAATCATCGTTAACCTGACCAACGACGGTTGGTTCAAAACCTCACCCGCCGCCGCCCAGCACTTTGCCAACGCCCGCTTCCGCGCCATCGAACTCCGCCGCCCCATGCTCCGCTGTGCCAACACAGGCGTCTCCGCTGCCATCAGCACGGTCGGCTCCACCGTCCACCCCAAAACAGGCATCAACCAAGCCATCCTCGACGAAAACGGCAGCTCCTTCCTCCGAAATCACCTCCTCACTTACCTAAATATCCCTCTCAATCCCACCACCTCGCTCTACTCCATCATCGGCGACTGGGGAATTCTCCTACTTTTCGCCGCAGCAATCACCCTTTCTTTAATGTTTCCTAATCAAAAACCCCTCGAAGAGCCCAGCCAAATCGGTCAGTCCCGCCGGCCCAAATCCAAGCTCCAAAAGGCCCTCGATCGCTGAAACCCATACTGTTAGGTAAATTAAGGCTTTTTTTGCTTGTGACCCTCATTTCAGCTGCTTGGCTGGCGCCGTATTTTTGCCAAACTGCAGATTAACTGACGTGTTCTGGCACAAATCAGCTCAATTGCCTGAGTTCAACCCATTTTCCCTCACTTTGCCCATGTCCCAATCCCATTCGCCTGTCCCATCCCCAAGTATCATCACCCCAGATTCCTCCGCTTTGATCAACCGACGCGGGATCATAAGCACTCTCGGCCTTGCGACCACCGCACTTTTTGCCGGTTCTATGAATGCTTCTGCAGGCTGGTTCGGGTCAGATGACAACGATATTCCAGTCGTAAAAGTGAAAACCACTGGCAGCACCACCTCCAAACCCAGCCAACAAGTCGGTGGCTTCGACCAAGAATGGGTAAGACTCGAAGGCCGCAATCTCACCAACTACGTCAATTACATCCGTTCACTGAAACTCAAAAACATCAGTGCCCAAGACGTCATCTTGGCTCACGCCAAAGAACGTGGCGGTGTTTGGAATCGCCTTCCTCCTCGCCAATATTGGACACGCATGGGCTACACCCTCCGTGTCGTGGATCGCATTTCCTCCGAGATGAAAATTCCCGTAAAGGAAATCGTTTCTGCCTACCGCACCCCCACCTACAACGCACGTTGCCGCGGTGCAAAAAGCAACTCATGGCACCAAGCCAACCTAGCTGTGGATGTTAGCTTTGATACTTCCGCCCGCAATGTCACAAAGGCAACTCGTAGCCTACGCGATCGTGGACTGTTTAAAGGCGGAGTAGGGAGTTACTCCAGCTTCACTCACATCGATACTCGCGGCGAAAATGTGAATTGGTGATTATTGCTTCCAGCAAGTTTCCATGAGTCGTTTGCTGAAATGTTCTATCGCCTTGGGAGCTTCACCGCTGATCATTGGCACTCTCATCTATTTCGCATGGCGCCTCACACGCTGGCGCTGGTTGGAAATGATGGGGTTGATGACGATTCTAATCGGTCTTATCGTATTCCTAGTTGGTGCGGTTTGTCTGATCCTTCATTTAAAAAGCGAGTCCCGCACCGGACGCACCTCACCCCTTAATGCCTTACTCGTCGGAGGATTACTATTCGCTAATTTTCCCTTAGCTGCTGTTTACACCGCCTCAGCCATTGATATTTCCACTCGCTTTACCGTGCGCGTTTATAACGATAGCTATCTTCCAATTAAAAGTTTCGTAATCCTAGGGCCGGGGATTCAGACAGAGATCGGTCCTATTGCACCCGGGAAAAAAGCAGTCCAACACAACTACCCAACCACCGATGGTTCTCTAAGATTTACTGCACAACAGCAGAAGATAAACTTCGAGGGAGAATTGGAAGGCTATGTCACCAATGGCACTGGGGGAGACAAGACAGTTAGAATCAAAGAAAATGGATACTTGATAAAGGATAACCTTCGCTGATCGTTTCAGGTTTGTCTTTTCCCCATCGCGCCATAGTATCACTACGTGACGCCAAATTTTCTCGTAGATATCTATTTAAACTATAGATTTCGCATAGATGGCTTTGCGCCCCTCTGCAACCTCTGCGCCTCTGCGGTGAAAATTAACCTACCAGTTACCTCCATATGACCCTCGCCACGAAAATCACCATTCTCCGGCTTTTCCTGGTGCCTCTATTCGCCACGCTTGCGATCGCTTACAGCCTAAAACTGGATTGGGTCGAAAACCCCGAAACCTTGCGCTGGGCGGCGCTTTCTGTTTTCAGCATCGCTGCACTCAGCGATTGGTTGGACGGTTGGCTCGCTCGAAATTGCAATCAAGCCTCAGAACTCGGGGCGTTTTTGGATCCCATCGCCGATAAATTATTGGTCTTCTCCGCCATCATGGTCCTCACCTTTTTCAAATGGGACAACGATGGTTGGGCGATCCCGATCTGGTTCGCAGCTCTGGTTATTTTACGCGACTGCTTGATCTTGATCGGAATAAAGATTCTCTACACCAAACACATCAAGGTGAAAATCAAACCCCATTGGACCGGCAAAGCCTGCACAGTCAGTCTGTTTCTCGTCATCGGCTGGGTCATGCTCAAAGCCATTCCCTTCTCCCCAATCTACCCTTGCATCGTCGCCGCATTTTTTCTCCTCTGGTCGGCCGCTGAATATTTGAGACAAGGTCTCGCCATTCTCAAACAATCCAAAACCACCTAAACCTCTATTCACTTCTCTTACTCATCTCATTCGCTCCCATATATTGACAATTGTTGATTTTTGATTTTTGAACTCAAGATCTACAACTATTTCATCCAATGATTTAGCCGTAAAAAATGTACGTTTCACTCCCAAATCAAAAATCAAAAATCGTCAACGCTTTGTGAGCGTTAGCGAACTTTCATAATAAGACGAAGTCCTTACCGCTTGGACGGAGTGAAACGGAGTCAACCATCAATCGTCAACTAAATCCAGCCCACCCAATCTCCATGTGGATCGCCCGCTCGAAAACCGAACTTCAAAAAAACCTCGATTCTCTACCGAGGCCCATCGTTCTAGTCCCGACCATGGGTGCGCTCCATCTAGGACACGCGGCTCTCATCGACCTCGCACGAAAACACGCAGGCACCGAGGGATCGGTTCTGGTTTCCATTTTCGTTAACCCCATCCAATTCGATAAACCCGCCGATCTCGAAAACTATCCGCGCACCGAAGACGAAGATTTAGAGACCTGCAAAACCCATGGCGTAGATGGAGTTTTCCTACCTGAAATCGGTGAGATGTATTCAAAAGATCGCTCCATCATGGTTACCGAAAACCAACTTTCTCAAGATCTTTGCGGAGCCACCCGATCTGGCCATTTTGATGGCGTCTGCACGGTGGTTCTAAAACTATTCAATCTCACTCAGTGCGACGCCGCTGTGTTTGGAGAAAAAGATTTCCAACAACTCGCCGTCATCCAACGCATGGTTCGCGATCTGGATCTTCATATTCAAATCATTCCTCATCCCACTCTCCGTGTAGCCGATGGCTTAGCGATGTCGTCTCGAAACCGCCGACTCACCCTCGAACAACGCGCCGATGCTCCAAGAATCCGCAAAGCATTACTCGCCGCTTCTCAGAAATCCTCTGCTGCAGAAATTATTTCAACCGCCCGTGAAATCATCGAGACCTCACCGCTCACAACCATCGATTATCTCAAATTGGTCAATGCTGAAAACTTGCAACCCACCGATCAAATCACCTCCACATGCATCCTTGCCTGTGCCGTGTTTTATGGTGATGTGCGCTTGATCGATCACATCAAGATTCCCTACTGCTAGAATCAAGGAGCTTCTACCTCTTCCTCCTGCCCTCCTAAGAAACCTTTGATGTAGCCATACTCCATCATTGTATCTTGCCATGGACTGAGGATTCTTGGATCACGAAAAATACGTGCAGCACGTCCCATCCATTTTTCCGCAGCTACAAGATCCTTATCATCAAAAGCCAACGCCGCTTTCGCGTAGTAATAATAAGGCGAATCATCTTGGTAATTATATTTATCAGCCAAAATCAGCGCCTCTTTATTCAAACCCAATTTCTTCTTACACAATAACAGCTTAAATTCAGCCAATCGGAAAATATCTCCACTGTTAGGCGGAAGAATTTTAACTAGCTCTTGAAATTTATCATGAGAATCTTGCCACTTCTTACTCACGAAAAAGCACTCAGCTATATTGAACTTCAAATTAAGATTATTCGGGCTAATTTCCAAAGCCTTATTGAATGAAATATTCGCCTTATCAAATATCCTCATTTCAATATAACAAGAACCTCTCATATTATGTAACTCCATACTTTTTGAGAAAACTTTTTCTGCTTCATCAAGCGCATCCAAGGTCTCAAAAACTCGCTTGTCTGCAAAAAATCGGATCGCATCATCATAGTGCTTAATAAACTCCTTGCGCTTCTCCTCCGGAAGATTGAAAAACTCACGCTGATTTGGCGCAAAATCATTCACTTTCTTCTCAGCAGGCTTTGGATTCTGTGCATGCAGTGTCGCGGTAAAAACTAGCAAAAGTAGTATGAAATATTTCATAGTGGTAAATTAGCGCCTCAGCATATGTTTGCAAAGCTCGAAGGTTCGGTTTTTTATGAGTCGGACTTTTTACAAGCAATTAAAAGAAAAGGCGACGCCCGCTGGGTTGAAAGTAGCTCGTATTTTGCCAATCTGAAATTTTCCAAATGCCGTAAACAGCTCTCAACACGCGCCGACTCTACATCTCCCCCTTTGTGCCCTGGATAGCAAACCACCGCGAGAACTCCTCCCTCTTTTAAAGCAATCACCGCTCCCGCCAACGCATGCAAAGTCGAATCCACCTGAGTCATCACCGCATGATCCGCACCTGGTAAATAACCGAGATTAAATACAATCGCCGCAACCGAACTTTTAGCGACGTATTGCGCAAGTTCAGCATGTGAACCCTCATGCAAATCTACCCGATTTTCAAATCGCTTTTCCTCAAGCACCCGTCGGGTCGAAGATATCGCCTCCGCTTGGATATCTATCGCAATCACTCTTCCTGCATCACCCACTGCTTCTGCTAGAAAAACCGTGTCGTGACCATTTCCAGCTGTAGCATCTATGACCGTATCACCCGGCTGAATGATATCAGCTAAAAGCACATGCAACAAATGTGTCGGGCGTGGTGGAAACATCAGCTTGGAATTTCGTTTGAGGATTGAAATACAAAATCCGCATTCGCCACAACCCCATCTATCATCCAATCCGCTAACATCGCTGCCATCTTCGGAGCATACAACGAACCTTTCGATCCCAACCCATTAAACATCCAATTCCCCGCCGCGCTTTTACCTATCAACGGTTGGCTGCGTCTCAAAATAGGCCGTATCCCTGCAACATGCTCCACCACCTGAAAATCACCTCCACCCAGCTTCTTCGCGATCTCATTGATCCGCGCCAAGCCAGCATCTGTCGGCACCTCATCGAGCTGATTCCATTCATAGGTCGATCCCACCCGGAACAATCCCTGCCCAATCGGAATCAACCAACCACCCGAACCGATCTTAATAAACTCCTCCGACCACTGCGCACGAACGGTTAGAATTTCACCTTTCGCGCAACGATGCGATCCAAGTTGATCCTGCATCAATCCCCGCGCACCTTCACACAGAATCCGAGATGGATCTGCAATCCCTAATTTCTCATCCCCAATATCCAACACTCCTTGCTCGTGAAAATAAGCCCGCGTCACATCCAGAAACCGCCGCGTATCCAACCAGCCACCTCCACGTAAAATCAGATGACCAACAAAACCATCAGGGGTCTGCGCGTCGCGTTCGCTATCCAACCATCGACTCACTTCAGGAGTCTCAAGTTTCGATGAAATTTTCTCCCATTCCTTTTCCGTCTCCGCCAATCGCATCACTGGCATAGCATGCCAAAACTTAACTCCAAACCGCTCCCCGAGCTTCTCGAAATACTCCACCGCGTAAGGATGGAAATCCTCAATCAACCAACTCGGATGAAAGTTCTTTCCGGTCAGCGGATTGATCAACCCCGCTGCCACCCGCGTGCTGCCGCCTTTTCCGGAATCGACGATTCGAAACGGAATCCCGCGCGTCAAAAACTCCAAGCCCAAACAGGTACCGGCCAGTCCCTGACCCACAATCCGCCAAGGTTGGTTCATATTTATTTTTTCGGGTGAAGCGCCTGAATCATCGCCTCATTTGGATCAGCCTTATCCGGGTTGTAATCCTTCGCGTAGGAAAAAATATCTTTATGCAGATACTCCACAAAGGTCTCTTTGTTCTGCTTTGAAAGCCGATTCCAAATCGCGATATTCAACGACCGAGCCACTTTCATCATCATTTTCAAGGTCAGCCGACGCCCAGCCTTTGCCCGTTGGATCTGCTTATGCGTCAATTGCTCCGGCGAATCCTCCACCAAATCATGATTCGACACCCCCCAACGCTGCATGATCGCCTCAAGTGGCTGTGTCCCTAAATCGCGCTCTTCCATTTCCATCCCCGAAGCATGTCGTCCGAACCTGGGAGGTTCAACCCGAAAACCCAGTTTTGAATTTCACCTTGCTTAGTCCACTTACTTAGCTAAGTTCATATTGTGATCGTTACCACCCACCAGGCGAAAACCAACCTCTCCAAGCTCATCCAACGGGCTCTGGACGGAGAGGAAATCATCATCGCTCGCAGGAACCAACCGCTAGTGAAACTCACGGTCATTGAAGAAAAAAAACCTCAACGGAGGTTCGGAGCACTCAAGCATCTCGTCTTAAAGATGGGCGATGACTTTGACGATGAACTCGAAGATTTCGCAGAATACGCCCCTAAAGATCTTCCCAAAGTCGCCGAAGACCCAAAACCCTATAACGGCTGATCAATGCGACTGCTTCTCGATACACACACGATACTCTGGTATATTTTCGGAGATTCTCGTCTCAGCAGTCGTGCTCGAGATGCCATTCTAACAACTGATGAGGTGTATTGGAGCATGGTTTCAATCTGGGAAATCGGTATCAAACAGAGCTTGGGTAAGCCCGGTTTCGAACTACCCGCAGATTGGGCACGTTTTCTCCCTGAACAAATGTCACTTCAGGGATTTTCGCATTTACCTATCGACTCCTCCCATTGTGAAGCTGTTTCAAAACTCCACTGGTATCACCGCGATCCTTTCGACCGACTCCTCATCGCCACCGCAAAAATCGAAAACCTCACCATCGTCAGCCGCGACACCTCCTTTCA
This sequence comes from Luteolibacter sp., assembly GCA_021298895.1. Lineage (GTDB taxonomy): Bacteria > Verrucomicrobiota > Verrucomicrobiia > Verrucomicrobiales > Akkermansiaceae > Luteolibacter. The sequence continues at coordinate 11,931 of JAJTHK010000022.1, forward strand.
AAAATACCCTATCGACCAAATTTGGTGAACCTTCCAATCAGACGCCCATGCTCTTTATGTCTCTTGAAATCAAAAATCAAAAATCAAAAATCGTCATTCATCAATCGTCAATCATTCTGGTAGCGCCTGAATCCAGGGCGATTGCATCGCAGAGCCTTGAAAGCGTAGCTTTCAAGGCTTTTAAGATTCGCGCTAGACTTTCACTCTAAAACAGCCAGATTAGGCGAGTCATGATATGCACTCACATCTGCTCGCCTCTCGCCCCCGCCAGCCAAAACCCCGAAATCCGGCAAGCCACCACCAAATTTGAGATCGCTCAACTCCGCTCCGCCCTCAATGACGAACACTACCTCAAGGCCGGACGACCCGCCGGAAACACCATCTGGCAAGGCATTTACCAGACCGATTC
>JAJTHK010000085.1 GCA_021298895.1 Luteolibacter sp.
GACTCAACCTGCGGATCAATCTGTGCATGAGAAAAGCCTACGGCTACCGCAGCTTCGAATTACTGCAAATCACTCTATTTCATACACTTGGAAAACTTCCAGAGCCGAAATTCACCCACAGATTTTGCTGAAGAGTCTAAATAATAGGCATCCACAATTTGCTCAGGCTGATTGGTGCGGAGTGCATCTTCGATCTTGGCACACAGTTCCTCTAAGTTCGAACTTCCCTTCTGTGTGCAAGCGCTGAGTCCCACGGCGATAACAACGGCAGTCCATAACAATTTCATGTGTAACTCCTAGAGAAGCACTCCGTATCGGTCAAGGGATACAAAGAATCACTATGAACGGGATCAGGTGTCTCATTATACCCCCCTACCTCTCCCCACCGAATAAATCCAGCTCTCGCCTATCTCCCACAAACTCATTCACTTATCTTTGGTTAGGGATATCGCGAGCCTTCATTCGCTTCCCTCTGGACAGTCCAGCGTGTGGTTGGATAGGATTCAAATAGAAGGCCACACAAACTATCCTGCATCATGAGAATCCTACTACTTATCCTCGCAGCTTCTTCCTTAGCATTCTCGAAAGATAAGCCGAATATTCTCATCATATACGCCGACGACCTCGGCTATGGTGATGTTTCCGGCTACAATCCCGAGCGTGGAAAAATCCCCACTCCGCACATCGACAAGCTTGCCGCAAAGGGAATGAAATTCACAGATGCTCATTCGTCCTCCGGCGTATGTACGCCGTCTCGCTACACCCTACTAACTGGGAGATATCATTGGCGTTCACGTTTGCAAAATGGCATCGTCGGACTGTGGGAAGAACCTCTCATTAAGAAAGACCGCATGACCATCGGCATGCTCGGCAAACAAAACGGTTATCGCACCGCCATGACCGGCAAGTGGCACCTCGGCTGGGATTGGCCCATTCCAAAGGACAAGGCAGCGCTTTTTAAAGGGAAAAAAATGGGCGAGGAATACGCCACCGACGCCCACCGCGAGGTATGGAAAGAGGTGTTTTCAAAACCGATTGGCGGCGGCCCCACGACTCTCGGGTTCGACCTCTACTTCGGCACTGATGTACCCAACTGGCCACCCTTCTGCTTCATTGAGAACGACCGCACGGTCGGCATCCCCAGCGAGTTTCTGCCCGCCGATCTCCTCAGTAAAAACCAAGCCAGCAATGCCGGCCCCGCGCTGAAAGATTGGAAGCTCGAACCCATCCTACCCGCCATCACTGACCGCGCCGTCACTTTCATCACTGAATCTGCCAAATCAGCGGATCCATTCCTGCTCTTCTTTTCTCTCACCACCCCGCACACCCCGCTTGCTGTCAACGAAGCATGGAAAAAGAAAAGCGGTCTCAATGATTACGCCGACCTCGTGATGGAAACAGATGCCGAGGTCGGGCGATTGTTAGAAGCTTTGGATAGAAGCGGTCAGGCAGAAAACACGATCGTCGTCTTCTCCGCAGACAACGGCTGTGCTCCTTATGCCGGTGTTGAAGATCTAGAAAAATCCGGTCACTTCCCAAGCGGCCCGTTGCGTGGCTATAAGTCCGACGCATGGGAAGGCGGCCATCGCGTGCCTTTCATCGTGCGCTGGCCCGGCACTGTGAAACCTGGAAGCACCTCCAAACAACTCGTCCACCAAGCCGATCTGATACGCACCTTCGCCGATGCGATTGGAGCGAAGCTTCCCGATAACGTCGGCGAAGATAGTTTCAGTCTCATGCCTCTGCTAAAAGGCGAAGACAAGGCCATACGCACAAACGCAGTAAGCTCATCCATCCAAGGTATTCCAGCGGTGCGTAATGGTCCATGGAAATACATCCCTGCCCCGGGATCCGGCGGCTGGGGCAAGGGCGGAGATCAAAGTCAGCCCGTCCAACTCTACAATCTCGACGACGACATTGGCGAAACAAAGAACCTCGCCGCCGCCATGCCGGAGAAAGTCGCGGAAATGAACTCATTGTTAGAAAAAATCATCACCGATGGACGCAGCACACCTGATGAAAAACAGGAAAACGACGTGAAGGTGAAACGCTACCCTACCTCCGTTAAGTAGAGCTCTTAGAAATAAGCTGACTCACTTCACACCCATTCAGCCTGAAACTCGCTCCGGATCACAACTTCCTCCCCGCCTCGGCTAGTGTGGTTTCTCTATAAAACCATTCGTAAATCAAATTCCAAGCAATACGTCTACTAAGTTACCCTCACACATTTTTGATTTTTTATAAGCGATCTCGATCTTGTGCGTCAGCCTTTTGCAAGTAACCCATTACAAAATCATAAAAAAATCTCCATGCACTTCAGCATCCTGGCACTTTGTCTCTTCGCAGGCCTCTCCTACATCAAGCATGCGGAGCCGCCGAGAGAAACTCCAGCTACGCAGGCGGATTTGACCGCAGTAACGGAATGGCAACTTTCGCAACTTGGTGATCAGACATGCGCGTCTGATGCGCGCGTGACACTCGTTTTCGGTAAAGAGGGCATGCTAAGCGGATCAGGTGGAGTGAAGCGGTTTGAGGAAAGTATGAACTGAAAGCAGACGGGCAGATCACAATCCAAAACATTTTTTCAACCCGCATGACCGCTTTGAATGAAGATGTCGTAAACCGGGAAAATCAGTTTTTCCAACTACTCGGAAAAGCCAAGCGTGCACTGTTTTCTGACGCAGAATTGGCAATCGAGTGTGAGGGAGAAAAATCCATCAAACTCGTGTTTACGCTCCTCATGAAATAAACATCACGATTCCAACTCTTTATTCCTCCGATTCTCTTCCATAATTTCCGGAAAGATCGTCAGCGTGCTGATGAAAATCAAAACCGCTGAAATCCATGCAACCCAGGTTGGAGAAGCATAAGCCGAAATCATGAAAGCGATAAACGGCGCAACCACTCCACGAGCACCTGTTAGAAATGCATGCACACTCATATATTCCACTACTTTATCGCTGTTCGCAAATTTCGTAACCCATAGGGTCCAGATGATTTCACCTCCAGATCTGGCGATGCCATGCAATGCGATACCGATACATAAAGCCATGAATCCACTGCCCAAATAAAAGATGAGAATTCCCAAAATGAAAAATACGTTCACAAGAGCACGTACGGTGTAAAATGGAAGTCGGTCGAAAACCATCCCCCAAGGCACGACAAACAGAATGAACGCAAGCATCGGCACAGTGCCGGTAATGAGTCCGACGTTTTTCGGGCCATAGCTGTAGCCATAAAGAGGATTAGTGATGTATTCGACAAATAACGCAAGGCTCACCAAATTTCCAAAACCGAAAACCATCCACACGATGAGCAGTTTTCGGAACGGTGCGTCTTCGGAAACGTGACGAAAGGCATCGAACCATTTCAAGCGAACGCTCTGCCTCAATGCCACCGGAGCCATGAACATCACACATCCGGCCATCATCAAACACGCAGCAGCATATCCCCAGAACAGGATCGAGAAATCATTTCCTCGAGATTTCAACCAACTTCCAATGAACCATGAGAACGCACCAGCGGCACCGGCACGAATCAAGGAAGTGATCGAGAACAACCGACCACGTTTATCGGATGCATAATGCTTACGATAAATCTGCGCAGTCAAAGGCGCACTCATGCCCAGGCAAATGAAGGCGATCAAGCAACCCACGAAGTAAATGATCGCGTTTTTGCCAGACATCGATGCGACAGCAAATCCCATAAAGGAAAACAGCCATATGCATGCGGCAAGTATGTTGACCGGCCTGCCCAATCGACGCGCGATCTGAACGATGAAAAGACTAAATAACTGACCCGCACTGCTGGCAGCAAGCATCGCCGCTTTCACCGCCCAGTGCATATCAAAAACCTGAATGGCGAAGAAGATCACAAAACTGGTCGCAGCGGTATCAATAAAACCCGCTGGCAACGCTCGCAGCATTTCGAGCCGGAAAGTGCGTTCCTGCTGATCGAAGTCTTCCTGACCAGGAACCCGTGCGCTCATCGCCGCGCAGCATATTTCTAACTCCATAAAAGGCGAGTGACTTTATTCACTCCGGCTGGATAAAAGCCACCATACGCAACTAAACTATGCTACTTTTAGTTACAGCAGTTATCCATATTTAGTAATTAAAGGATGTGAAATGGCGTATATTTTCTATCATCTACCAAGAGTAGCAACAATAACTCGGCAGTGATAGTCATCTAAGCTGCCAAGCGTATTTTTTGACGCTTTTTCATTTATTCTGAATCATTACAGCAGAATTAATTTACAAAAAATTCCCAGCCTTCCAGCCAAATATGAGTAAAGCCCTTTTGACCGCTGTCACATTCATTACAGTCCTCCACGCCTGCATGTTTGAGTCAGCCTTAGCAGTCGAAAAAGCCGAGCCAAGTCACACCTTTAAACTGAATGAGAACAGCGAGGCGATTCTAGATCGTTACTGCTCCAGCTGTCACGATGAAGAGACTCACAAAGGTGACATCAGACTGGATAATCTAGCTGAACTCGATAACGCCAAACGGTTGGACATTTTGAACCAGATGCAGGAGCAGATCTATTTTCAAAACATGCCTCCAAAGGAGAAAAGGCAGCCAAGTGAGGAAGAAAAAAAAGCCATTCTAGCCGTGCTATCCACTGAGCTAGGAGTCTACAAAGCCTCAACACTAGAAGACAAACTTCAGAAACCGGAGTATGGAAACTACGTCGACCACAATAAATTGTTTTCCGGTGAGTATAAGAATCTGCCTGGTTTCACCTATGATCGCCGCTGGTTGATCAGTGAATATATTTTCAATGCGAAGTTCCACCGCATGATAGACGGCCTCACCATGATGAATCGAAAAGATAAAAGATTCAACGTGCTAGGTAGTAGCAAAATCCAAAATCTCGGTTTGGCCAATCCGTTCCTTTTACCAACAAACTCAGGAATCAGATATTACGCTAACGAGGATCTAACAGGAGGTCACTTGTCGAGTATGCTGACCAATGCCGAGGATACATCGGAATATATGACCGACGTTCTAGCCAAAAAAAACGCCAAATTCGTTCCAGCGATAAGCCAAATCATGGCGCTCGATGACAAGCAGCAGGCGACATTAATCTCACGCGTCACCCATTTGGAAAACTCAATCTCACAGATCTGCGAGGAAATTCACGCTGAGAGGCACGAGTCCATGCTACCGGCTTTCAAACCCGTGGAACTCAAACCCATTGAGAAACCCGCGGAGGGCGAAACCTACAAAAAGGCGCCGATTCATGTAGCACAAAACATGCTCAAGGATCTCGAGGGAGATAAGCTGGTCTACACCTCTCTAGTTGATCCGAAATACCAAAAAATGTCGGATGACGAATTCCGGAATTTCTGTGAGCGCCAATGGTATCATGCGGGCGATTATGAGCGAAATATTCAGGGCCGCATGGCCATCCTCCGGGAGTATATGCCCGAATTACGTGAAATCGCCTTAAAAGATGCAAAGAAATTCACTCCTCTGAAAACCAAACCACTAAGCAGCGAAGAGATTGAAATCATCAAGACCACCGTTCTCAAACATCGGAAAAAGGGAGACTACTACAAGGACATCATCGAAAAATGCGTACAGGATTGGAAAGCCGAGTTTGAAAAAGAACGTGTCGCCGCCGGTCCGCCTTCGGAGCAACAGTTCAGGGAACTCATGGACCAACTGTGCGCGAGAATTCTGGAAAGACCTCTCAAAGAGAGTGAAGCGACGGAATACGTCGCTCTGGCGAAATCCTACACAGAAAAACTCGGCAAGCTCAAAGCCATCCAAAAAATCATTCAAACATTCATCCTCACCACAGAATTCTCATACCGCCAGGAATTCGGAACTGGTACTCCGGACGAACACGACAGAAAAATGCTTTCGCCCAGAGATGCCA
>JAJTHK010000108.1 GCA_021298895.1 Luteolibacter sp.
TGAGGTAGTGTTCGTCATTGAGGGCGGAGCGGAGTTGAGCGATCTCAAATTTGGTGGTGGCTTGCCTGATTTCGAGGTTTTGGCTGACGGGATCGAGAGGCGAGCAGATGTGAGTGCATATCATGACTCGCCTAATCTGGCAGTTTTAGAGTGAAAGTCTAGCGCGAATCTTAAAAGCCTTGAAAGCTACGCTTTCAAGGCTCTGCGATGCAATCGCCCTGGGATTACACGGAATTCACGGATTGGGAGCTTGCGCTCGTGTGAGTGAATGTTTTATCTCTATATGGACGCTGTTGGATATTTTTAATTATAAGTTTGCAAAAATCTAGAATGATAATTCTTCTAACAGATCATGATTGAAGAGTCACTCACGGAGAAAATTATTGGCGCGGCTCATAGGGTGCTGTTTACACTTAAACCTGGACTTGATGAGAAACTATATGAACGAGCACTCATCATCGAGTTAAGTAAGCAAGGACTCTCGTGTGATCAGCAAAGGCAGTATCCTGTTTATTATGAAGAACAACACATTGGAACACTCATTCCGGATCTTGTTGTGGAAGGTAAAATCATTGTCGACCCTAAAGTTGTAACTGGATTCAATGATACCCACATCGCGCAAATGCTAGGATATCTAAATATTACGGGCCTTAAAACTGCGCTCCTGCTGAACTTTAAATTTTCAAGCCTAGGTATTAAGCGTGTTTCAAATTGAGATTATTCTTGGCTCCAATGATCAGCGCGACAGCACCCAATCCGTGAATTCCGTGTAATCCGTGGTTAATCTTCTCGATTCATAAGTTAAATTTTCTATGTCTTCTTCCTTGGTAGTTGAATTTTGAAACTTGAAATTTAGAGTTTGCGCATGCGCACGCTTATCAAACACGTTCTCGCCCGAACTGAACCTACGGATACTTTAGTGGTAGCGGGCTGGGTGAGAACCCGACGCGATTCGAAAGGATTTTCATTTATTGAGCTTAATGATGGCTCTTGTTTAGGAAATCTTCAGATCATTGCAGATGCGGGTATTCCGGGTTACGAGGACATTTTTAAAATGGCGACCGGTGCGTCGGTGAACGTTTCTGGAAAACTAATCGCTTCGCCTGCACAAGGCCAGGATTGGGAAATGCAGGCGACGGAGATTCGATTGGTCGGCGAGGTGCCGGAAGATTATCCGCTACAGAAAAAAGGCCATTCACAGGAATTCTTACGCTCCATTGCCCATCTTCGTCCGCGCACGAATTTGTTTGGGGCTGCGTTTCGTATTCGCTCCCGCATGGCGTATGCGATCCATCGCTTTTTCCAAGAGCGCGATTTCGTTTACGTCCATACGCCAATTATCACTGCGAGCGATTGCGAGGGCGCTGGCGAGATGTTCCGAGTGACCACTTTGCCGGATGATAAAATTTCCAAAGACGCCGAGGATTTCTTCGCGAAACGCGCTTACCTCACCGTATCGGGTCAGCTTGAGGGCGAAACGTTTGCCTGTGCGCTTTCTAACATTTACACCTTCGGACCAACCTTTCGTGCGGAAAATTCCAACACCTCACGCCACGCTGCCGAGTTCTGGATGGTGGAGCCAGAGATGGCTTTCTGCGATCTCGCCGGCGACATGGATTGTGCTGAGGCGATGATCAAATACCTCGTTAGCGAAGCGCTCGCAGATCCTGATCTTTCCATTTTTGAGAAATTCATCGATAAAGGCCTGCGTGCACGGCTTGAACATGTGGTCGAAAAGCCTTTCCAGCGGATCACCTATACCGATGCAGTTAAGTTGTTAGAAAATTCAGGAAAAGAATTTCAATATCCCGTGAAATATGGACTCAACCTTCAATCCGAACATGAGCGTTGGTTGACGGAGGAATATTTTAAACAACCAACCACGGTTTTCAACTACCCGAAAGAAATCAAACCTTTCTACATGCGCCTCAACGAAGACGGCAAAACTGTTACCGCGATGGATCTGCTTGTGCCTGGCATCGGAGAAATCATTGGAGGTTCGCAACGCGAAGAGCGTTACGATGTTCTTTTGGAGAATTTCAAACATCACAACATCGATCCCGAATCCTATGCTTGGTACGCCGACCTCCGGAAATACGGAACCGTCCCTCACGCGGGTTTCGGACTTGGTTTCGAGCGCTTGTTGATGTTCGTCACCGGCATTCCCAACATTCGTGACGTGATTCCTTTCCCTCGCACACCTGGGCATTGCGAGTTCTGATCAGAAAATATCTCATTGAAGATATCCCTCTCTTAACTTAACTTCCGTCATCATCCCCTTGGTTCATAACCAAGCGCAGAGCCGCCTTCTCGCGGCTCTTGCCATTTTAAGGAGGAACTCGATGAAATCATAAGCAACGCAACCTTGCGAAAATCTTGTTTGATCGGTTTCTCTCTCCGTGGCAATTTCCGCTCGGCAAGCGCAGGAGATGTAGAGGTCGCTCTTACGTGCGGCAACCCGAATAGGTGGGATCCTCGGTTCTTGGAACCACAATTTTACAAACCCTCAATGACAAATTCCTCGGGGGCTTTGTATTTTAATCGCATAGTCTGCGACACCTTATTCTGCCCTCAAGACGCTGGCCAAATACCGTCTCGATCCAAACGAATCGCAATGACCGGAGCATTGACGCCGAAGCGGGGTGCTACTCTCTCTGCGAATTTGTCGCGGAATTGTCCGCTATCCATAAAGTTAGGCATGAGGCGTTCTGCTTCATCAGCAAATTCATCGAACAATTCACCCAGCCTCGTTTCAGGAACCAGCAAGCGTCCGGCAAACTCATTGGCTTCCTGCTCGGCTGTGTATTTACGACCCCCATAGTTCGTCGTCCACTTGGCAAAATCCGGGAGGCTGGCGAAATGAGCTGCCTGCGGGAGATCCTGATGGAGGAAATAATGAGCCAGCTCATGCGCTACCGTGAAGCGGAGACGGTTTAGTTTCCATTCAGGCCCCTTCTCCATCAGGGCATATTGCTCAGCATCAAGATAGATACCGCTGAAATCCGCTTTGATGGCAGCTTCCACCCGGTATTTTGCCACAAGATCATCAAATGGGATTGGGTCTAGACGGAGATCCACTTCGAGGAACGTGAAGACATCGATGGGCGCCCTGTCCACCTGTAACAGTTCGAATTCTGCCCTCAACTCGTCGATTTTGCTCCAAACGTGTTCCATGATCGGCCTTATTCCGCGTCAGGGGTGTGGAGCTTGCGGATGTCTGCAGCCAGGTTTTGAAGTTCCTGTTCGCTGAGCTCGTGCCCTCTTGCAGCTCGAAAGAACGCTGGGAGGGCTTTTTGCAGGATGGCGTTTTCCGCCACATCGGCCGGAATTTCGCGCCGCTGGAGAGCCGCCTCGTCAATGAAGGCGAGTTTCGCGGCTCCGGCGAGGCCGAAAAAATCGGCCAAGCGCTCCAGAAGACCGACATCGCCCGGAGGCGGGTTCACCCCGCGCTCGACCTTGCTCCAATTGCTTGGATCTAGTCCGGCTTGGGAGCAGAAGTCCCTGAGTGTGAGGCGCTTTTGAAGGCGAAGAGATTTGACAGTTTCGTTGAACATGGGTGCCTTTCGTTTGTGTGGTAGAAAGCTACCACAGCTGTCAAGCCCCTGCCAAGGGGTATTCAGAAGAAACTTAGTGTGGTTCTCAACCCCAGAAGCAGCAGTTTTCATCCTCGTCCACAACCGTTAGGAACTCATCGAAAAACACCGCTTCTGGGTAAGGTGGATAAGAGTGCCATTTTTGATCTGCTCGCCTCCAATAAATTTTCCACCGGTTTGTCTTCGAGTTGTAAGTCGCCTTCGCTACCGAATCTTCTATTTTTTGGCTCTGCTCCCGCCACAAAGGCCTAATATGAAAAATTAAAACGCTATGCCTTTCGATTCGCCAAGCCAGATCCACCTTCTTGCGGATTTCTTCAGGTGGACGGTGTTTTGCTAGAAAATCTGCCATCGCGGCCTCAATAGATGTAGTCTGCTCTGTTGTGAAAGCCATAAGAGATAGGTTTGATTACGCACCCTCAACCAAAGCGATTTCCTCTTCGGTTAGACCGTAGAGTTCATAGACGAGGCGGTCAATCTGGCGGTCGGTGGCTGAAATTTGTGCATCCAATTGCGTGGCGGCCTGCGGGTTTGCTTCGGCACGGCGCTTGGGGACGAGCGTGAGCATTTTGTCTACAAGGGAAACCATGCGGTCGTGCTTCTCGACGTCAGCGGGGTTGGTGAAGTCGATGGGACGGATGGGGAGGCGTTTCAGATCGCCAACCGACAGGCGAGGAAACGCTTGAGCGACAATTTTGTTTGAACAGTAAGGATAGAGGAATGAAATCAAAGAAGAGTTTAAGAGACCAGCCATGTATTTCATGCTGATAGCTCCACCCTTCTTCGGATTTACGTTTAAGATCGTTTTATAGTGGCAGTAAATATCCTCCACATAACACGCAAGAATGGCCTTTGGTTGTTTTCCTGGGATCTCACGAATTAAAACGCGTGGTCCGGTAAGTATTTCCATTGGACGATAGTCATGAAGCCATGGACCATACTTGATCCATTGACCCTTCTTCCGTTCGAACTGATAGCGATCAACATCACTTCCAGCTAGTTCTGGCAAGTATTCTTCTCCGAGCTTTTCCAAAGAATGAAAAACTCGGTTCTTAATTTCTTCCTTGGAATGTTTGCTAGAATTGTAGGCTTGGCAGCCTAAGGACGCGATGGCTAATTCACTGAGTGGGGGAAATGATGAAATGATCTTTGATGCGAAACGCCCATTGGGTTGGTGTTGGCGCACTTCGATAACATAATTTTCGCTTTGTCGCCAAGCTTGCTGGGGCAGCAATGATGAAATTGTATCTGAGATTCCAGATGCAGAGTAAACGTCTTTTGCAAGGCGCACGGAGGTCATTGAATCAACTTGCGGATTATCATTTGTCGCGAAAAGCAACATTGTGAAGACGTTTGCTTCAGTGAAAACCAAATGATTAAAGACTACGAGTTCGTCTACTTGCGTGCGACTAAGGAGAAATTCACGAAGTTTTGATGTGAACTGCGTTGTTAACCACGGACTCGGAATGATGAATCCAAGTTTTCCTCCCTTACGCAACCGTGTAGCTCCCTGCTGTATAAATAAGTGGAAAAGATCCGTCTTGTACTGCGCCACTTCATATTTATTTAGATAGGCGATCTCTTGAGCTGTGAGAAATTCCTTGGAAAGGACAACATACGGCGGATTACCAATTACACAGTCAAATCCACCCTGCTGATAAACTTCTGAAAAACTGCTTTTCCAGTCGAAGACATTGACTCGGTATCTCGCCTCGTCATCTAACAAATCCATTTCTGGTTGATCGTAGAAATCCGGTCCTATCAACGAGTTACCACATTTGATGTTGTTGGCGAGGTCAGGCAAGATGCGTTCGCGTTCCTTGAGGAAATCGCGCTGAGCAATCTCTCCAGTTTCACCTTCAAGAACTTTGAGGAGCAGGGAGAGCTTGGTGACCTCCACAGCAGCAGCGTCGATGTCTACGCCGTGGATGTTGTTCAGAAGGATGCGTTTTTTCTCAGCGGTGGTGAGTCGCCATTCGCCGCCTTTTGCCTGATAGAGAGTGGCGTTTTTTCCCTTGCTCGATTTATCCGGACTCTCGGCATAGCGGTCGCGATACCAGTCCAACAGAAATTGATAGGCAACGATCAGAAATGAGCCGGAACCGCACGCTGGATCGACGACTTTAAGCTTCGCAGCATCTGGCAAAGAGATGTGCTGGCCTGCCTCCGGCGTCAGAAGTTTGCCCAGCGTGTTTTGGACGATGTAATCCACGATGTAGGACGGCGTGTAATAAACGCCACCCGCTTTGCGAACTTCCGGCTTCTCTTCGATCTTCGCTTGGTGTCCATCGGTCAGGCGGATGGTTTTGCCGAGGAAGCGTTCGTAGACGGAGCCGAGGATATCGGCGGGTAGGACAGAAAACTCGTAAGGGCTCTCTGGGTAATACAGGTGGGCGATGATATCCTTGAGCGTCTTGTCATCGAGCGCGAGATTCGGCGTGAGTGTATCAGGTTCTTCGGCTTGGCTTTTTTCTTTGGAGAAATGGAAGAGACCTGAGTTGTATCGAGCATCGGCAGCGCGGAAGAGCTCCAGCAGGCGCGGGTAAGTTTGCGTGCCGTTGGCCACAACACGTAGTCGGCCATAATCCTCGGTGCCACGATCTTCACAAATACGGAGAAAGACAAGGCGGTCGATCGTTTTCTGAACGGCGAAGTTGAGATCTCTGACAGTGAGAGTTGGATTTCGCAGAGCAAAATTACGGGCTAACAAATCGCGCCAACGTTCAATCTCTTCGAGGAAGGCCGTGTCCACCTCAGCGGTGCCTTTTTTCTTTTTCGCGGAATCGGCGTATTTGTCGAAGGAGCCTTTAAGAATGGCATCACGGGAAAAGATCGCGGCGATCTCATCCCATTTCTCAGCGTATTGATCGTAAGTGCAGTAAAAGGTGCGGGCTTTTGATGAAGCATCGCCGGGGGCGGGTTTGATGCGGGTGTCGTAGATGGCAAATTCCTCAAAGTCCGAGAGAATCGAAAGCGGAAGCTTGGCCGACCATGCGTAGCGTCTGAGTTGATAGGCAGGTGCGATATCCGCTTTGATATTCACGGAAGGCTTTTTGGCTTCGAGAAAGAATTTTCGCTGACCGTGCAAGGTGAACGCGTAGTCTGGCGCCTTGACGTGTGGACCGATCTTAATCGCATCTTCATGAATCACATCGCGATATTGGGGCGCGAGTCCCTGAGAGTTCGCCATGTCCCAACCGAGCGCCTCAAACAAAGGATCAAGGAACTGTTTGCGGAGCTGGAACTCATTGTAATTGCCCGAACGAAAGTGCTCACGGTGGTCCGAAAAGGTTTCACAAAGCTTGATGACGGAATCTGGGGCGGGCATGGTTTCGATGAGAATGTATGTGCCTAGCGCAATTAAGGCTGCGTGACCAATGCATTTTGTTGGTGGGGAGGTTTATGGAGATTAACAGCTACTACGAGCGCTCTTCGTTAGGAAAGTCTGAGAAGAAAATACTTAAACGCCAAAGAAATCCGAGGAGCGGCCGGTCAAGTGGAATAGAGGTCGGACGTTCAAATGTTTCCGCTTGAGGTGGCGACCCGGAGCTTTCATGTATGTGATCTCGATTAAATTTTTTGGTATCTATTAAATAGGCCTTTAAATATTCGGCCAGCTACCGTGTAAAAAAAACTTGCACTCGCTAAAAATATGGCCGAGTTTATTTCCCGTAACGCCTGGGGGACAGTTGGATCTATTGTTTAGTGATCTTGCAGCGCCCCTAGGTTTTTTTTTGTCATGGAGCTTAAAACTGCAATTTTAGTTGATGGATCTTTTTTCATTCAAAGGGCTAATTTTTTTAAGAGAAGTTATTTTAAAACTCAACCAAATCTTACAGCTGCGCAATACATTGAAATTTTACAATCAATTATAAAAAGGCACTTATACGATAATAATCGTAAACATTATCTTTACAGGACGTTTTACTATGATGCCGCACCTTTAGATTTAGACATCCATAAACCACTCGTAGAGCCCGGCGAGACTAACAAAAGAATTGAGTATTTTAGCAAGAGGCCAGAAAATTTGTGCCGAGTTGAATTTCTTGAGCTTTTGCGCACTCAACGAAAAGTCGCATTAAGGCTCGGCGAGATTAAACATCACAAAAAGTGGAAAATCAAAGATAAGGTAATCACGGCACTCTTGGATAAAACAAAAGTTGTTGAAGACTTAACAAACGATGACTTTTACTTTGAGACTCATCAAAAAGGAGTAGATGTTAAGCTCGGCCTTGATATCGCATCACTATCTTACGAAAAATTAGTCGATCAAATAGTTTTAATTGCGGGTGATAGTGACTTTGTTCCTGCTGCAAAATTAGCGAGAATGAAGGGTATAGATTTCGTTTTAGACTGCCTCAAGAACAATATCGATCCTGCGCTTAACGAGCATATTGACGGACTAAATAGTTTTGATTTGGTATCAATTATCTCCACAATTTACCATGTCGAACCTAATCCACGACCCACATGGTGGACTGAAGAAAAACCTACAATAAATCGGAATAAGGTGCGCATCCAGACGAGTAATGGAAATGGGGATAGTGCTTCAAAGCGTACTAGTCGAAGAAGATAAATGTTGGTAAATCAATATTTTAAAACCATCATATTTTGATTTATTGCGTTGAATGCCACAAATTACCTTATTTAAGTTCATACGACTGCTGTAACTATCCGGAGCTTGATTCTTTCTAATACGGTTGCAAACTCTGCCAATGGTTACATCACGGGGCATAATTCATAGTCACGTTTTTTGGGCAATCCGGCTTTATGACGCTGGAGAATCACACCCGTTTGGTAAGTCGACGGTTCATGATTTGCTTCGTAAAAGAAGGTTTCAAGTTGTCACATTTGTCATCGTATTTCTGGGTTTTGCTTTAACTCTAACGGATCTACCTGCCCAAACCTCCGACACAGGAAGCAAGATTCTCAAACAGGCAACTGAGCAGTTACTAGCCCAGCAACAACCCATTCCAGAAGCTGATCGGAAGAAGGTAGAGATTGCGGCGAAATTCATCATGGATCGGCTGGTGACTTTCAAAGCCGATGGCTTGACATCAACGACTCATCAATTGCATGGCAAAAACATCCATGTGGAGTGGACGGAGTTGAAGTTGGGAGAGGTGAAGCGGGGAACGGTGACTGATGGGGATAAGCAAAACGGGATTACCAACCGGTATCGTGTGCTGATCACTTCAAAAACATCGCGGCAGTGGGATGTTGCGAACAAGCGCTGGGGCGAGTGGCAGACGATGGGCTACGTCCTATTTCCATCAAGCATCGATATTGTGGAAAGCAATGGAGTGTATCGGCACGAGATGAAGCTTCATGGATCGTTTGGGAAAGGATTGCCAAGTTCGGATGTGATTGATGTGTCGGGTGGGGAGAGTATGCCGGCGGGGATGAGGAAGAAGTGAGCTATGTGAGGTGGAAGTTTGTCGCCCTACTTCGCCAAGGACGCCGGGTCATTGCGAGTTCTGATCACTCGCCATACTCCCGCATCAGCCGTCTGACGTCTTGTCCTTTTCCGAAAAGGACGAGAATGTCATCCGCCTCGAAACTGCGGTTGGGCTGCGGGATGCCTAACACTTTTTGAATCGCGGTTTGGCTTGATGCTGTGGTTGAAGTTCCACGGCTTTTTCCAATGGTGATGAGGTTGAGTTCGTATTGATCGCGCAATGAAACGATTTGGAGAGTGAGCCCTACCATGCGTGGTGGCGTGACGATCTGAGCGATCTCATATCCGCTGCCCAGATCCAGGGTGTTGAGCAGATCGGGAGATTTGAGTGAACGTGCGAGCCATGCTGCGGCCATTGCCTCGGGGATAAGGAGATCATCGATTTTTAAAAGTTTCAGTAAACGTCCATGCAGCGGATTAATAATGCGACTGATGATTTTTTTCGCGCCGAGTTGTTGGACATTGGAGGCAATCGAAAGCGAGGCTTCGAAGTTCTCACCGATCGCAAGGATCACTGCATCGCAGGCATCGATGGGAATCTCATGGAACGCATTTATATCCGTGCAGTCCGCCTGAATGAGAAATTCGATTTCGTCTTTCAGTTGGTTGATGTGTGCGGGATTGTTGTCTACGGCAACAATCTCATGTCCTTCACGGCTGAGTTGACGAGAGAGGTGGGTGCCGAAAGTTCCAAGGCCTATAATACAGAATCTCATAATGTTTCAGAGGTTAATTGAGGAGAATATCTTCGTGGGGTTTTCCTGAAAAAGGGCGGGTGTCACGCGGAATCATTGTCACCATGACGGTCAGTAAACCTATCCTTCCTACGAACATATTTACGATCAATAGTGTTTTTCCTCCGTCTGAAAGTAGAGATGTTAGATCGATCGAAAGTCCAACGGTAGCGAAAGCGCTGATCAGCTCGAAAAGAAGCCGAGAATCCGAAATGCCGCTATCACTTTCAAAATATTGGAACAGCATGAAATTTCCGATAAGCCAAATTCCAGCGAGTAAGATCAAGCCCAAGGCCCGGCCTCCTGACTCGGCAGGGATGGTTCGATTGAAGGCAATCAGGCCGCGTTTACTCATTCGCAACTGACTCCAGAGATGACCGAGTCCAAGTGCAACCACGGTTGTGCGAATGCCACCTGCGGTGCCGCCTGGCGAACCGCCGATGATCATGAGAATCATGAGGACGTTGATAGTCATAGGTCCGATCGCGCTCATGGAAACCGTATTGAAACCAGCGGTTCTTGCTGTGACAGAGTGAAACATCGCGGTAAGGAATTTGCCGCCGTTTTCGGGGCCATTCCAGAATGCAAACTCGGTTGCTAAAATGACCAAGCCACCACCAAACACCAGCACGCACGTCGCTACTAGCACGATGCGTGTATGGATGCGGAGTCGATGGCGAATTTGTTCTTTCCCAGTAAACCTGCGATAATGTGACATACCCCAATCGCAAATATCCTCGACCACCATTGAGCCGAGGCCCCCGCAAACAATCAGGATCATGATCATGACCTGCCAAGTCATGTTTGATCTCAATTCGCTACTAGCTAGGTTATCTGGAAAGGTTGAAAATCCGGCATTGCAGAAAGCCGAGACTGCATGGAAGGCGGAATGGAAAGCGCGCTCACGCCAAGGCATGCTTGCATCCATTCCGGCATAGAGGACTACTGCCCCAATAGCCTCAAAGATGAAAGTGAACAGCACAATAAATGTTAGAGTCTTTCCAATCCGCGATAGCCTGTTTTCAGAAATCATTCTACCTAACAACAAACGGTCATGTAGAGAAAGCCCTTCGAACAGCACAACGGCTGCAAAAAACGTCAGTGTCATGATGCCGAGTCCGCCGATTTGGATGAGGATCAAGATAACCACTTGTCCGGTTTGACTGAAAAATAACGCGGTGTTCTGTACGGACAATCCCGTTACACATACCGCGCTAGTGCTTGTGAACGCCGCGTCCAACCATGAACACGATTCCCCCGGTAATACGCAGCGAGGCATTTTTAACAACAAGGTCCCAATCACAATGATGGCGAAAAATGATCCGATCAACACCATACCTGGATGAAACGCTCGAGCAGTAAGGCGGGTTTGGTGGTGGATGATCGATGCGATCCCGGAAAATATAACACCCACCTGGATAAACACGTGCCAGCTCGTCCAAAGATAATCTCCTCCTGAAAATTTGCGTATTATTAAGCTGGCCGAGACGATAAAAACCAACACGGCTATGATTTCATGAAGCATCAAACGCCGCCTTTCTTTGCCGCGAGATTTTTCTCTCCACATCAACCAAGTGCGTTCAAAAGCGAAAACCAAACCCGTCACCAAAGTCAGCCAATGCTGCCAGCCCGTTATCACTCCAGTCCAGCCGACTAGGCTGAGAAGACAAAGTGCAGCACTGAGCATCAATAGAGGATGAAGCACCAGATGGCAAATTTTCAGCCCGGTGGCGTTATCGCCAGACTTGCTCGCTACATCCATGCGGGGAAATCCCTACTGCTAGGCAGTGCGGTTGGAAAGGTTAATTTTCAATAGCCATACCGGAAGAGTTCAGCCATAAACCGCGCATGATTTGGGCATGGGTTATATTTATCGGTTTCGTATTCGTCATGTTGGCACTCGATCTGGGTGTGTTTCATAGGAAATCCCACATTGTAGGATTCAAAGAATCGCTTGGTTGGTCAGCAGTTTGGATCTCGCTCGGCTTGTCGTTTTCCATTCTGGTTTATTTTGCTTATGACCTCCATTGGTTTGGCCTCGGGAACTCTGTCGATGCGGTCGATAAACTGGTAAACACCGGAAAACTGGCAGCGACCAAATATCTAACAGCTTACGTGGTAGAAAAATCGCTAAGCGTGGATAACATCTTCGTCATCGCTATGGTGTTTAGCTCACTTGCGGTGCCAGCTCGTTATCAACACCGCGTGTTGTTCTGGGGGATTCTTGGAGCCTTGGTGATGCGCGGCACGATGATCGGGCTCGGTTCCATGCTGGTGCAGGTCTTTCATCCCATCCTCTATGTATTCGGAGCGTTTTTGATTTTCACAGGTATCAAAATGCTGGTTATGGAGGAAAAAGAAGAACATCCGGAAAACAATCCAGTGGTGCGTTGGATACGTAAAATTTTTCCGATCACTCGAGATTTCCATGGCCAGCATTTTATGGTGAGAGCGGGCAGTGAATGGTCACGCGAAGCTTCGGAGCCAGGCGTTGAATCAAAACCCGATCCCATCGTTGAGGCCTCACCTGCTGGCAAATGGTTGCTCACTCCGCTCGCTGTCGCGCTTATTCTTGTGGAAGTGACTGATCTTATTTTCGCAGTCGACTCCATTCCTGCGGTATTCGCCATCACGGCTGATCCGTTTCTTGTTTTCACCAGTAACGTCTTTGCGATCTTAGGCCTTCGTTCGTTATACTTTGCACTGGCTGGTTTGATTAGCAAATTCCGTTATCTTAAGCCCGCGCTTTCGCTCATATTGGTATTGGTTGGAATTAAAATGCTCGCTGCCAAATGGCTTAAAATATGGCTGGGCGATTCGTTTAATTTAACGGTTCTCGTAGTGATTATCGCTATCCTTGCCACTGGAGTGATTACCTCGATGATCGTCGGTGCTGAGGATGAGGAGAATTCTCATTCTTAAAAATGAATTTTTTTTATGATCCAAACCCTTAGAGACTTACTCGATCTTTTGCTGCATATACAGGATCACCTGAATTCATTCACGAGCAATTATGGCGCGCTAGTTTATGGTTTGTTGTTCCTGATCGTTTTTTGCGAGACGGGCTTGGTCGTGACGCCTTTCCTACCAGGGGATTCTTTGTTGTTTGCTGTTGGAGCAATTTCCGCAGATCCAAACTCTGGCATCAATGTCTGGGTTGCCGGAATGATAATGCTAAGTGCAGCTATTCTTGGAGATACAGTGAATTATTGGATAGGCAATAAATTCAGCGGTTGGGCGATCCAAAAATTCCCGAGAATCATTAAACAAAGTCATCTTGATAAAACTTCAGAATTTTACGCACGCTATGGAGGAAAGGCGATCATCATCGCGCGTTTCGTTCCCATCGTCCGCACCTTTGCTCCCTTCGTCGCGGGTTCGGGATCGATGGATTATAAAAAATTCATGTTCTACAATGTATCAGGAGCATGCCTATGGGTGGGGACATTACTGCCAGCAGGTTATATCTTTGGAGATCTTCCTATCGTGAAAAACAATTTCGAATTGGTCATTTTCGGCATTATCGGCATTTCAATTCTACCTATGGTCATCGAGATCATCCGTGCGAAATTGAAACACAAAAAAGCATCGGTTACATCACCAGATTGATAATCATCTTTAGTGCCGCTTAGGTTGAACAGCAGTAGATGTCAGGCGGTCGATGTATGCGAGGAGCAATGCTGAAATCACGAAGGTCATGTGGATGATGACCTGCCACATCAATACTTTTTCCGAGATCCGATCCGCTTCGATGAATGTTTTGAGCAAGTGAATGGAGGAAATTCCGATTAAAGCGGTGGCGAGCTTCACTTTGAGAATGCCAGCATTTACGTGAGATAACCATTCGGGTTGGTCCGGGTGTTTATTGAGGTGAAGCCTAGAAACAAACGTTTCGTAACCGCCGACGATGACCATGATGAGCAAATTCGCGATCATCACCACATCGATAAGCCCAAGTACAGTAAGCATGATTTCTGTCTCAGTAATCTTCGTGGTTTTTTGAACCAAATGCCAAAGCTCAACGAGGAAATGGAACACATAAACCGCTTGTGCAATGATAAGCCCTAAATAGAGAGGGGCTTGAAGCCAACGGCTCATGAAAATAAAGTTACCAAGAACTCCGTTTAGTCGTTTAGGCTGAGTCTCGATGTTGCGATCAGTTTCGTCTGAGTTGTCCATAATTGAAATCAAGTGAATCAATCCTAAGTTGACCGAAAGGCAATCAAAAAGCAGAAAAGATTGGGTGGAAATCCGAATGATCTAATCCTGTGGCGATACGGAAACATTTTTTTTTGCAAGCACTTTGTCTACCCGAGTGCTGTCCATATCGATCACCTCGAATGACCATTCACCTGCTGTGATGCGATCGGTTTCTTTTGGAACACGTTTTAGTTCATGCATGAGCCAACCGGAAACCGTTTGGAATTCATCGCCACCACCTTCAGGAAGATGAAAGCCTTCAAGGCGTTCAGGGAGTTTTTCGATTTCATAAAGCCCATCAATCAACCAGCTGCCATCTTCACGTTGTTTGACGGGCATAGTGAGTTGTTCCTCCATGGAAGGCACGTCACCGACAATCGTTTCCATCAAATCAATCAGGGTAACCATGCCAATCACGCTGCCAAATTCGTCGAGAACGAACGCAGCCCTTTGTCCGGATTTTCGAAATGTTTCTAACAGCAAGCTGGCTCTTTGAGTCTCAGGAACAAGCAAAGGCGGATGCATGATCCCTGAAAATGAAATTTTATTTCCAGCCGCAAGCTGACCGTAGATGTCTTTGATCGAGACGGCACCGACCAAATTTTCTCGGCGCTCATGGTAAACAGGAAAGACGCTTTGTGTACTATGCATGATAGTAGACCAAACATCTTCGTGGTTCGCGTCTTGCTCGATCCATACAATTTTTGAACGAGGAATCATGATGTCATAAGCGACCAGTTTCTCGAAACCGATCACTCCCTGCATCATTCTGGATTCGCTGGCGTTGATGGATCCTGTGGTCATGCCCTGCCTAACAAGAACCGTGAGTTCTTCGCGAGACATGCCGCTTTCTTCTGTCTCCCGGACACCGAAAAGTTTCAGCAATCCTCCAGTGGACCAAGATAGCAAACTCACTACCGGTGAAGCCATCGTAGACAGGCTGGCCATAGGACCCGACATGCGGCTAGCGATGCTTTCAGGAAATTTCATGGCTAAACGCTTTGGAACCAACTCACCGATCACCAGTGAGAGATAAGTGAGTATACCGATCACGATGACCAGAGAAACGGGCTGCGCATAATCACCGATCAACGGCACCACTGCTATTATCTCGGCCAAACGCGTTGCCACTGTTCCGCTGCCAAGCGCACCCGCCACAATACCTACCAATGTGATTCCGATTTGAACGGTGGAAAGGAAACGATTCGGATTTTCTGAAAGTGCGATCGCACGGGCCGCTCCTTTGTTGCCTTTGTCCGCCATGGTTTGCAGTAAACCTTTGCGGGACGATACGATTGCAATCTCCGTCATGGCGAATACGCCGTTTGCCAGCAGTAGAACAAAGACTAGGGAAATTTCGAGTAGGGATGAATTCATGGGCTGTTTTAGAGGAGAATCGCGGGGAAGGTCTCATACTCTGGAACATTTGTCCAATACACTGATTGATGTTACCGCCGCTCGCTGTGGTCCGAGCTTGCCGAGTTCAGGAAACAAAGCTTAGGGTGAACCCATGACCCGTAAATTTTTGATCACCGCTATGGTTTCTCTGATCGCAGGAGCTTCTGCCTTCGCACAAGAAGCACCAAAAGACATGAAGCTCTTTCTTCTCATCGGCCAATCTAACATGGCGGGTCGAGGAAAAGTTGAAGAGCAGGATAAAATTGAAAACCCTAACATTTTCATGCTCACCAAAGATCTGAAATGGGTTGTGGCCAAAGACCCCGTGCATTTCGATAAAGGTGCGGCAGGTGTGGGGCTTTGCTCGGAGTTCGCGCGAGATGTTTTTAAAGCCGATCCCAAATCCACCATCGGCCTTATTCCTTGCGCGATGGGTGGTTCATCCCTCGATCAATGGCAACCTGGTAAACCGCTTTACACGACAGCCATCACGCGTGCGAAGGAAGCTTTGAAACAAGGCAAACTCGCAGGCATTCTCTGGCATCAAGGTGAATCCGATGCGAAACCCGAATTGGTTGCGACCTATCCCGCACGCTTCGAAACGATGATCACTCAACTTCGCAAAGAGCTCGGTGCGGAAAATGTTCCCTTGTTGATCGGCGAAGTCATTCCCGGCCACGGCAAGCACGATGAAGTGAATGTCGCGCTGGCTGAAACCGCGAAGAAGACCCCAAATGCTGTCCTCGTTAGTTCTGCCGATCTCGGGAAAAAGCAACTCCACTACGACTCTGCTGATTATCGTGCTCTTGGAAAGCGCTACGCTGAAGCATTTTTGAAGATGGCGAAGCCGTAATTTAGTTCACATATCGCCAATAGGCAAAACGCCTCATCCAACGGTGATAGTTGATGAAGAAGATGTTCGTATTTCAAATAGATGAATGGGTATCAATGGATGGGTAAAATGCTGTGTTTGGCGATGGCTGTTCTTGGAATGGTTGAGATAGGCACTGCCGAAGAGATTAAAAGCTCCAAGAATGAACTCATGGGCGGACGTTTCCTGACTCTGAATACCATTGTCCGAGTAAAGCAAATTGAAGTGACGCGCGATACGTCGCACGGGCCAGACGAATCAGAAATCCACACTCCAGCTGAGGCGCGGATTTTTCGAGAAGCCATTGATAAAGCCTGGCCCGGTGCGAAAATCACGTGGGCATTTAGCTGGTTGGCTTTGCATGATGAGCGCCAAAGTTATCGAGAGCTCAGAGAATTAGTCGTCACTTATCAGAAAAAATTTGGCGATGAGATCACTTTCATCCCGGGCGCATATTTTTCTAACATGTATAATAGTCGCGAACAGGTGAATCGCGATTTGCACGAAGGATTGAAACGGGTTTCTGAAATCGTCGGAGGGGGATATAGACCCAAAAGCGTCGTGGCAGGGTTTTTATCTGCGGACAATCTGAAATACCTAGCCGAAGTAGAAGGCATCCACGTTTGCCAAGGAAACATCTGGAGCCAGTATGCGGTGGATAACGGCGATGGCGAAGGCTCTATCTGTTATCCTTACTATCCATCGCGTGAACATTTTTGCAAACCGGCCCAGAGCGAAAAAGATTTGATCGATTGCGTGAATCTCGATGGTTGGACGGTGGATTTTTTAGCAGCGAGAATTGCGGGTTCTAAAAAAGTGAACGACGAGAGATGGCGCAGCCGACAAGGAGTTGGGCCTATCGAAACCTTGCTGGATATGGGCACAGAGCGTGGTTTGGAAGCGATGTTCGCTGCCACCAGTTCGCATTTTGATGATGGATTCAAACGCAACGGGTTTGCTTGGGTGACTAATGGCTGGGAAATGTGTTTGGTTGAAGGGCGGAAAATCTACGGCTACGGCGGACGCAACGGGATGGATGGATTGGAGCAATGGCTCACAGGCATACGCAAACGTTGGCCAGATACGAAACTCATCACCCAAGGCGAGTTCGGTGAATTGTGGCGCGCGCATTATAAAAACAACGATGCTATCAATTACCAATTTGTTCACCGCGGCTGCGGCATCAGGGCTTCCGAAGCTGATAAAGAAATCCGCTGGTTCATGAATAAAGATTTCCGTCTCGCATTGCTTAGAGATTGGAAAGCAAACAGTGAAGAACAGGTCATCGATTTCACTCGTTATGACGAACCCGCTCAAGAACCAGCCGATCCTGAAAATGATAAAAAATCACGCAACTGGAGCCTCATGAACCGCATCAATCAGAAAGGCACTCGCCCACAAGATCAGCCGAAGCGTTTGAATGAATTGTTAGATAAGGATCAAGAGTTGATCAGCAAGAAATATCCGGAGTTGTTTGGAAAGTGAGGGGCTTCTTCTTATCTTATCTAAATAAGAAATATCCCATAATTACCAAAATCCCAAACCAGCATGACCATATCTGTGTGAGATTGAGTGTGCGAGCACCGGGTGTCTCGGCAGGATCATCGGGATGATAGCCGAATAGTCGTTCATACTTAATGAACATCCACGCACCCAACAGAAGCCAGACGATGATAAATAAAGCCAATGCGATTTTGATGAGGAGCATGATGAGGACGCGGGGAAGATGGAACTGGGTTTGCGATACGTCAATGGCGCGGAACGAGAGGGATTGTGGTGCGGTGCACCACCAAGCGGAATGCGGCGGTGCCGTCTTGATTACGCCGCTACAGCGGCTATGGCGTTGACTACGCTGCGTTACGTCCCTGCGGAATGCGCTTCGACGTATTTTTCTCATTTCACGCCAGCCCTACTTCGCTAAAGCTACGAAGGGCATTGCCTACGTTGCTCTCCGGCCATGCAGAGTGCCCGTTTCACGGGAAGATATTAAGCAGCTACATGCTGCAGTGGCATTCTTCGCTTCCTTTAACCAGGGCGTTTGCTTGGCTGGGCTATTCTTGGACAGGGCGTGCAGTCGTGATGAGTTTCACGGATTTTTCGCGATTATCCCGGTAATAATCGAAGGCGTCGTTGAGGGATTCGAACTCTTCGAAGGGGATGACTGCGAGCA
>JAJTHK010000181.1 GCA_021298895.1 Luteolibacter sp.
CGGCCGCCGCACGTGCCGTCACACCTGCTACAAAAAGTTTAATGAGCTCGCTTTGTTTTCGAGCTGGAAGTCGGCTTTTTCGTTGATACATTGGCTTGTCTAACTATGCGATTTTTCCTCGCTTAGCTAGTACAGCCCCATTATTTAATCTCCAATCAATCCATCGCAATTCCGCCCCTCCATGTCGTTTAAACTCGAAGAACTCCCATATCAACGACAAGCGATCGACGCAGCTCTTCGTTTGTTTGATGGGCAGCAGTGCAACTATTTCGGGCTCGAAATGAACGGAGACTGCTACCCGAACCGTCTTGAGCTTAGCCGCCAAGAAATTGTAGCCAATGTCGAGAAAATCTCTGCTGAAAACGGCATTTTGCACGGTGAGGCCAATGTCTGTATTCACCCTGATTACTGCTTCGAAATGGAGACTGGCACAGGCAAGACTTTGGTCTATCTGCGGACCATCTATGAACTCTGCCGCGAATATGGTTTCACCAAATTCATCATCCTCGTTCCTTCCGTGCCGATCCGCGAGGGCGTGCTGGACACCATCGAATCGTTTCGCCCACAACTAGAACGGCTATACAATATTCCCCTCCACGGCTTTGAATACGATAGTAAAAAACTAACAAAGGTAAAACGCTTCATCGAAG
Source organism: Luteolibacter sp. (assembly GCA_021298895.1). Classification (GTDB taxonomy): domain Bacteria; phylum Verrucomicrobiota; class Verrucomicrobiia; order Verrucomicrobiales; family Akkermansiaceae; genus Luteolibacter. The sequence continues at coordinate 651 of JAJTHK010000181.1, forward strand.
GCACCGATTTGCAAGTCATGGTGATGACGACGCATTCTTTCAGCGCGGATGATAACATTATCAACCGTAAGGATCGGGACGATTCACCTGATGGTCTTTCCTACTGGCAGGCACTGGCAAAAGTCCGTCCCATTGTCATTATGGATGAACCACAAGAGGGTATGGACACTGATAATATAAGTCCACGCCTCGCAACCCTCGATCCAGTGGCACGTCTCCGCTACTCCGCCACTCACAAGGTCGTTCGTAATCTCATTTACCGGCTCACTCCATTCGAGGCATACAATCAACGACTCGTCAAAAAAATCGAGGTTCTTTCAGTAGCTGAAATCAATGATGAAGCGACTCTCAAAATTGAACTCGTCGAGATTCAAACTGGCAAAGGTTCTCCCAAAGCGAAGCTCAAAGCTTGGCGACAAATGGCAACGGGTTACAAATATGCGGAAACGAAATGGCTCAAAGATGGCGATTCACTTGAAGATGCTACCAATAACATTTCCTACCGTGATTTTAAAATCTCACAAATCCGCGCCAAGGGGCTGCGTGGTGGAGATGCGATGGTTAAGTTTCACAACGGGGTTGAGTTATCACCGCGTACCGTCACCGGTGACGTGAAGGGAATTTTCCGCCAACAGCTTTATTGGCTATGCTACCGTCATTTTGAAAAAGTCGATAAACTCAAACCTCTTGGGATAAAGCCTCTTTCTCTCATATTCATCGATCGTGTTGCCAATTACATGGAAGCCGACGGCATCATCAAAGTGCTTTTCCTCGAGGAGTTCCCCAAGGCTTACCGCGACTTCTACAAAAAAGACGCACCTGCCGGTTTTGTTCACGAGGTCCAGGCATATTACTTTGCAAAAACCAGCACAGGTGAGTTCACCGACAATGAGAACTCAATGGCCAAGCAGCGCGAAATCTACGATGAGATTCTCCGCGACAAAGAGGCGCTGCTCGCGTTCGATAATCCACGCCAGTTTATTTTTTCTCACTCCGCGCTCGGTGTCGGCTGGGATAACCCGAATGTCTTCAACATCGCCACTTTGAACCAAACTTTTTCAGATACCAAAAAACGTCAGGAAATCGGACGCGGCCTTCGTATTTGTCGCAATCAATCCGGCCAGAGAATTTACGATGACGACACAACTCCTGAGGGTGAGGAAGTGAATCTACTTACGGTGATTCCGAATGAAAGTTACCAGACCTTTGTCACTCAGTATCAATCCGAATTGCGAAGCCATGTGCCAACCCGCCATTCTCACAAGGGAAAACCTCCAGCCAGAAAGAAAGTACAACTCAACCGCGCGAAATTCGAGAGCGAGCCTTTTCAACGTTTTTGGAAACGCCTGGCACAGCGCACGGATTACAGTGTGAGTTTTGATGAGCCTACGCTTATTCGCGAGTGCGTGGATAAACTCAATGAAATCACGCTCCAACATTACGAGGCTGAAATCGAACTCACACGAATAGAATCACTCTCAGCAGACAAGGAAGCGCGCGCCACCAGTTCGGGCAGTGAGAAAGTGCGCCTTGCCGCGGACTTCGCTGCCTTGGATCTGATCGAGGAACTCTCGGAAAACACCGCGCTCGCCTATCCTTCCATTGTCGAAATCGTTAAAAACATCACCAATCTCGATCAGCTTGTGCGCAATCCGCCGCGCTACATTCATCTCGCCACGGAACACATCAATCGCATCGCGCTAAACGAAATGGTGCGCACCATTGACTACACGCCCACAGGCGAGGCCTACGGGCTGGATCTTTTTAAAGATGTCATCGAGACCTACCGCCAGACTGTGGCGACTCCGAACCACGGGATCTATGATCACGCCATCCTTGATTCGGACTCACAGCCAGAGTGGCGTTTTGCCAACGAGGCAGATCGCCACCCCCGCGTCCGCGCTCTTCTCAAGCTCCCGGATTGGTATAAAATTCCAGTTCCATCCCTTAAAGGCGGCACCACCACTTACACGCCGGACTTTGGTCTCGTCATCTCGCACCAAGGTCTGCGTGACAACGAAGAAGTTGAATTACACCTCGTTGTTGAGACGAAATCCACGGATCGCATGGAACAACTCACGCCTGAAGAGCAGGTCAAGATACAGTGTGCGATCAAGCATTTCCATTCTCTCGGTATCTCTGCGAACACCACGCTGCTCTATCAGGCTCCAGTCACCCGCTTCGATCCAAGTTTGCGTGAGGATGAAAAATCATACGGCGACAAGCCCTCGTCCATGGGCTTCTTTGCCCCGCAGAACAGCTTCGGCGCCACTCTGCAAGAAGCCACTAGCACACAGTAAAACCGACTTATTATGTTAATTATTGTTGAAAACCGTCAAAATTATGCCACTTTTCGCAAGTAATGATCCTTAAATACGTCATTCAGAACTTTTATTCCTTTCGTGAGGAATCTGTTGTGGACTTCACCGTTTCACCTCAAGCAGGTTTTCGACCCGGCTTGGTTGAGACCGAGGCGGGGCATCGCCTCAACACGGTTATCGGTGTGTTTGGGGCGAATGCTTCTGGCAAAACCAATCTGCTAAAACCTCTGAGCTTTCTTTCATGGTTCATCATCGAATCAGCACGAGCAAAGCCAGGTTCCGCGTTGCTTTGCGAACCCTTTGCTTTCCTTCCTCCTACAGCCTTCAAACCAACCATTATTTCACTCGATTTCGTGCATAATGCGGGAGAGTACCGCTACGAGCTAAGCGTCCTTAAAAATCGCGTTTTACACGAGGCCTTACTCAGGAAAAAAACACGTTTCAGCTACCTTTTCGAGAGGACATGGAACGATGAGGTACAGGATTATGAATTTAAATCTCAAGATATTGGGCCCTCCGCACACGTCCCTTTGCGTGAAAATGCTTCGTGGTTATCCTCAGCGTTATTACAAGAACACGAGCTTGCTCTGGCACTGCGTCCCTTTTTTGATTCCTTCCACTGCAATCTGAATTTCCAAGGGCGAATGCCGACACATGATGCGGAAATGGTCAACATGCTTCGCGCAGCCGAGTTTTATGGAGAGCAACCGGAATTTCTCAACTCTGTATCCGATTTGATGGCTGGGTTCGATCTGGGTCTTCGTAAGATACACGTTGAGAAAACCAAAAGCGTCACGCCCGATGGTAAAGAGGTGAATTTTTCTCTTCCGTTAGCTGTTCATCACCTTGATGGAGTGGACTATATCAGGGCATTGTATGAAGAATCACGAGGCACCCAAGCTCTCTTCGTCTTACTCCGGCATCTTTTGCCCGTTCTTCAATCTGGAGGTATCGCCTTCATTGACGAACTGGAATCCGGTCTCCACCCGCACATGGTCGCTGCCGTCATTGATCTTTTCTTCAATCCAGCTACCAACCCAAAGGGCGCGCAACTGATCGCTACGTTCCATACCGATTACCTTCTGCGTGATAAACTCCACAAATACCAAATCTATTTTGTGGAAAAAGACGATCGACTCAATTCCACCGCGTATCGACTCGATTCCGTAAAAGGTGTCCGCAACGTGGACAACATTTACGAAAAATATCACGCAGGCGCTTATGGCGGCATTCCATCACTCCCTTAGAATCAAATGTCGCGTAGCAATCCCTATAAGCTTAAACCTCGCACGACCCGCGCTACCGCGCAGATCGTTTGCGAGGGCTTCACGGAGGAAGCTTTCTGCAAGCATCTGAAATCCATCTATGCACGTGATTGCGGTGTCTGTGTTTCAATTTTCAATGCACGCGGCGGGTCGCCGGATGACATCATCCAATTAGCACTGCGTCGGAAAAGTTACGACAGAACGGTAGTCTTTTTCGATGCTGACAAACCTCTTTCAGATAAAGCCAAAAAGAAAGCTTTGTCAGCTCGTTATCAGTTGGTGGTTTCTGAGCCGTGCGTGGAAGGGCTACTTCTTTCATTACTGAATTTGCCAGTTCCACAAAACACAGAAGCTTGCAAAAAAGCCTTTGATGCAATTCTACGCGGCAATCAAAAATTTGATCCCCGTTGCTACGCGTTACATTTTCCAAAAACTTTTCTAGACTCGCTTTCACATCCTCATCTCTTGACGCTTTTATCCGTTTTCCAACCACCAGCCTGATCTTTTCATGTCTCAAGAAACTTCCGAAACTCTCTCTGACATCCTTCCTCTAACACCTGATGTCCGCGCCGAACGCTTGGCGGAACTCAAGCGGCTGTTTCCAGATCTTTTCACCAACGAAGGACGTTTGAATCCAGACGAACTCCGCCAACTTGTTGAGCCCAACGAAATTCACGAAACCGAACGCTATGAATTCAAATGGTATGGCAAAGCCGCTTCCAAACGTGAGGCATTCACCCCCACCACCGCCACCCTCGTTTATGACGAAGCCCGCTCCGTCAATCCCGATAAGGCTGATGGCAACATGATCATCGAAGGCGAAAACCTCGAATCACTTAAACTCCTTCTCAACGCTTACCGCGAACAGGTGAAATGCATCTACATCGATCCGCCTTACAACACGGGCAAGGACTTCATTTACCGAGATAATTACAGGAAGGATAAACCGAAGTATTGGGAAGAAACCGGCGCGGCGGAAAATGGCGTCCAGATGGAAAGCAATCCGGAGACTTCGGGGCGGTATCACTCGGACTGGTTGTCGATGATGCACGCGCGGTTATTGGTAGCTAAATCACTACTGACTTCGGATGGCCTAGTTTTTGTTTCCGTAGATGACCACGAAATTCAAAATATCCGAAGGTTGTTAGATGAGGTATTTGGGGAAGAAAATTTCATCGAGTCATTTGTCTGGAAAAAATCCTACGGTGGTGGAGCCAAAGAGAGATTTGCTGTGCGGCAACACGAATACTGTCTTCTTTATGCTAGAGATATAGAAGCTCTAGACGAATTCTGGCTACCGCCGGATCCAGAGGTCGAGAAGCGATACTACAAATACAAGGATGAATTTATTGAGACGAAAGGACCTTATCGTCTCAAGCCCTTGGAGGCTACCAAAAGTATGGATGCTAGGGAAAAGTTGAGGTTTTCAATTACTGCACCAGACGGAACACAAGTTTACCCCAAACGGCAATGGTGGTGGAGTCAAGATAGAGTTGATCGAACTTTTTTAGATAATGGAATTGTCTTCGTGAAGACAGCGGAAGGCTGGTCAATATCATACAAGCAATACCTCATTAAAGATGATGGCGAAAAACGTGGCCAAAAGCCATTTTCTATTATTGAGAATTTTTACACGCAACAAGGCACGTCAGATCTTAGAGTGTTATTTTCCGATGAAGTTGTCCTTCAATTTCCAAAGCCCGTTAGACTAATCCAAAGAATTTTGGAGATCGCAGGGGATAAAGACTGCCTGATTCTAGACTTCTTTGCAGGAAGCGGGACAACCTGTCAGGCAGTAATCGAGCAAAATAAAAAAGACGGTGGAACAAGAAAATTTATCTGCATACAGCTTCCTGAAGTCATTGAAGCGTCCAGTCCCGCACATGCTCAAGGCTTCCGTGTAATCAGCGATATTACTATCCAAAGAGCAAACCGCATCATCCAAGGCTATGGCGCCAACCCTCAGCCGATTCCCGACGCGGGCTTTAAAGTCTATCGTTTGCAAAAATCCAACTTTCCACGTTGCGAGTTCAAGCCCGATCCCGGAGCGGACGAAGCCGAAAACGTCGCTGCGCTGCGTCGATATATCGAAGAGAAGGAAGCCGCATTTTTCCTCACCCTCGACCCCAACGGCGAGCAAGCTGTATTCGACGAAGTGCTTCTCAAAAACGGCTTCCAGCTCCACTACACCCGCACCCGCCGCGAGGATTTTACGAACAACACCGTCTTCGAAGTTCGCGATCCACGCCGCACCGCTTTCGTCTGTCTCGCATGGAACGAAAATATCCAAGACGCCACCATCAAACGCCTCCGAGAACTCTCCGACAACGGCGAACGTCCATTTTTCATCTGCCTCGAGCGCACACTGAGCACCACCAGCAAGTGGAATCTCAAACATTTTCTAGGCGACCACTTTAACGCTTTTTAAAGGATTTTGAAACATACCCGCCACACATCCTACATGGCCGCATCTCCAACCGAACTTATTTCTCAGCTTGATTACAACAGCGTAACCAAAGAACTGCCTGAGAAAACATTAGAGGAAATCATTGGTCGCAAAGACGAAATGATTCCTCATCTTATCGGCGTTTTAGAGGATGCTTGCGCAGTTCCTGAGAATTATAACGGAACCTTAAAAGACATGCGCTGCATACATTCCGCATTTCTTTTGGCTAAGTTCAAAGAAACACGTGCATATCGCCCGTTGCTCAATATATTGCGCTCCGATAACGGAATCCCCTTTGATTTGTTCGGCGATTCAGTTATCGAAGACATGCACCGTATTTTGGCATGCGTTTACGATGGAGACCTGAAACCTATCAAAGAGTTAATCGAAGATCCCACAGCAGATGAATACGCGCGGGGTTGTGCTGGATTGGGCGCGCTTTCTGCATTAGTTGCTTTCGGAAAAATCAAGCTGGCAGACGTAGAAAATTACTTTCGAGAACTTTTTGAGGGAAAGTTAGAGCGGGAATACACTCATGTTTGGGACGTCTTATGTTCAATGAGTGGAAAGTTAGGCTTCTTAAATCTCTTGCCTGATATTTATAAAGCTTTTGAAGATGATTTGTGTGACTGGGGTTATGATGATTTTGAAGACATCGAAAATCGAGCTATGGCGGGTGGAGATCCAAGATTTTTGGAGAAATTCCAACCCTTGGACGACATCATATCCCACATGCAAACATGGTGTTGTTTTGGTCATAAAAAGCCATCTAACCGCTTATCGGATGCAATACCGGATTATCACTTTGCCCAGAGACTCAGAGCTCAAGGAATCGAGATTCCCGCCAACATGATGCCCAAATCGCCTTTCCACGGTGTCGGGCGTAATGCTTCCTGCCCCTGCGGTAGCGGTAATAAATTCAAAAAATGCTGCGGCACATGAACTTTGTTTTCGCTGATTCCGTAAAATTGTAAAATCACTCCACTGAATCATGGATATCAAGAAATGGATACGCGCACGTTATGCCGCAAAAAAGCCCTTGAACCTGCATGCGGTAGCTCGCGAGCGGTCGGATATATTGGAAAAAGTTTTTGCCGGACCCAAACCGCGCGGTTGGCGTAGATCTCTGATCGAACGTAAAATGGATTTGTGTTTCAGTAATCTCAAAAAACATCATTTGGGACTTTACAATGTAATTAGTGCAACAGGATGGGGACGTGAGCGTCTCGTCACACTGCCCAGACCGAAGGGCAAGCATACGGTTCATTAAATTCACCGCTCTACATCATCAAATTCATGCCTAAACAACCTACAAATAAACTATCTGCTCAAAGCGGTCTCGTGATCACCAAGAATACAGCTGGGGTTCTTAGTTCCGCACAAATCGCGTTCAACAAGGTCATGAAAAAGCTCGAAGACGAACGTGTGAAACATCAACGCAAACAGAAGCAGTTGGATGATCTTATGGCGGTGGTGATTCGTGACATCATGCCACTGCTCGAAGATCTCAACCGAGCCAATCGTGATCTCGTATTTCATGTCGCAGAAGCGATGCATGGAATCAAGCTCAGCAAAAAACGCATCAATTCTCTTAAGGATTTGGTGGAGGAATTAGTCAATGAATTGCTATCTGATCCCTGTGGGATTTCTGAAGAAGATGTCTCTGAACTGCAAAAGATTCTTGAACAACTGCATCCTCCCGAAGATCAAGCATTGCTGGATGCGGAGGCTGCTGAAGGGTTTGATTTCATGCGTAGCTTACTGGAAAGCGTCGCCAAAAAATCAGGACTTGATCTCGATCTATCGGATCTGGATCCAAATATGAATCCCGCCGATTTGGAGCGTCAGATGGAAGAGCGCTTCCGTGCCGCAGCAGCAGCCAATCATTCTCGGAAGCAAAGCCGCCCGCGCAAGCAAACTAAGGCGCAAAAGGAAAAGGCAGCCATGCAAGCAGAGATAGAAGAAGCCAAAAAGCGTGATCTCAAGTCGCTCTACAAACAGCTCGCCAAAGCGCTGCATCCCGATCTGGAAACGGATGCCTCACTCAAGGATCATAAAGAAGTATGGATGAAGCGTCTGACTAGCGCCTACGCGGAAGGCAATTTGCGCGAGCTGTTGCAGATTGAAATGGAATGGTTGGGTGAGGAAGCAGGCAATCTCGCCAGTGCGGGAGATGAAAAACTCAAGGTTTACTGTGCCGTGCTCAAAGAGCAGATTGCGGATATGAAACTACGCACGAATAGCCTGATTCGTGAGCCGCAATACGGCCCCTTGAGGCGCTTTGTGCATCCGTTTATACCAGAGCTCCCGAAACCAGCAGGAATCATGTTTGATTTGAAAAATGATCTGCAACGCCAGACCAAGATATTGAAAGGATTGAAGGCTGAAAATTCAAACCCCAAGAAGATCATCGAATTTGTGGCTGATAATTATTGGCAATATATGAACGAACGCTCCATTCCATTTTGATTCACTTCCTGCCATGGCTCGCCTTAATTCCGAGTTTTACACACTTCTGTCTTGCTGCTTCCCGTGAAACGCCGATTTCATCTGCTATTATCTGAAGAGGTTCTTTACCCAATCTAGCTAATATCGCCGGTGTCTATTTACCAGAGCTGCGATCAACACCATGATTTGCGGGGATCCCCAATTTTCTTCTTTTTGAGGTCACAGATTACATATTTATTCCGAGCTGATGTGCCAGTTCCTTGTCTGTGGATTTTCCCAGCCTCGCGATTTCATCCTCGGTCCATTGAAGTGGTCTCCTTTATGTTGCCAGTAAATTGTCAGATTTATTAATGTCCTTGTCTGGTCTTCGGGAGTCTTTGTTATTGTTTTGGTTTC
>JAJTHK010000168.1 GCA_021298895.1 Luteolibacter sp.
CTCAATCGAACCGAGTAAAAACTCGCCATTCACCACCCTCGACATCACGTGGTAGCACGCCGAGCCATCCGTCATACGCATCCGCTTGCGCCCTGAGAACCCTTTAGCACGCCGAATCTGCCCCAACCTACGCCCAGTTTTCATCTCCGCCAACTCCAGAGGAGACCACACCTTTTTCTCCTCAAAATCCCTTTGTTTATCAACTTTTACCTTATTCACAGCGACACCCTACCAGCCCCAAAAAGCATCCGCAAGTCATATGTATGCCTGGCAGTTAATAAGTTTGCCTGGCAGTTAATAAGTTTAGCAGTTAAAAAAAGTTAAGGGAAGATTGCGGATTCAGCGTGGTCTTGCCGACAAGGGCGTCGGCGCTCCTGAGGTTTTGAAATTGGGTCGACTGAGGTCAGGCGACCCCAACTTTCTTGGAAGATGGCGATCGATGATCGTGGCTACGGCGTGGTGATTTTCAATTTAGCACTGGAGTTGAGTTCCTCGACGAGCTGGGTAAGGCGTTGTTTCAGTGCTTCGACTTTCTCGGGAAATTGTTGGCTGAGGTCTTTGGATTCGGCGATGTCCTCTTTGAGATTGTAGAGGGCAGGGGCGTTTGGACCTTCGGGTTTTTTGGTGGGGTCGGCTTTTGTTAGAGTATCGCGTTGATCGGGGAAAAATTTCCAATCGCCTTGGGTAAGGGCCTGGGGTTGGGCGGATTTTCCATGCCAATGGAGGAGCTCGGTGCGGGCGTGTTGTGTGGATTTCCCTGTTAGGGTTTGCCATACATCTATGCCATCGATGATAGGTTTGTTTTGCGAGTGTTTTTTGAGATCGATCCGAGCAGCTCGGCAAAGAGTGGGAAGTAGATCGATGGCTGCTGTTAATGCATCACTGGTTTGGTTGGGTGGGATTTTGCTTGGCCAAGCGATGATGCCTGGCACCCGCGTGCCGCCTTCGAGTGGGCTCCACTTGTTGCCGCGCAAGGGTAGATTGCTCGCCTTCTCTCCACCTTGCGCTCCGTTGTCTGAAGTAAAGATGACGATGGTATTTTCTTTGAGCTTGAGTTCATCTAACAATTTCAGCATTTCACCCGTGCGGGTATCGAGTTCTTCGACGACGTCCCCGTATTCGCCGAACTTCGATTTTCCTTTCCAATCCGGATGCGCTTGGACTGGAAAATGCGGAGCGGTGTGGGGGAGGTATAGAAAGAAAGGTTTCTCCTGATTTTCGCGGATGAAGCGCAGGGCTTCGGTATGGAAATGTTCGGTGAAGTGGCGGTTATCAACATCTTTGATGGCGACTTCATCGTTGCGCCAAATTTCTTTGAGTTGGTTGTTGCTCATGGGGCAGTAAAATGTGCTCTCGAAACCCTGGCGATGCGGACGGGTTTCTGGGAGATGCCCGATGTGCCATTTCCCGGAAATACCTGTGGCGTAGCCCTCGTCGCGAAAGATTTCGGCGATGGTGAGCGCATCGGGATTCAAGCCGTCTTTATTGCCCATGAGGAAACCAACGACACCTTGAGTCCATCCAGATCTCACAGGATATGCACCTGTAAGCAAAGCCATACGTGAGGGCGTGCATACGGTTGCTCCAGAATGAAAGTTAGTTAAGCGGATGCCATCTTTGGCGAGTTGATCAAGGACAGGAGATTTGATTGATGGATGGCCGTAGCAACTGAGATCCTGATAACCAAGATCATCCGCCATGATCAAAATCACATTCGGTTTGCGAATGCTCTCAGCAATTGCGGGTTGAAGCAATCCCAGCGCGAGTGCGAGAGTGAATAGAATCTTCATGGTTTTGCCTGTGGCTGCCAAATTTCTTCTAACAGTGTATGGAGTTTTGGATCGTGCTGTTTGAGTTCAGAGGAGACGAAAGGATAAAAGTCGTTGCGATAGAGCATGGCCTCGGTGGCTTCAGCGAAATATTCTTTGTGATCGGTTAGGGCATAATGTTTGGTTTCGCCTCCGTTGACGTGCAGGACTTTTTCATAATCACCGCGTTGCTTGGCAGCTTGGTAGGCTTCGAGAATGCCTTTGTGTTCAAACCCTAAAATTTGGTCGTGATAACCGTGAGCGAGCTCGTGAAGAATTACGGCGGGTTGTTTGAGCATGTTCTTCTTGGAAAACATCTGGCTGGCGACGGGAATGTGAACTTTTTTCACGAGGTCTGGATGATAACCCTTTCCAGCCAACCAATTCGCACCTGGATGATATTGCATGTTGCCCAACTCGGGATGTTTATGCTCGATCCAGATTCCGATTTTACGCATGTCGGCAAGTTGCTTTTCAGGCATCAAAATGATGATGCGCTGCAAATGATTCGCTAACATTTTCAAAGCGAGCTCTCCATTCTTGGCGTGTTCACCTTCGAGTAATTTTGGATCGACCGAAACCTTCCAGCCTTCGATGTCTTTCACCACCGGCTCGAACCAACCGATTTTTTTCGTTTCGGGTTCTGCTTTAATCGTGGGGATAAAACTTAAAACAAAGGCGAGGGTGAGGGTGATGCTTCTCATAAAACGGTTAGATCAATCGAGGGTGAAGATGGAATTGTGGATTTCGCGTTCGATGGCTTCGCCTTTGGAGCCGATGAGTTTCATCTTAATCGACATGCCCCATGTCGGTGCGAGTTCGGGGATTTCCAACGTAATGGTTTTGTTATCGGCTGAAATTTCGCCTTTGGAAATTTTCAAAACACGTTCGTTGAGGTGTTTGCAGCCATAATTTTTAGTGCGTTGGAGATCCCATGCGCGGACTTCCCATGTGGAAAGATCGGTGATGGTTTTGGGATTGATTGCATCGCTCAATCCGATCGTGACCTTGCCTTTTTGAGTGCTGAGTGCAACGGGTTGGTAGGCGGGTTGATCGATGTAGCGGATGCGATAGAATCCACCATGTTGCTGACGGTTGCCGGCCCATGCAAACATCCCGCAGCCGTAGAGCTGGCCGTCCAGCGGACTGAAGCGTCCGCGCATGATTCCAGTGGGTAACGCTTTCATGCCGAGCGGGCTCATGCCGCCTTGCACTTCCTCACCTTGTTTCTCAAAGGGCACCGTGTAGATTTTGCCTTCGCCATAGGAAAGATTGAGCAGGGATCCGCGCAGGGTTTTCCATGCGGAGTTTTCTGGCACCCAGAGCAGCTCGGCGGGGGAGCGATCGAAACTGTTTGTGATCCAGCAGAGCGGTTGTTTCATCGCGGCATCCGATTCATCGGTGCTGTCGTCGTAACTCCACATGTTACCGTAAAAAACATTTTTGCCCTTCGGTTTCACCCAGTTGATACGATTTTTCGGGGTCCAGTTGCCTTCTTGATCGGTGACCATGAAACTTCCATCGGGATTCAAGCACACGCCGTTGGCGGCGCGGAAACCGTTCGCTAGGATTTCGGTTTTCGATCCGTCTTTGCTCACTTTCAGCAAAGTGCCGTGATGAGGAACGAGTGCGGGTTTGCCGTGACGAGCGGATTTTGCATAATAGAAATTACCTTCCGCATCGGCCTGCAAGCCCATCGCGAACTCGTGGAAGTGCTCGGTGACTTGGTGGTCGCTGTTGAAATTTTCGATGTAATCCGTTTCGCGATCGCCGTTCGTATCATGCAGCAAAGCGATCATGTCGCGGCAACTAACAAAAATTTTCCCATCGCGAATTTTCAAGCCGAGTGGTTGGAAAAGCCCAGTGCAAATTAACTGCCATTTCAACTCGCCTTGGCTCTGATCGATGCCATCGACAATCCAAACCTCGCCATTCCAGGTGCAGATCGCCGCGCTTTTGCCGCCTTCGAAGAAATCGAATCCAGAGGTCCGCATCCATGAGTTCCATGGATTGTCTTTGGGTACTGGCGTTTCAAAAGTATCGACCACCCAAGCGCCTTCAGCTGGGTTGGATTTGATCTGAGTTGTTAGAGTGATCCCGAATCGTTTCGAGGCTGGCTGCGCGGCTGTGGCCGGAGCTTTGAGATCGAATACCTCGACTTTGCCGGCTTGGTAACGAACGCCGAATTGGAACGGCGTCTTGCTTGCGGGAATGACGTGAACCTGTTTGTCATCGAGACGCAGTTTCAATTCTTTACTACTATGTCCACAGTAGAACCAGCGCTCGAAAACATTTTCGCCAGCGAGCTTAGGGATTTCTCGAATCTCGCAATCGCCGATTGAGTAGCGAATCACAGGATCCGCTCCGTGCATTTCCATGCCTTTGAAATGCACCCAGCTGCGTGGCAGCGGGCCGTAAGGAAGATTGTCGCGACCGAGGATACGCAAATCTTTGAAATCGCCAGTTTCCGGGTTTGCCCATGCTGGCTCGTTGGGGAAGGTGAAATGTTTATCCCCGACGATGCTTGTGTGCGTGCCGTGTGAGCCATCGAAGCCGATGCCTTTCCAGTTAACGAAATCTTTTCCTGTCCAGATCGCGGCGACCCGCATCGTGTCGTGTTCGTAAAGCATCCATGCATTGCCTTTGGAGATGCCGCCTTCGCCTTGATCCAAACGAACGGCCAAGCCTTTTTGCGCGATGTTTCCTTGATCAACTTGAAGCGTCCAGAACAGGGCGTTGCCATAATCTTGCAGAAGGTATTGAGGTTCTTTTTCCTCACGAGCTTGTTCCTGGAGTTGACTCATGCCGCGTGGCAAGGAAGCGAGGTATGTGTCATCGACCGCGGTGTAGAGCTTGTCGTTTTTGCCCTTCATGAACTCCTCGCGGATGTAATTTATCACATCATATTTCTGGGCGGTGGTGTATTGAGGCATCGCCATCATCTGGCCGTAGCCTTTTTCCAAAGTTTGGAACATGCGGTAGGGATCGGAGCCGTTCTTGAGATCTCCGAGATGGAAACGTGGGGCGGTCGGAAGTGAACCCGGTTGATCCAAAGTGCCGTGGCAGGTCACGCAAAGCTGCATGTAAACCGTTTTCCCTCGCGCTATGCTATCTTTGCCCCAAGCTTTGACCAGCGCTTGATGATCCGAAAGCGCAAGCGGCTGCACCACCGAACGGTGCATGTTGAAATCACTTAAAATTTCCAACGTCAGACGAATGGGATGGCCGGGGATTTCACCAGGCTTGGGCTTAATCAACTTCGAATCCGGTGTCCAATTCAAATCCGGTGTGTTGACCGTTTGCGCGTTTCCTCTCGATAAATCGTAGATTTCTTTACCATTCAGACCCCGACCCCAAAAACGGACTCCGGAAATCCTACCGTCGAAATTTTCTGTTAGAGTGTCTGAAGCCAGACCGATTTGAAACACCGCGTTCTGTGGATCCGCCACAGTGAATTTTTCCTTAACGGCTTCATGTTTGCCGTTGAGATACATCGTCACGCGACCCGCTTCAGAAACAACCACGGCGGTGTATTTCTCGCCAGTTTTCAATTTGGTTTTCCCTTCCAAGCTTCCGAGTCCGGCAATTTCATAGACGAGCTTTTCATTGCGAACGAAGAGCGCTTTGGAATCCGGAACCCATTTCCCTTGGGGCATGTTTTTTGCAACTAACGCGCCGCCTTTTTGATTCGGAGTGAACTCAGCCATCAGCGTGAAATCCCTGTCGAGACGTAGCAACTCGGTGGAAGTCGTGGCATCCGCCACCATCGCATCCTCGCCCACTTCGCTGTCCGGAATATCGCGACCTTTTTCAACGATCAACCCGTCCACCCAAACACGAAACCGCGCGGGCTTGCCTGTGGAATGTTCGTAAGCGACTTCGATTTTGCGGTTTTTCCCAGCAGGGAGTTCGATCTCCACGCCTTTGCGCAAAATCAGATAAGCGGCTTGTTTGGCGTCATATTCTGCAACGAATCGAAAGTTCGCATACTCAGCAGAGGCTTCGATGGTTTGTTCAATTTTACCTTCCTTGAAAATGGGCGTGAAGGTTTTTGAGAGCTCAACGGATGTTGGCGCTGCGTCTTGAGCATGGCTGTTTAGTATGCCAAGACCCAGAATCGCCATGATCCTGGCGTGTGCAATGAACGAGGATTTCATGAATGGCTATTTTTAGGGGGTGAATTACTTCGCCTTCGGTATCGCATTGAGGGTGTGGAAGCCCTCAAGCATTTTCCAAACAGGTAAATTATCAAAAAGCGGAGCGGCATCTTTAAACTGGAGGTGATAAAGTCGTCCGGTCCATTTGTCGCCGTTTCCGAAACCATCAAAATCAACGAGTAGTGATTTGCGGTCAGCGGAGAGAGTGACATTGGTGATGACCTCATCGCGCTGATCGTGACGAGGTGAGCCGTATTGAACGAGATTTGTATAGAACCATGATTTAACGACGAGTGCGGCTTTCAATTGGTCAGGAGTGACATTAGCACCGATGGGTTGAGTAAAATGGATATCATAACCTGTGGGTGTGGTGCTGATTGTTGAAATATCGGCCGCAACGGTTTTTCCATCGTAGATCACGCGTTGAAGGGCGGATTGCTTACCGCCTTTGGCCGTCCAGCCGCGACCCGTTTGACCTAACAGCAAACTACCATCTGGCAGGAACGCTGGACGCATGATACCGGATGCGAGGCCTTTGCCGAATGGAATCACGCAACCTTGATCTTGGCCGTCAACGACTTCAGTGACGACGCGCAGCAGTTGCGAGAGTGTCTGATCACCGACGAACATTTGTTTTTGATAACCACCAAATTTTCCA
The DNA here is from genome assembly GCA_021298895.1 of Luteolibacter sp. GTDB lineage: Bacteria > Verrucomicrobiota > Verrucomicrobiia > Verrucomicrobiales > Akkermansiaceae > Luteolibacter. The sequence goes on from JAJTHK010000168.1 coordinate 6,624, forward strand.
CCTGTTAGATCCCATGTGAGATGACCGGGAGAATTCGCCATCATGGCGTGTGGCAGCCAGACAGCGCCTTTGCGGAGTTTATCTTTCCAAAGGTCGTGGTTAAGTTCTGGCGCATCTGGAATCATGCCGGGCAAGGATTCCAAGCCGGACATGTGGCCGTAGAACTTGTCTTTTTCGAGAGGAACGATTTTTGATGATCCGCAATACTCGCCTTGGTTTTCCGCATACCAGATCCGTCCGTCTGGAGCGGTACCGATTCCTGCTGGGCTGCGTAGGCCGTAGGCAAAGGTTTCGGTTTTGCCTTTGGGTGTGACGCGCATCGCCCAACCACGATAGCCGCCCATGCTGCCCATGAAATTCCCGCCCGCCCGCCATGAAGCACGATCCGCTCCATGATCATGTGATAGATTCAGAAGGAAATAGTAATTCCCTTCAGGATCTCTAGCAAGGCCGTGGCAGTATTCATGATAGTTTCCGTGGAAACCGTAGTCATCGGATAAGGTTACAAACGTATCCGCGCGGCCATCGGCGTTTGAATCGCTGATACGGGTGATCTCAGGTTTCTGAGCAATGACGATGACGTCGCCTTTGTCGTCCTCGATATGGACGCCGAGAACTTCGTAAGTGCCTTGAGCAAAGAGCGTCCACTCGCCATTGCGGATACGCCAGATACCTGCTGCGCGAGTTCCGAAAACGATCGTGCCATCTTTGGCGACAGCAATTCCTGTGGGTTCGAAAAGTTGCTCACGACCTAACAGATCTAGCGGAGAAACCCAATCTTCCAAACTATAACCTGCTGGAAGTTCGATAGGAGCTTTGCCTGGCACAGAAGGTTTCGTAACGAGTTTCTGCGGCGCCCAGTTTTCTTTTTTGCTGACTGCTTCGCGTATCGCTGGCTCGACTTTGAGTTGGGCTTGGATCGTGAACGGGCCTTTCTCGCCTGCTGGAATCGTCCACTTGTCATTTTCTAACTTACCACCGATCACTTTAAGATCGCTTAGCTGAGCCGCAGCAATCGTGAATGTCTGCGCCTCTTTGGTTGCCCCACTGAGCGTGATGGCGAGTGCGCCTTTTTCGCTGAGTGTGACAGTTTGATCAAAAACGTTTTTCCCAACACGGAATTGGAAACTTGGATTGCTGGTTCCAGTTGCTTCGCGGTGTCCGAGAAACTCGGCATCGAGAGCAGCTAAGCGATCCGCGAAATCGACCTTGTCCCAAAGATGTTTTTCGATGGCTGCATTGTCATGAGCATCGGGTTCTTTGAATTCGAAATCGACTGCTTCGCCTTTGCTGGTAAGGGGTTGCAGGAGGGCGATACCTTCGTAATGGACTTTCGCGCCTTTGCCCATTTTCGGAAGATCGCTGCCACGAGAGGTGCGTTCTTCTTTCATGTTCAAAAATCCGCCCGACCAAATTCGTCGCACGGAAAGCATGCGTGGATCAAAGGTGTAGTTCATCCCATTTGGCTGACCCACATGAAGGGCGCGTCCACTAGTTCCTCTCAAAGATGCGCGAAACACAACGGTTCTATCAGTGATGATTTCTTCGTTGGGAATTTGGAGGATGCTGGTGGGTTCCTTAGCCGCCTGGCGTTTCACCATGACATTTGCCGGGCCTTGTTCTGCGCCTTCGGCAAGTGTGCGGAGGTAATGATAAACGGATTCCATGTCTTCATCTGAAACCAGTTCTTTCACATAATGGGGCATAATGGCTCCATAAGCCGTGCCAGAAGCTGGGCCTACTTCTGCAATGGCTAATTCATCCCATGACTTGCGCAGGGATCTTTCGAAATAAGCACGATCGGCTTTCACGATCGTTTCTTTTCCAGCAATCGTTACTTTACGATCTCTTGGAGTTGTTAGAAGAAGCCCGAATAAGTTCGGACCGGTTTTGAATGAGGTATCTCCCTTGGTTACCGTATGGCACTCAGAGCATCCGACAGTTTCAAATATTTTTTTCCCTGCGGCAACGGCATCGATTTCTGCTGCTCCAACCCAACCTGCTCCGAGAACAGGAACTAACATCCATTTGGTAAAACTCATGATGATAAAATTGCTTATTAATTATTTTTTCGGTTCTTGTGCTGCGGCAGCTTTTTTAGGTTTCAAACGTAAAATGACTTTGGTGTTGAGGGGAGGAAGATGGGTTGGCTCGACTGCCCAAGCGAGTGCCTCGTTTGCGTGGGCGTGAACCCCTGGCAGAGCGAGCAATTCATCTCCGAAAGTTGAGAGTGAAATCACGTTGCCGCTTTCGTCTGCTAGATAAATGGGATCTGCTTCTCCGTCTTTAAAAACATGTGATCCGGTAAACAGGAATGTATGGGTAGGGAATTTGCGATCTTCTTTCTTAACTGGCTCCACGGGAACGCCATCAAAATTTTCATCCATGCCTTTGATGAGAAATTTATCGATAGTATGTTCCTCGGGCTGGCCATCTTTGTTGTTGAACACGAGAAAGACTTCGATCTCTTGACCACGTGGCGGGAAATCAACCCAGCGCGGACCATCTTCCGTTTGGACTTCTTTGCGCATGGCGGGATTGCCGGGTTGCGCGCCGATCAAGAGCAAAGCTGCGTGAATGTGAGCCGCCTTGGGATCAACCGAGATCAAGGCTTCATGCTCTTTGCTGTCTTTCGTGCAGGCGATTAATTCTAAAAACCCTTCGGCGAGACAGACTTTGGCATCCACATCGATATAGCCTTTTTTGATCATGATTTTAAGCCCTGGCATGACCAACTCCTCGCGGTCTTGGGCGAGCTTAATCAGTTGCTCCGCTTCTTTTCCATCCACCTTGGCATCGCCCTCTTTTTTCTCTTCGGTTTTTGCAGGTGGCTTGACGGGTTCCTCAGCAAAAATTTGTGAGTTCACCGTGAACCAAGCCATCGCGATGATGACGGTTTGAAAAATTAGGGATGAAGGTTTCATGTTTTCTGAAAGTTGCAGGCCAAGTTTCTTGTCGGGCGGAGTCGAAATGTCGCAGCTTGCGAGAATTATTCAACGTGAGAAACGGGTCGAAACTTGCTCACTTATGGTTGAATTTTGTCCCATTCTTCCTTGGTCACGGCTTTGATCTGATACTCCATGATGGCTAACCACTTGCCGTCCTCCTTCACCAACAACGACTCAAACGCGATGTATTCCTCGATAGGTGCCGCGTTTTTTTTCCTTTGGGTATATAGGAAAACCCCCGATTCATGGGCGGTTTGGGTATCGCCGTAGCGATGGGAAAACCGGAAATCGACCGATGCCTCGATGTCGCCTGCCTTGGTATCGGTGAACTCGGTTTTCCAACGATTCAATGCCTGTGCCAACGGATAACACGCCTTTTTCCCGCCGGCCACCAAGACGCCTTTGGGGTGGCAAGTGCCTTGGTATGCGGCGAAATCTCCCTCTTTCACGGCTCTTGAAACCTCTTTCCAGTAAGCATCCAGCTCAGCCAATCGGGCGGGTTCTCCATCCTCCAGCGGCGTCACTTTGTAGCTGCGGATCGCGATCGGGCCGTGGTCGCCTTGAATCGCGATCGGGCCGGATTTGGCATCGCCTTCGAAAGGAGCCGATTGCGTGTGGCCCGTAGTCGCGACGTTTTCCTGCACCAACTGGCCGTTCACCAACACTTTTTCAAAGATCGCGTCTTTGCGCTTTTTCCCAGATTCTTCGAAACGCGGGGCACGAAACACGATTTCCATCGTCTGCCATTCCCCGGGCGCCTTAGCGGCGTTCACTTTCGGCGGAGTGCCTTCGTAGTTCTGTCTGCCCTGAGGCCGACCTTTGTCATGGCGTGAATACAAACCACCCAAATCCCCAGAACCGACTTTCTCCTTTCCGAAACTATCCAGAATCTGGATTTCATATCGACCCATCACATACACCCCGGCGTTCGAGCCTTTGGGAACCATGAATTCCAACTCGATCTTCACATCGCCGAATTCCTCTTTGGTCATCAAGTAAGGCAGGGTTTTATCTTTGGTCGTCGAGTTCACCAAAATTTTCCCCTCACCCTTGAGCTCGAACTCACATTTCTCCGCCACCGCACTCACCTCGGAAACCCCGCGCCACTGCGCCACTTCGCGAAATTCCGCAAGCGCAGCACCTCTCAACAAGTCCCGCGTCTCCGCAAAACCCGCAAGCGGCAACAAACAAACCATCCAACCCGTCAAACGTGTGAACATCTTTTTCATGACGCGGAGCACTTAAACACAATCGAATGATTCTCCCAGCACGAAAATAGGAGCGCGCGCGTCCCGCCCGCATCCAGCGAAAGACAGAAGAGTTACTCCTAGTTCTTGGTTCGTAGTTCGTAGTTCTTAGTTGAGCTGCGCGCCTTCGCATTTGCGAACCAGAAACCAGAAACCAGAAACCAGGAACCAGAACGCAGAGTAAGCGTTAGCGAGCCTCCACTTTAACACGAAGTCCTAACCGCTTGGACGGAGCGAAGCGTAGTCAAACCAAGAACCAAGAACCAAGAACTAGGAACTAGGAACTAAATCCTAACAAAAACTCCATTCTATACCTGGCAGTTTATCTGTTATCTCTTACTCGCCCAGAGTGTTTTCGATTACCTCGGCATCGAAATCAGAAACAAACAAGCGGTCTTGGACGATGCGATATTTTTCGAATTCGGATTCGGCGTGAGCTTTGGCGATTTCAGCGGTGACTTTACCGACGTCTTGCAGGATCTCACGGTCGGTAGCTTCGATGAAACGGTTGAGGCGAATTTCCCAGTCCTGCATGGTCATGGGGATCTGCCGCTGCGCCATGTCTTCGGCGACATCGAGGTAAGCATTGACGAGGCGGGAGAGCTGGGCGAGCTCGGCATCGGCTAGGTAGTTTTTGGCGACGCTAACATCGAACTTCTGGATTTTCCCGTGGGGGGCGTCTTTCCATGTGGTCAGGCCCATGTGTTGTTTCCCGGCATCGGCGCGATCAACGATGACTTCGGCGGCGGTATGGCCATGAATCGCCCAATGGAGTTTGTTCTGCACAGTGGCAAAAAAGCGCTGGGTCGCGGTGGCGGTGCGATCGTAGTCGATGGCGGTGGAATAGATGTCGGTGATCTTCTGATAGAATTTTCTCTCGCTGAGGCGGATCTCGCGAACGCGCTGAAGTTGCTCCTCGAAATACTGCTTGGTGAGGACGGTGCCACCCGCCTTGAGCCGTTCGTCATCCATCGCGAAGCCTTTGATGGTGTATTCCTTAACCACCGTTGTCGCCCATTTGCGGAACTGAACAGCCCGCTCCGAGTTGACCTTGTAGCCAACGGCGATGATGGCGGAGAGGTTGTAGTGCAGGGTGTTGTAGCTTTTGCCATCAGCGGCAGTTATCCGGAATTTCCGGATAACTGAAATCTCCTCCAGCTCGCTGTCGGAAAAGATTTTTTTCAGATGCTCGTTCACCGTGCGCACATTGACGTCGTAGAGGGCACCCATCATTTTCTGGGTCAACCAGATGTCCTCGTCCGCATAGACCGCCTCGACACCGCCTTGACCTTGTGCGGCGACAAAGGTCAGGTATTCGACGGCTGAGGAGCGCGTGATGGAAGTCTCCCTGTTTGCAGGCTTCTTTTTCATGCGCC
>JAJTHK010000169.1 GCA_021298895.1 Luteolibacter sp.
GATCTTGAATATGACAAAGATCCCAAGCAAACCGGCGAGCCCGGGCCAGTTGTTCAGCAACACATTGAAGAAGGGTTCCAAAGCTTTCATACGGTTTTGAAACTAACCGAAATGGGATCTGTGGATAGGGAATTTTTTCACAGAAGGTAACGAAGTCAACGAAGGGGCTGCGCACGCGGGCTGGCTTTACTTTTATGATTCTTTGGCAGGAGTTTTTGAGAATGAGGTGTTGGCACATCCTTCGTTCTCTTCGTTGCCTTCTGTAAAAATAATTTCTGAACAGAAGGTAACGAAGTCAACGAAGGGGCTTCGCACGGCGGCTTGGCTTTGAGTTTATGATTCTTTGACAGCAGATTTGAGAATGAGGGGTTGGCACATCCTTCGTTCTCTTCGTTACCTTCTGTGCAATTTTTACACTCCCAACCGCACCAGCGGTTCTGGCTTTGACATTAAGACCTTCGACCTTCGACTTCTTTCTTTCGACTTCGCTGCTCCGATGGGTTGGGGCTGGGGATATGGGTGGTGGTTGTCATTTCAGTCGTTTCAGGTTGGTGTCCGCCAGCAGGGTTCGCATCTGGGTGATGGCGATTTCGTTGAGTTTGAGCAAGCGCTCGGGTGCTGGGAGTCCTTGACGGATGAGGACGGAGTTGAGGCTTTCGAGGTTGGTGAGGACGACGAGTTGCTCGAGCGGGGCGTGGTCGCGGATGTTACCTTCTGCATTGGGATGGATGTCGCGCCATTGTTTCGCGGTCTTACCGAAGAGGGCGACGTTGAGCAGATCCGCTTCATCGGCGTAGATGAATCCGGCTTGTTGTTGGTTCACTGCGGGCGGGATGAGGGTTTCCTTGATGGCATCCGTGTGGATGCGGTAGTTGATCTTGGCGAGGGTGCGCTGAAGGTTCCAATCGAGCTTGAGGCGGTCATTTTCCTCGTCCTTGAGGCGTTGGAATTCCTTGATGAGGTAGAGTTTGAATTCCGGGCTGAGCCAGGAGCCGAATTCAAAAGCGATGTCCTTGTGGGCATAGGTTCCACCGCCGTAACGTCCGGCCCGCGATTCAAATCCGATGGCTCCTGTAGCTTCGATCCACTTACGCGGGGTGAGCGAGAAGCTGTTGAGACCGGCCTGATTTTTAAAGGTCTCGAATTCGAGACCTTTAAAACCCGGGTTGTGGATTTTTTCCCAAATTCCAATGAACTCGAGTGTGTTGCGGTTCCGCATCCAACTATAGATCAGCACGTCATCCCCAAACTTCTTCGCCATGTCGGTGAGAGAGATGAAATCCGCGTTGTCGCGTGAATGAATCGCAATGGCTGTTCCTTGAACTTCGATGGTGGTGCGTTTGGTTTTACTCATGGCGTTGGGGAGGATTGTGGGGTGGTGGATTTTCCCAGAGCGTTGCCTTGGGCTGGCATGATTCGCCCCGTTGGGGCTGGGGATATGGGTGGATGACCTTGCCCCCAGGGCAATTGCGCAACAGGTTGTTGCGCAATTAAGCCGTCCGGGAAGGCCTCAGCAAAAGCCCTCATGGAGAACAGATTACGACGGGTCAGTCCGCTCATGGCTCAAGTTGGGGGGTTGCGGTTGTTTTAAACCTCTCGAATTCGAGAGGTTTAAACCCGTCGAAATCGACGGGTTTAAATGTGGCGAATTTGATCATTTTGTTGGCGTCAACAATATGGTCGGAAGCTTTGGAAAATGAAATTGATACGATCATGATTCTCATCTGAGATTTGATATACTATTCATAAGAACAGCATCAAAGGCAAGTCTGATCTGAATCGCTGGGGCGGTTAAAGAGGAAGAGTGTTCCTAGTTCCTAGTTCTTGGTTGAGCTTCGCGCCGCATTTTTTCACCGAACCAGCCTTTAAACATCGGTGGGGCGAGATGTATTGGATTCACTCTTGAAGCATTATATTCTTCACATTTCATGCGGCGCTCTGCGGCGAGAGCGCCCTACCAAATAACAGACCTTTGACCTTCGAATTTAGACTCTCCCATCCTCCCAAGCGCGACTGGAGTCGCGCGGTCCAATTTCTGGGAACCCTCACTTCTCCTTCACGAGGATTTATTTTCCGTCTGCTTCCTTGTTCGCCAAGCGTGCCCGCGAGATCTCGATGGCGGCGTGGAGTTTTTGTTGGAGAAGTTCGCGAGAAGGCAAGGCGGTGATGTATTCTGCGACGTGGATGCCGCTTTGATTGAGTTCAAGAAGTTCGATTTGTTCGGTCTTTTTCCCAGCACACAGGATGATACCGAGGGGCGTGTCCTCGCCGGGTTGTTGTTCATGTTTGGCAAGCCAGCGGAGGTAGAGTTCCATTTGTCCTTTGTATTCCGCCTTGAAGTCGCCGAGTTTGAGATCGATGGCGATGAGGCGTTTCAGTCCACGATGATAGAATAGGAGATCGAGATAGAAGTCGTCGGAATCGATCTGGATGCGGGTCTGGCGTCCGAGAAAGGCGAAGCCGTTGCCGAGCTCAAGGAGGAAGGTTTCGAGTTCTTGCAGGATGGCGTTTTCGAGGTCTTTTTCCAGGTAGCGATCCTTGAGCCCGAGGAAGTCGAGAATATAGGGATCGCGGAAGATGAGGTCGGGCGTGAGCTGATCCGCACTACGGAGGGAAGCGAGTTCCGCCTTAGCGACTTCCTCCGGTTTTTTGGAGATGGCGGTGCGCTCAAAGAGCATGGAGTCGATCTTGGCGCGCAGAGTGCGACTGCTCCAGCGTTCGACACGACACATCTCGGCGTAGAATTCACGCTGGATTGGATCTTTAAGAGGAATAAGTGACCTGAAGTGGGTCCAGCCCAATTGTGCACTCAGTGCGTGCACAATTTGAGGATCGGGAAAGACCTCGGCAAATCGAATCATGTTGAAAAGATTGCGGGGTGTGAATCCGGGTCCGAAATCGTGCGTCAATTGTTGCGACAGTGTGGCAACAATCTCTTTTCCATATTCCGCCCGTGCATTTCCAAGGACTTCCGTCTGGATGCGCTTGCCGATGCGCCAATAGAGCAAAGTGATACCAGCATTGACCGTGCGTGCGACGGCCTCGCGGGTTTGCTCGATCATGGAGCGCACGTCGGCCACGAGTCCGGCATCGCTCTGGGTGATGTTGAGGTTGTTGTCTGACATTCAAATACTATTCATAAGAACAGTATTAAAGGCAAGGCTGATCTGAATCGCTGGGGCGGTTAAAGAGGTCGAAGGTCTAAAAGTCGAAAGTCGAAAGTCTATACTTGAATCGCTGGGGCGATTAATTGAATGCGGTGTCGTTAGTGGGGCGTTTGGTTATAAAATCTCAACCGCCCCAGCGGTTCTGTCTTCGACTTTAAGACCTTTGACCTTTGACTTCCCGCTTCTCGCTCACCATGTCGGAAGGAATGTTCCGGCGGAGGATTCGAAGCGGAAATTCTCACCTGCTTTGTGGCGGATGACGATCTTGTGAATCCCGGGTTCGAGTCGGATTTTGTTTTCCTTTAATGCTTTTCCGTCCACCCAAACCTCAAGTGGAGTTTGAGAAAATTTGAGTGAAACATCTGTGGCAGTGGAAATTTCGATGCGGGTTCCTGTTAGAATTTCTTTGGCTGCACCGGCGTAGGTTGTGACATCGGCCGCTAACAAGGTGCCGTTGACTGTGCCGTTGATAGAGATCCACGGTAGTGCGGGATCGCCTTTGGTTGCGGTTTCTGGAATCTTATCTGTTAGAGGCAGGATCGCCCAAACCCGCGGTGCGCGGCTCTTGGTTGCATCGAAGTCTCCTTGCTTGCCGAGTTGGGAGAGGAATTTGAAAAGATCGAGTTGTTCTTGTTCTTTCAAACCGCCGATCAGGTTTGCGGGCATCAGGCTGCCGGAATCCGTGCGTTTCAGGATCGCCGCATCCTCCAGCGTGATTTCCTGCCCCGCCGCATCGCTCAGCACCACGCTGCCACCGCCACTGCGCAACAACCGTCCCATCAAGGTGCGTCCATCTTTGGTGGTGATGACTACCGAGTGATAGCCCTCTTTGACTTTGACGGCGGGCAGAAGAATCGACTCAACGATGTAGTCGAGAGGCGCGCTCGCTCCGATCGAAGTCATGTCGGGTCCGACTTTGCCACCGGCGCCACCGATCGCGTGACAAGCCATGCAGGCGAGGGCGGGTTGGCGGTAAATGGTTTCCCCGCGGACCGCATCGCCTTTTTCCGCAGCCAGCTTGGCGAGATTGAGGATGGATTCCGCCGTCGGTCCGCTGACCGCCGCGCCTCCCGCTTGCTGACGCAACACGCCGAGCAACTCGGCATGTTCATCGATGTCCGGCACGGCAGGTAAGTTCAGAGCAGCGAGTTTAGGATCGAGTGGCTGTTCGCGAAACGATTTGGCGAGTTCGGCAGACAATCCGCTGAGTGAAAGGGCTTTCTGCCAAAACGCGCGGGCTTGCGTGAGATCATCGAGACCGGGAAGCAGCGCACGGATGGCGCCAATCGCAGCAGGGCGGTGATGACGAACAAGCGCGAGGGCGGCAGCGCGTTTCACCTCCGCTGGTGCATCTGAACCTGAGATAGCTAACAAGGCATCACGCGCCGCATCGTTGGGAAAATGCGAGAGTGCCTCGGTCGCCGCTAAGCGTAGGGTCGGCGATCCAGACGAATTTGAAGCGATCCCCTTGATGGGTTCTAACAAACCATCCACCTTTAACGCCCCCGCCAAGCGTAGGGCGGCGGCGGCAGTTTCTGGTGCGGGAGAATTGAACAAACCTAACAACTTCATTGAATCGCCCTTCAGCTTGGCTTGCCGTTGGCTGATCACCCCTTCCAACCCACGCATGACCGTTGTCGCTGCGGGAGCATCAAACCCGCCATCTAACAGCTGAGCGAATATCGCTGCGAGCATATCTGGATCGGCGGTCTTGATAGCAAGCCCGAGCCAGGGCCCTGAGCCGTTGCTAGGCATGGGCTGTGGCATCAGATTGCGGATGCCTTTGAGTCCCTTTTCCGCAGGCAAGTTAGCCAAAGCGAAATCCAACGCGCCTTCGCGGCCGACTAGCTGAAACTTTCCATCTAACAACGCTTTCAACCACACATCGCCTTGGGAACGCACGCTCAACCACAACGCGTATTCGAGAAAGCGATCCATCGGCTGGCTCAGCACTTGAAACGCCAGATCCATCGGCACCGCTCCAGGCATTTTTGCAAGCGTCCGCACCGCCTCCAGCCGAACCCGTGGATGGGGATCTTTGGTTGCCTTGTCCAACCATCCCAATGCCTGAGTGCTGGGGAGATGGTTCAGCTGATCTCCTAACAACCTGACTCCTGCAGCCCGAATCCGCCCGTCCTCGTCGCTCAACACTTGGCCTAACAATCCGCGTTCCGATCCATCCACTGGCATGCCGAGTCCTTCGCGCAACCACAGCGCTGCCAAGCGCGTGCGACCGTCCTTGGCTTTCGAGCTCCATGTTTCGATCGCTGTTTTAAATGTCGGGCTCATCTTGCGCTCGACGAGAACCGCCATGGCTGCGTCGCGCTCGTAGCGGTGATCGCTGGTTAACTTTGCCAATAGATCGGCATCCTTTACCTTCGCCAGATTGACCGGCAATGTGATGGCAGGCGCGCCTTTTTTCGTCACTCGCCAGATCCGGCCATGCTCACGATCGCGCCGCGGATCGCGGAAATCGACCTCACCGTGGTTGATGATAGGGTTCGACCAATCCGCAATGTAGAGCGCGCCGTCTGGGCCTATCTTCACATCGATGGGTCGGAAATTCACATCTTTGGTTCGCAATAAATCTTCGGCCACCTGAGCGGCGTAGCCCGAGCCCTGTTCACTAACAGAAAAGCGAACGACGCGGTGCGCGCGGAAGTCACAGGTGACCATCGACCCCTGCCACTCGGCTGGAAATTGCGGCGACTCAACGATCTCCAATCCGCAAAATTTCGGATAGGATCCCGGGCTGATGCTGCCGAGAATTTTCGCAGCTTTCGCATAGGTGATATACATCGCTCCCGGGACACCCCAGCTGATGCCGTTGCCGCCTGCACCATCCGTCATGAAAGACTGGCCATACTTGTCAAACTGATGTCCCCATGAATTGCAGAACCCGTAGAAAACCGTTTCCATTTTCTCCGTGCGCGGGTCGAAGCGCATCAGCCCGCCGCTCCGCAAGCGCAGCAGCCCGTTGGGAGTTTCCGCGTCGGTGCGGGTGTAGATGCTTTGATTCATCCACAGCTTGCCATCTGGTCCACGGCGCAGGGTGTGGAGGTTGTGGTGAGTGTCCTCGGTCCCGAAGCCGCTGAGCACGCGCCGCATGGAATCGGCCACGCCATCGCCGTTGGTATCTTTGAAATGCAGCAGATCCGTGCTCTGTCCGACGTAGCAACCGCCGTCTCCCGGTAGGATTGCCGTCGGCATCATCATGCCTGAAGCGAACACTTTTGCTGCGTCCGCCTTTCCATCTAGGTTTGTATCTTCGAGAATCACGACCTTATCGTTGGGCGTCTGGCCGAGCTCGACCTGCGGATAGGTCTCCGAGCTGGCGACCCACAGTCTACCACGCTCGTCGAAATTCATCTGCGTGGGTTTGTGGAGCATGGGGTTTTCCGCCCACAGCGTCACCTCGTAGCCATCGGCCACCGTGAATTCTGGATAGGGCTGCTTGGTCTTCGCTGCCACTTGTGATTCGTTGCGGATGGGCGGAGCAGGGACGATCACCTTTTTGGAAAGGTCTCGCATTAGCGCGATACGCCCGTCCTCTTCAACGACCAGTTGATCAAAGGCTAGAATTTCACCAGCGTTGCGACCTTGCTCGCGTTTCCTGAAACCAAAAATGTATGCCATGTTGGCGGGGCGGGAGCGATGGAAGAACCATTCGTTTTTGCGCAGAATCGCTTTGCGGAGCGCAACGGCTTGCTCGCCTTGATCCCACTTCGCCGCCTTCCAGCCGAGTTCTTTCTCTAACAATCGCGCCGCCATCTTGTAACCCGCTGGTGACAAATGGATCCCGTTTTCCGAAAATGTCTGCGCATCTTTAGCGGGAAAATTAAGCGGCACAAAAACATGCCCGCGTTGTTTCGCGACATCACGCAGCACCCCATTGATCGCCCCCAAGGAAGCCCGATGCGCTTTGACCGATTCCTCCATTTCTCCCGGACGCAGGAAACGCGGCGGCGCACCCAAAACCAGCACCCTTACTCCGCCTTCCAGTTTTGCCACGCGATCGAGCAAGTGCTCAAAATCCCGCTTGAACTCCTCAGGTGTCTGGCCGCCCGGCAAAGAAGCCGCCATCCCGTAACCGATGATCAACACATTCGGCTTATAGGTCGTCAATTGCGTCTCAAGTTGCCTCCAACCTTCATCCGCCGGCTCATGCCCAGCTTGCAAGAGACTCAAACCACTGCGCGAGGCTCCGGCCGGTGTGTCGGCACTCCAGCCAAGGTTGCGAAAGGTCACCGCGCGGTCAGGAAAAGCCGTGGTCGCCGCAAGCTCAATCCAACCTTCATACTGCTCGCGTTCAATGAACCCATCACCCAACAAGGCGACGCGATCACCCTCAAGAAGTTCGAAACGAGTTTCCGCAGACACGGAAACCTGAACGGCAAGGCAGGCTGCTAAAAAATAAAATCGTGTCATGATGTGGATGTGAGTTTGAGTGAGGTTTTTGTATCAAAAAACCTATTTCACGAAGGAATACGATATGGAAATAGCAATCCTTTCCGCATAGGTAAAATGCGAAGAAAGAAGTCGAAGGTCGGTATTTGAATCGCTGGGGCGATTGGTTTGAGAAGACTCGTTTGTCGGGACTCTTTAAAACTCTCAACCGCACCAGCGGTTCTGGCTTTGACATTGACTCCATTTCCTTTCGTCCAAGCCATTACGGCTTCGCCGATATTAAATAGCTCATTACCATTCGCGTTGCTTTCAGACCTTTGACCTTCGACTTCTTTCTTCCGATCTTCGTGTTTGCCGTTTCACTTTCCTAACAACTTAACTGCCTCATAAACGCCGATGACGACTTTGCCCATGCGGTGGTAGTCGAGACTTTCTGGAATGTCATTTTTGCTATGGTAATTTTTGTTTCGGTAAAAGGCGGTGTTGGTTACCATGGCGGCGGGGATGTCGTGAGGCCAGTAGTTGCGGTGGTCGGAGAAATCGATGCCGGTTAGGGATTCGGGACCGCGGAAGGAATAGACGGGGAGATCTGTGGTGCCTTTCATACCGGCTTTGAGATCGGCGATCCAATCACTTTGGGACCACTTGCTGACAACGGTAATGAAATTTCCCCGGGAAGGATAATGAGCTTTCATGAACGGCACGGGATAGCTTTGGGATCCGCGATCATCACTGAAATAGCCGATCATTTCCAAGACGATGACACCGATGATCTTATCTTTTTCCGAGGCAACGCTATCCGCATGAATCGCGCTTCCCATTTGTGTTCCGCCGAAAAACGGCGGTTCTTCTAATGTGTAGGCAACCAGTTCAACTTCGCAATTTGGCTGGTTTTTACCAATCAAGCGCGCAAATTCTAACAAACCAGCCACGCCACTCGCATTATCATCCGCGCCGGGTGTATCGCCACATGAATCGTAATGCGCACCGACAATGATCTTTTTCGGTTTGCCCACACCGAAACGACCAATGACATTTCGATAGGAAAAAGTATCCACGGTGTAATCCTGAAACTCAACCTTTGCACCAGATGCTTTTAACTGGTTGGCGATGTAATCCGCGCAGCGATTCAAGTTTGCCACATTGTCTGAATTACGTGGATGAAAATTTCTACTCAGGACATCAACGTGTTGGCGCAATTTGGTCTCGTCGGCTTTCTTGGAAGATGGGTCGTTCGAGCTCATGCTTGGTTGGGCAACCAGATAACATCCGGCCATAAGCAACATCGTAAAAACCGAGCAGATGCGGATCATACTGCGAATCAAGCGATAGCGAAGGGAGCGTGGTGAAGTGATCTTTGTAGTTACTCCGGGCACCAGATCACCAGCATGATTTTGAATGGTCATACGTGTAGGATTAGATATAAATTTTACGTAACATCTCAAAAATCCAAATAGATCTCTGTTCGACGATTCGCGCGTCTGCCATCGGGATTGTCTTCGCCGGTTTCAGTAATGTTTGGGCGACGTGGTTGTGATGCGCCTTTGGCGATAGTAACAATTTGTTCAGCGGAAACTCCAGCTGCTGCCAGGAAGTCACGAACCACATCCGCGCGATTTGACGAAAGTTGATCGTTATAAGATTTTGTCCCCAAAGCATCGGTGTGACCGCTGAGAGTGATTTTTTTCTTTGCATCACTCTTCAAAATAGCCGCGACGATCTCGAGTTGTCTCTGGGTTCTCCGACTCATCTTATCTTCATTGAACTCAAAGTAGAGAGCTAGCGTCTCTCCTCCGGCAGGATTTTTGACAAATGGAGAATAATAAATATCTCCACCAGCTACGCGGTTTGCGTAATCGGCTAGAAGTTGATCGAGATTGATCTCAAATACGCGCCAATTTTTTGTTTCTGCATCTAACCGCATATTGAGAGAAAATTGAGCGGCTTCGCTTCCATCTTTCGCTTCGATATTAGCCAAATAGCCCACGGTGTCTTCGCGTTGAAACATCGCACGTAATGGTTTGTTTTCGCGCAATTTGTATTCTCCTTCTTCGAACAAAATACAAAGCGCAGCGATTTTTGTATCCGAAACTGATTTTCGATCGACCCATTGCAATGCGATGTCGAAATTTTGTTTCAAGACCGCCTGAACAAAGGCGTCGGCCAAGTTGAGTGGATCAACGATGGATTTAATTTTATTGGGATCTATCATCACATCGGGTGATGAAATTTTTTCAATTTTCCATTTACCGTTTTCTCCAACGAAATCGAAATGGATTTGTTTCTTGTTAGAATCATCCCCGCCGGTTTCGAATGCCCAACGTACGCGTTTATTAAGTTCTATTTCGCCGACTTCGCGGATAGCGAGAGGTTGTTTTATCAAGGCTTGGAGAAGTTTGAAGGTCTCAATATTCATAGCGTCTTTGCCAACGAGTGTCGAAACTTTCGCCATATCTCCTTGATTGAGGGCATCGCTGATTTGATTGAGAAGATCTAACGGATTGACCGTGCCTAGGCCTACGCCGATCTTTTCTAAAATTTCTTCAGGGGTTGGCTCGGGCACAGGTTTATTGATATCATCAGTGATAGGTGGCTTGTTTTTATTAGGATCTTTTCGTAATTCACCCTTATCTATCGTCGTTTTATCCACATCGCTTGAAGATTTGGGTTTATTTATCCATAGAATCACTGCTGCTGCTGCGAGCAGACCGGCAAGTATGAGGAAGAAATAGGGAACTTTGTTTTTCATAGGTTGGAAATAGAAAGAATTAAAGTTTGGGCAAATTTACTCTTAGAGGCTGGCCGCCTCGAATGAGGTGCAGGATGGTTTCTTGTTTCGGAACCGATGCCGCCAGTTGCAAATAAAATTCATCTGTGTTGGTAATTTGTGAATTATTTAGAGCTATGATGAGATCATCCGGTTGTATTAATCCACTCGCTAGGGTGTTTGGGCTTATCATGGTTGCGACTACACCGCCGAATCCGCGACGCGCTTCTATACCAGATAAATTCCTAACACTTATTCCTATGGTATTCAGTATACCTAAGTTGATCTTTTCTTTATCTTGCAGAGGGTTGTTTGAGTTTGATTCGATAGAAACGCTTTCTCTTATCGTTGCTTGAAAATTCATAATCTCCCCTTTTCTCCAAATTTCAATTTTTACAACTTCGTCTACATTTGACTGTTGGACGAGCGAGATGAGTTGTTGTGTGCTTGTAATTTTCTCATCATTATATTTGAGTATGACATCTCCAGGCAATAAACCTGCTAATTCAGCAGGCGAACCTGGTGTGATGACATAGACGGCGGAACCGTTTTCATCTTGATAACCTAATTCGCGACGCACCATTGTATCGAGATCCCTCATTCTGACACCCAAAAATCCACGTATAGGTTTGCCGCGTTTTATAATTTGTTCGAGAGTATCTTTCACTTCATTGGAAGGAATGGAGAAGCTCACGCCTTGAAAACTTGGATTGTTTTTATCAACACTGAATATCGCCACATTTATTCCAATGATCTCGCCAGTCAAATTAACCAGCGGACCGCCAGAGTTGCCCGGATTAATTGCGGCATCGGTTTGAAAAAGATCTCGTTGATTATCTGATAGAGAACGCTCCTTTGCTGATATGATTCCCTGTGTGACGGTTTCGCCTAGTCCAAAAGGATTGCCAATCGCAAAAACGATTTGTCCAACTTCCACAGATGATGAATTACCGAATTTTAGTGGGGTAAATGTTTCATTCGAATCAATTTTTATAACTGCAATATCTAACAGCGAATCTTCACCAATCATGGTTGCGCCATAAGTTTTACCTGCATGGGTTGTGATCCTAATATCCTGCTGCCCTGCTATTACATGATGATTGGTGATGATATGACCTTCTCTGCTAACAATGACTCCTGATCCTTGGCCTTGTGTCGGGTAACTGCGTACACGAATTCGTCCAAAAACATCGACTTGTTGTTCGGTTCGAACTCCGGCTGTATCAATGCTTACTACGGATGGAACAACAGCCTTGGTGAGCTTCGCGTATTCTTGATTTAATCTTGAAAGAATTTGAACATCGCCCAAATTTAAGACTGCTTTATTTGATGGTGTGAAGGTTTGGGTAGATTTCTTTTGGGAGAATCTAAGGAAGCTGGGTATTAGCGCCCCAAAATCACCACCCGCTTGCCAAGTTTTAAGCAACGTAACCATAACGAAAAAAAACACGAATACGCAGAGCAAAGATAGTATGCGTTTGATGGTTGATGACATAGTTCGTTAAAGTCGTTGCAAGATGGCAGGATAAGATGATTTTCCAAGCGCGAATGGTCAATTTGCAGCGCGTGCAACATTGTGTCTGTAAAAGTGCAAAGCACCAGCAAACCGGCACTAAGGCCGATGGAGCGTAGCGGAATCGGCCTTAGTGCCGGTCGCCGCCCCCTCCAAGAGCCTGAGACAGGGCTTGTTGGTGCTCGGCCAC
>JAJTHK010000029.1 GCA_021298895.1 Luteolibacter sp.
GGCCTTGAATTCGGGGTCGTGTCTTCTGCGTTTGCCTTTCATTTTTTTGTGTGTTGGTTCGGTTTACAGTCCGCACCCACACACCACAATCATAGCTTAGCCTCTGGCCCGATTTTCGGGGTCCTGCTCAATTGTGGACGTTGAGCGCATGCACCACTACTCGCGAGGTAGGAAGTTGCATACAGAGTTGATGGTGTAATTAGGGAAAATCATCGAAATAGAAGGGCTGTTAGTAGTTACATGGCGTACTTTTTGTGCATCAAGATAGCTTCTATTGTCTGCTACTTGTCGGATTGTAAAAGGGACAGGAATGTCCCTTCTCCTTATCAGAGCAGATCGTAGCTTCTGCCGCCGACGCCTTCGAACCAGCGGATGTAGGCTTGGTTGACCATGGAGTAACCACCGGGAGTGGGGTAGTTGCCGGTGAAATACCAATCGCCGCACGGGCCTTTGATGGAGGCACGGAGGTTTTCGATGGTCTGATAGATAACTTCGACTTCGCCATGCCAATCGATGTCTTCGGGGTAGACCATTCGGCTGATTTCTGCGGAAATTTCTTCGGCAGTGAATGCTTCGTAAACGCCTTGGACGCGGTTGACGCGATCCGCAGGAGCTTTTTTGAGCTCTTCTTTGCATTGCTCGTAGATGTCATCTAACAGGTGTTGGCGACCTGCGCGGCGGTGTAGGGCGACGGCGGCATTGAACGCGATGAATTTGCCGAGTTCTGACATATCGATACCGTAACAATCCGGATAGCGGATTTGCGGGGCGGTGGAGCAGATCACGATTTTAGAAGGATGGGTGCGGGCGAGGATTTTGAGAATGGATTTTTTCAGGGTTGTGCCGCGGACGATGGAGTCGTCAATAACGACGAGATTGTCGCCAGCTTTAACAGCACCGTAAGTGATGTCATAAACATGGGAGACGAGTTGATCGCGGCCTTTTTCCTGAGAAATGAATGTCCGCATTTTGATATCCTTGTGGGCGATTTTTTCGCCACGCGGCCAGTTGCGCAGGATGAGTTCATCGACTTTCTCAGGAGTGAGCGTGCCGTTCTCAGCGGACTCGAGAATTTCCATGCGGACTTGTTGGCGGCGATACAGGCGCAGCCCGTCCATCATTCCATGGTAAGCGGTTTCCGCGGTGTTGGGGATGAAGGAGAAAACGGTTTTATCAAATGTTTCCCCGATGGATTTCACGACTTGATCGACCAATGCGGAGCCCATGGCTTTGCGCTCGCGGTAGATTTGAGGATCGTTACCGCGTGAGAAATAAATTTTCTCGAAGGAGCAGGGGGTGAATTTTTGCGGCGTATGAAATTGAACATCGGAGATCGAGCCATCGGCTTTGATGGTGATGACAGAGCCGGGATCGATGGATTTGACTTGATCGGCTTCGGCCTCGAACACGGTCATGAGAGGCACTCGCTCTGAAGCGAAGGCGATGACTTCATCGGTGATGAGCATGTGGCAGGGGCGGATGCCGCGGGGGTCACGCATGACAAACATATCGCCGTTGCCGATGGCACCGCATATCGCGTAGCCACCATCCCATGGTTCGGCGGATTGAGCGATGAGATCCGGGACATCGAGTGCGGCGGAAATATGTTCCGGGATTTCCGCGCCGGGCATGCCTTGGTCGCGGAGTTTATGATAGAGATTGGTGTGTGCTTCGTCGAGGTGGTAGCCGATTTCCTCGAGGACCGTTTGTGTGTCTGTACCGAAAACGGGATGTTGACCGCGTTCGATGAGCGTCTTGTTGAGCTCCATCGCATTGGTCATGTTGAAATTGCCCATGACCATGAGTGTGCGGGTGGGCCAGTTGCTGCGGCGGAGGTAAGGGTGGCAGGAACCTTCATCGAATTCTCCGCTAGTACCGTAGCGAAGGTGACCCATCAGAATTTCACCGCCGAAATCGAAATGGTTTTTCACGCTGTCTGGGTTGCTCTTATCAAGCTTGCCCTTGCGATCCATTTTGTAGAAATTTTTAACTTCTTTGCGAAAGATTTGAGCTAGCGCATCTGCCTCGATGCCACGGCGGCGATGCACGTAGGGTTTGCCGATGGGCATATCGAGTTTCACGCAACCGATGCCGGTTCCGTCTTGGCCGCGGTTGTGTTGCTTTTCCATGAGGAGGAAAAGCTTGTTCACGCCCCACAAACATGTGCCGTAGCGGTCGTAGTAATAGGCTAAGGGTTTTCGTAATCGCACTGCTGCGATCCCACATTCATGTGTCAGAAAATCACTCATGCGTTTTTATAAAGTGCTGAAAAACTGAGTAGGTTTAGGCTCACGACTTCACTTTCACCCTCACGCCTTCTTGTGCAACCATTTTCCCAAGAATATGTCCACCTGGGCCAGCTTTGAGAGCTTGGTCGACGTCGCTTTCGTTTACGATTGCGACCCAACCGATGCCCATGTTGAAAGTGTGGAAGCGATCTTCGGCATCGACCAGAGCGAGTAGTTTGTCGACTCCGAGGAGATCCCATTTTGGGATTTCGAGATTTGCGCCCATTCCGACGAAGAGGCGCTCGAGGTTTTCTGGGAGGCCACCGCCGGTGATGTGTGCCATGGCTTTGGGTTTCACGCCGGATTTTTTGAGGTCGTTGACGACGTCATCGTAAAGGCGAGTGGGTTGCAACCATGCGGTGAGTTCTTCATCGGTGACGGTTCCCGGTGCCATTTCGCGGAGTGCTCGGCGCACCAGAGAGAAACCGTTTGCGTGGATGCTGTCGGATTTGTAACCGATCAATACATCGCCGATGGCGAGGGTGGTGGGATCGATAAGGTTTTCCTTTTCCGCGCAGCCGATGCAGAAACCAGAGAGCTCGATGACATCGACAGGAACGATGCCGGGCATTTCTGCGGTTTCACCACCAGCGAGAATGCAGTTACAAGCTTCGAGGTAATCTGCCATGCCGCTGATGAGGCGCGTGATTTTTTCTTCGTTGAGTGCAGCTATGCCGATGTAGTCGAGGAAGAGCAGGGGATCGCCGCCTGTGGTGAGGATGTCGTTGACTGACATGGCGACAAGGTCTTTGCCTGCGATTTCGAGAAGATCTTTTTCTAACAGGAGTTCGAGTTTTGTTCCGACTCCATCGCAACCTGTAACGATGACTGGGTGCTTATATTCGGAAAGATCGTAACATGCGGCAAAGAGACCAAATGCGCCGAGAAGTTTCCGTTGTTGCTGGGTGCGTTTAACGTGAGTTTTGATGTCACCGACGAGTGCCGCGGCTTTGCGCGTATCGACTCCTGCTTGCTGGTATGTGAGCTGTCCTGCCATTGCTATGCAGAAGTTTTAGGTCGGCGCGGTGCGGTGGTCAATGAATGAATAATCTGATGAGAAATAACTGGCAGGGACGCGTATCCCTACGCGTACATATATTACGGCGGTAATTACGCAAAGAGTTCGATGGGATATGTAGCACCGTCAGATATGGACCTTTATGGATAAAGGTCCCTGCCTGATTCACGAAATCAAGCTTAGTCACGTGCCATTCGTCCATGTCCGCTTCGCTCCCATCTGCGGTTGTTTTTCTATGGATCTAGAGGTATGGAGCTAAGATCGGCGCGAGATTTTTGCAGGTTTTTTCGGGCCAAAGGTTTTTCGGGGTCAAGATGGCGGCGGCGAGTGCTTGATGGTCTTGCCAGTTGGGATCAGTGGGGATTTTCGGAATGATGCTGGCGATGATGGATTTCGCTAAAGCGGAATTCGCATGGAGGTTGGCGATGACGGCTGAGACATCGACTGCGGCTTCCTCGGTTTTCCAGCAATCATAATCGGTCACCATGCAGAGCGAGGCGAAGGCAATTTCAGATTCACGGCAGAGCCGAGCTTCTGGGGCGTTTGTCATGCCGATGATATCAAATTCCAAGCTACGATACATGTTAGATTCAGCACGAGTTGAAAAAGCAGGCCCGTTCATGGACACATAGGTTCCGCTGTTGTGAAGATTCGCGGTGTGTGCGCTGGCGGCTTCAAGCAAGAGTCCACGCATGAGAAGGCTGTAAGGATCACCAAACGAAACGTGGGCGGCGATGCCGTTTCCGAAAAAAGTAAATTCATGCGAGCGCCCCGTGCGATCGACGAGTTGATCAGGGACTACGATGTCTCTGGGTCTGATCTTTTCACGAAGCGATCCACACGCATTGACCGAAACGATCCAGCGCACGTTCAAAGATCGCAGCGCCCAGATGTTGGCACGGTGATTGATTTCATGAGCGAGCAAACGGTGACCGCGCCCATGACGAGGGAGAAAGAACACGCTGCGGCCAGCGAGCTTACCTTCAACGATTTCATCCGAGGGAATGCCGAAGGGAGTTTCGAGCGCATGGGTGCGAACGACTTCCAAAGAGTCGATCTCATAAAGGCCGGAGCCACCGATGATGGCGATAGAGGGTGCTTGCATGGTTGGTTTGATCTAGAGTGGGGGATTTCTTGGGTATTATTCCATGATAAAAATCCGCCTTGGAAAGATCGCTAAAAGCGGTTCAGTATGTTTTCGAAATGGACGAATACGATCGCCGTGAGTTTTTGAGTTTGAGTTTGCCTTCGTTTCTCGGGGTGTTGACGGCATTGCCATCGCTTTGTGCGTTGGCGACCCGGGCGAATGCGGCGGAGGGTCGGCTTCCGGAAGATGGGGCGATGCATTGGGAGGCGTTTCTTGAGGCGGTGAGCAAGGAGGCAGGAAAACAACATTTGGATGCATGGAATCAGGATTCGTATGTTCAGACGATTTCTAAACTCGCCAGACGCCTGCATCTAGAAGACCCGACCCTGTTAGATGCTCTTGCACAGATCAAAACCCGCCTCGTGAACGGTAAGGTTGATTTTCAATACCTCGAACGTCGGGTCGATTTCTCGCTATGCCTAGTTCAGTTTGATGAGGGAGAGATCATCCGTCCACACGATCATCCGGGAATGACAGGAATGATTCTGTGTGCATCAGGAGAAATCGAGACATCGAATTATGATCCCATCGAAATGGCGAATGTGAAAGTGAGCGAAGGTCACCAGCTTTTGAAACGTGTCGGCACAACCGTTCTGAAGAAAAATGAGATATCGACGCTGACGGCGAAGGCTAGAAATATCCATACCTTGAAAGCACATAAACCGACCCAGTTGGTGGATATTTTCACTCCACCTTATGACAAGGAGAAGATTGAAAAGAGCAATTGGTTCAGTCTATCACCTGATCCGATCACGGGGCAGAAGGATGTTTTTGAGGCGAAGGCGGAGTGAGGGAAATGGAATGTTAGGTCTCGCGCTAAGGCGCAAAGACGCAAAGGAAGATTGGGTTTAGTGATTTTTCACTTCGCGGCAAGCAACGGACCGACGCGGGCGTGGCGGATGAGGAATTCATCGGCGAGTTTACCGTAAGCAAGTGCACCGAGACCTGAGGGATCGTGCTCGAAGATGGTTTTTCCGTGAGAAGGGGCTTCGCCGATGCGGATGGTTCTCGGGATGGTTTGTTGATAGATTTCCTCAGGGAAATATTTGCTAACCTCTTCGACAACTTGGCGGCAGAGCAAGGTGCGGCTGTCATACATGGTCATGACGATGCCTTCCAGGGTGAGATCGGGATTTGCACCAGAGCCTCGGATTTCATCGAGGATGGCTACGATTTTAGCAAGACCTTCGAGCCCGAACCATTCGCATTGCAATGGGATGAGAATTTCATCTGCGGCAGCGAGAGCCGCGGTCATGAGGACACCGAGGGATGGCGGGGTGTCGAGAATGCAGTATTCGAAAAGGTCGTTGGGCTTGAGGCCCTGAAGAATTCCGCGCAGGCGAGTGAGGTGGTCGTCGGAACGAGCGAGCTCGATTTCGATCCCGGCAAGATCCATTTCAGAAGGAAGAAATGTTAGGTTTTCACGACCGGAATCGATGAACTTTTCGCGGATGTCCACATCGCCGAGCAGAACAGGATAGATGGAAGAGAGCGGCGGGGCTTCGATTCCAAGCCCAGAAGTGCAGTTCGCCTGTGAGTCGAGATCCATCAGTAGAACCCGCTGGCCACGCAAGGTAAGTGCGTGCGAGAGGTTCATGGCGGTGGTGGTTTTACCGACTCCTCCCTTCTGGTTTGCAATGGCGATGACTTTCACGAGTCGGGAGGATGGCGGGAAACTTTAAGTTTTAAACTCTAAACTTCGATTTTCTCGGGGTGGGGAGGCGGATTGTTTCAATCGGACGTTTGGCGATATAGACTCTTTTAGGGGGTTTGGGCTTTCTTAAACAGGGAGAGAGGAGAGCGGGAGAGCGGGAGAGCGGGAGAGCGGGAGAGCGGGGTATGTTGGGGTTTAGAGTTTAAAGTTTAGAGTTTAAAGCTTCGCTATTGGGTATTGAAATATGCTGTCAGTAAATTGACACTGTCGATGTGAGGAAGGACCGACTGGATGCTTTGATGTTTAATCGTGGGATGTGCGATTCCCGGGAGCAGGCGAAGCGTTTGGTTTTGGCGGGTGAGGTCAAAGTGGATGGGCGTATGGTGGATAAGCCGGCGGAGAAGTTCGGTGAGGATGTGGTGGTTGAAATCAAGGAAAAGCCGAAGTTTGTTGGGCGCGGGGGGCTGAAATTGGAGGGTGCGTTGGAGGCTTTTGGGATCGATGTGACGGGATGGGTCTGCATGGATGTCGGGGCGTCGACGGGGGGATTTACCGATTGTTTGCTGCAGCGGGGCGCTGCGCGGGTGCATGCGGTGGACGTGGGGACCAACCAGTTGGTTTGGAAGCTGAGAAACGATCCACGGGTCATTTCCAAGGAAAAGTTCAACGCCCGGCACATGGAGCCGAAAGATATCGGGGAGAAAATCCGCCTCGCGGTGATGGATTTGTCGTTTATTTCACTAACCAAAGTCCTGCCGGCGGTTTTCGGGGTCTTGGAAGAAAGCGGGGAGGTGGTTTGCCTGATTAAACCTCAGTTTGAGCTCGATAGGGAAGACATCGGAAAGGGCGGAATCGTTAGGGACGAGGAGCTACGCGAGCGGGCGGTGGAGAAAATCCGCAAATTCGTGACCGAAGAGCAAGGCAAGACCTGGAAAGGGGTCATTCCAGCAAGTATTTCGGGGATGGATGGGAACCAGGAGTTCCTGGCCTGGATAGGCTGATTTTTTTTTTGAATAAAATTCCCCACAGTGTATCTAGTAAGTGATGACCCCTTCGGGGTTTTGATTAGAATAATAACCAAACTAGAAAAAACGACCATGAAATTACTGTTAACCACATTTTGTGCAGCTCTGTTCATCTCTCCTCTCGCTTTTGCTGAAGGCGAAGGCAAGAAGTGCGAAAAGAAATGCGACAAAGAACCTAAGAAAGAAGAAACTGTCGCTGATTGCAAAAAGTGCGACAAAGATAAGAAAAAAGAAGAAGAGAAAAAAGAAGGCACCATGATCGCCGAAGCCGATGGCAAGAAGTGCGATAAGAAGTGCGACAAAGAAGAGAAGAAAGAAGGCACTCTTGCTGATTGCAAAAAGTGCGACAAAGATAAGAAAAAAGAAGAAGAGAAGAAAGAGGGCACTCTCGCTTAATTGTTAGATATTTATTAATTTTAAAAAGCCACTGGAGTAATCCGGTGGCTTTTTTATTTGCTGGGGTAGATGTATTTCCCAAAACTTAGCCTTGACTAATAAATTACGTTATTTCTAAATAAGGTATCAAGATGAACAAGCAAGCGAGTGCAGATCAGATGAATCCGAGGCTGAAGTTGGGTTTAGCGGTAGGGTTGATTGCGGTGCTGCTTATTGGTTGCGGTGAGAAATCCCAGCTGGATACATCAGGTAAAAAACGCATCGTCACGAGTTTCACGATCATTGCCGATATGGCGCGCGAGGTGGCGGGAGATGCTGCGATCGTGGAATCGATTACCAAACTAGGCAGCGAAATTCACGGCTACGAGCCGACGCCAAAAGACATCGTCAAAGCGCAGCAAGCGGATCTCGTGCTCTGGAACGGAATGAATCTTGAACTGTGGTTCGAGAAATTTTTCGAGAAAGTGGACGATGTCCCATCGGCGGTTCTAACTGAAGGAATCGAACCAATGGGAATCACCGAAGGTCCCTACATCGGTAAGCCTAATCCGCACGCATGGATGTCGCCAGCAAATGCGAAGGTCTATGTGGAAAACATTCGTCGTGCTTTGGTTAAAGTGGATCCAGAAAATGCAGAGACCTACAACGCCAATGTAGCCTCCTACATCGCGAAGATCGATGCTTTGGATGGACCTGTAAGGGAAAAAATCGCAACGATTCCTGAGGAGAAACGCTGGCTGGTGACATCGGAAGGGGCGTTTTCTTATCTGTGTCGGGACTACGGATTGCAGCAGTTGTATCTCTGGCCGATCAATGCCGATGCACAGGGAACGCCGCAGCAGGTGAGTCACGCGATCGATCAGGTTCGTAAAAACCAAATCCCCGTCATATTTTCCGAAAGCACCATTAGCCCCAAACCAGCTCAGCAAGTGGCGAGTGAAACCGGCGCCCGTTACGGCGGTGTGTTGTATGTCGATTCATTGACTGCCGCAGACGGCCCAGCTCCGTCTTATTTGAAATTGTTAGAACGCAACGCCGAAACCATCGTGAAAGGATTTCTCGAAACCAAATGAGTTATCCCGAACAACCCGCAAAAGTGGACTGCGCGCCGACACTATCGGTGCGCAACGTTTCCGTCGCCTACACCAACGGCCATCAGGCGTTGCGCGACACGACTTTCGCGCTCGAAGGCGGGACGATCTGCGCCTTGGTGGGTGTGAACGGGAGTGGGAAATCGACCCTGTTCAAAAGTATCATGGGTTTTCTTAAACCGAATGCTGGATCGATTTCAATCAATGATCTGCCGGTGAAGGAAATTTTAAAGCAGCGGTTGGTGGCTTACGTGCCGCAGTCGGAAGAGGTCGATTGGCAGTTTCCGGTTAGCGTCTGGGACGTGGTGATGATGGGTCGGTATGGCGCGATGAATTTCATGCGCATCGCACGGGCGGTAGATAAAAAAATCGTCGAGGACAGTTTGAAACGGGTATCGATGTGGGAATACCGCGACAGACAGATCGGTGAGCTCAGCGGGGGACAGAAGAAGCGGGTGTTTTTGGCTAGGGCATTGGCGCAAGAGGGGAAAGTGATTTTGTTAGATGAACCGTTCACGGGTGTCGATGTCAGCACCGAGCAGGCGATCATTGGTTTGTTGCAGGAGTTAAAAAAGGAGGGCTGCATCATTTTGGTTTCGACCCATAACTTGGGCAGCGTGCCGGAGTTTTGCGATCAGGTGGTGTTGATGAACCGGACAGTGTTGGCTTACGGGCCGACCGCTGAGGTTTTCACGGAGCAAAACCTGACCGTGGCATTCGGTGGATTGCTGCGGGAGTTTCAGTTCGAGCAATCGACCATTCAGGATCACGATGGCAGGAAAGTCCGGGTGTTTTCCGATGATGAGCGGCCCTTGGTTTTCGGTAAGGACGGGCATTTGGAATATCGAGATCGGACAGACCATGAGGACTTGTTGAAGCGGCGTTCCGAACAAGATGATGAGTGAAGTGCTTCAATATCTGCTCCATCCCCTGCAGTATGAATACATGCTGCGGGCGATTTGGGTGAGCGCTGTGGTGGGCGGGGTCTGCGGATTTTTATCTTCATTCGTCACACTGAAAGGTTGGTCGCTGATGGGAGACGCGCTTTCCCATGCGGTCGTGCCGGGTGTGGCGGTCGCTTATCTGTTAGGTTTGCCGTTAGCGCTGGGTGCGTTCGTGGCGGCGATATTAGCAACGGGTGCGATGGCGTTCATCCGCTCGCAAAGTCGTATTCGCGAGGACGCGACGATAGGCATCGTGTTCACGACGTTTTTTGCCTTGGGTCTCGTGTTGATTACGGCGTTTCCGACAGGTGTGGATATCAAAACGATCCTGTATGGAAACATTTTAGGAATCGCTATGGGCGATGTGTTGCAGGTGGTGTTGATTGCGGTGGTGGTGATGGGTTTGCTGTTATTCAAATGGCGGGACCTGATGCTGTATTGTTTTGATTCGACCCAAGTCCGCGCGCTCGGACTCAATCCCATGGTGTTACACATGATTTTACTGGCCTCGCTCGCAGCAGTTGCGGTGGCGGCCTTGCAGGCGGTGGGTGCGATTCTGGTTTTGGCGATGTTGGTCACTCCGGGCGCGACGGCTTACTTGCTAACAGATCGGTTTGGAAAAATGCTTTGGATTTCGTCTGGGTTAGGAATCGTCACTTCGGCGACAGGGGCGTATGCGAGTTATTTCGTCAACGGTCAAACGGGTGGCTGCATTGTGACCTTGCAGACCTTGATTTTCGTCGTGGTGTTTGTGTTCGCTCCCAAACATGGACTGCTCGCAAATCGACGGGCGAGGTTGAAAACTGAAATCATCGTGAAGGAGGGCGTTTCATGAATGAGTTCTTCGAGCCGTTTCGCTACGCCTTCATGCAGGATGCGTTGTTGGTGGGCGTGTTGGTGGGTGCAATGTGCGCGGTGTTGTCGTGTTTCCTGATTTTAAAAGGTTGGTCGCTTATGGGCGATGCCGTGTCGCATGCGGTTTTGCCGGGGATTGTGTTGGCGTATATTTTCGCGCTGCCGCTGACTTTAGGTGCGTTTCTCGCAGGTTTGCTGTGTGCGACCGGAAGCGGATTTTTAAAACGCAACAGCCGATTGAAAGAAGACACCGCGATGGGTGTGGTCTACACGGGTTTGTTTGCAATTGGCTTGGTGCTGTTCAGTAAGACTCCATCGCACATGCATCTGGATCATATTCTGGTCGGAAATATTTTGGGAATCAGTGATGCGCAGGTTCAGCAGACCTTGTTGTTAGGTGGTTGTGTGCTTGTGGTGAGCTTGCTTTTGAGAAGGGATTTGCTGCTGATTTGTTTCGATCCCATTCAAGCTAGGGTGATGGCGTTACCGGATCGGTTTTTGACCTACTTGTTGCTGGGTCTGCTGGCGCTAGCGATCGTGGTCGCAATGCAGGCGGTCGGTATCATCCTCGTCGTCGCAATGCTGATCACACCGGGCTGCGTGGCGTATCTGTGGACGGATCGGTTTGATAGAATGTTGCTCATCGCCGTGTTGTCCTCCGTGATCGCCACCGCGATTGGGATTTTTGTAAGCTTTCACACCAACGCATCCACCAGCGGCTGCATCGTCTTGGCACAGGCCTTGTTGTTTGTGCTGAGTTTGGTTATCGCCCCGAAATACGGGATGCTGGCGAGAAGGAGGGTGAGAGTTTAATCCTAATTTTTTTAACCACGAATTACACGAATTAAACGAATAAGAAAATCAAACCGCGAATGTACGCTAGTTTAGGTAAATGTAGATCATTTTTTAATTAGAAATCGTAGTGATGAATTATTGAACCGTGATCCGAAATAAAATTTATTCCATTCGCGTAATTCGTGGTTAAAAATTCTGAATTCTTATCAATATCTCTCCCATGAATCCGTGTATTGAAGCTGCTATCTCTGTTCTGAATCACCATGGTGTGGTTGCGGATCGCTGCGAGATTTTACAGGACGGGCATACCTTGGTGGTTCGCTTGACTGAAACGCTGGTCGCGCGTGTGGTCACGGATATCGATGGACCGAGGCAGGGTTTGGATTGGTTTGAGCGTGAAACGGCGGTGGCTGCGCATCTTACGCTTCATCATGCTCCAGTCATTCCACTGCATCATGATCTTCCTGCCACGGCACATCAGCATGAAGGATATGCGATGAATTTCTGGCAGTTCGTTACCGCGACGGATGCGGAACCCGATGCGTTGGAGATTGGATCGATCTTACATCAATGTCATGAAATACTGCGTCATTTTTCCGAGCCACTTCCGGCACTTGCCATCCTCCATGAGACGATGGCAATCCTAGAGGGTTCGGTTGAGAAATCTTATTTCGATGCGGCTACGGTTGATTTGTTGAAGCGTCACCTCCAGCAATCCATCGATGTGCTCGCGCCTTTGCCCGCTCAGCCTCTGCATGGAGACGCTCACATGGGTAATCTCATGATGACGACCCAAGGAATGCTCTGGACCGATTGGGAGGATGCGTTCAGTGGTCCCGTGGAATGGGATTTAGCATCGATCATCTGGAATGCGAAATGGTTAGATAACGATCAGAATTTCGTGGATCAGGTTTTGGAATCCTACCAAGAAGCAGGAGGAAAATATGATGAATTGGTTTTGAAACATTGCCTCATCGCTCGCGCCGCCGTGATGAGTGCTTGGTATCCGATTCTTTATCCATCTCCGTCAGAGGAGAGAGTGAGGAAGCTGAAGCAGCGGATTGAGTGGTTGCGGGATCTTTAAGGTAGGGCGCTATCGCCGAGAGCGCCGCATGGAATGATAAGAAGAGGATAGTTAGAGTTTGAAGTTTAGTGCGCCCTTTCAGGACTTGGATTTTTTTGGGGAATTTTACCCAGTGCGTTGCACTGGGCTGGTATAAGCTAGGCCGTTGGCCTTGGGGGAGTTGCGATTTATGCCTCTTCCGCAAAATCTGTGGGTTAAAACTGGCTTCTGAGCGCTTCAGATCGGCGCGAAGTTCTTGGAAGTTGCCCACAACAGGCCGATTCGAGAATGGGTCTGAAACTCGTCGAAGAAGCGGGCTGTTGTGGGCAAC
>JAJTHK010000057.1 GCA_021298895.1 Luteolibacter sp.
GGCTTTTTATTCTTCTTTAGGTTTAGCTGCTTCGCCTTCAAGTCCAGCAATGCGCTTGCGTGCCTCGGCAACGTATTGGCTGTTAGGGTAGTCGAAGAGAAGTTGTTGAAGTTTTGCTTTGGCCGTAGCGGTGTCGTTCATGCGGAAAGCAACGTTTGCCCAGAGCAGAAGCATTTCATCAAGGAAAGCGGCGTCTGGATATTCTGCGAAAACACTTTCTAACAATCCAGCGGCTTGAGCGAAACTGTCGGTTTCCACATAGTGACGGACAACACGTCCGAGGGCTTCAGCGGCGTAGGAGCTTTCCGGATAGGTCTGATACGTTTTTTGGTAAGCATTGATGGCTGGGGCCATGCGTGCCTGAAGAGCGGTGGCGGGGCTGAGACCTGCTTTACCCCATTTGCTGTTGTGTTCATCAGCGGCAGCCGTGAGTTCCTCAGCTTCTTTGGTAAGAACTTCACCGATGCGGAACTGCGCTTCAGCGGCTGAGATCGGATTTTCGAGTTGCAGAACCCGACCATAGACATCGACGGCTTGTTTGTATTCACCGCGGTCTGCGAGGCTGCGGCCGAGAGTCATGAGCGCTTGGTCTGCGAGGACGGACTCAGGATAGAGGCGGTTGAAGGCAAGGCAGGTCGCCATGGCCGAGGTGAAATCGTTTTTAAGGAGTTCGCTTTCCCATTTGAGTTTGAAAGCCTGCTCGACGAGATCGCCGGGAAGTTTCTGTCGATTGACGATGATGGGATCGATTTTATTGAGGGATTCATTGGCGCGTTCTGCAGCGCGTTGGTCGAGACCCATGTCCTTGTAAATGGATCCAAGACCGACGAGCGCTTCGGCTTCGACTGAGCCTTTGCGGGCTTTGAGGAGTTCCTCGAAGACAACGTATTGGTCAGCCGTGACACCGGAGTTTACAGAGCCGGAGACTTTGATGCGGGATTCGGAATCCCGTGGATCATCGCCATAGAGGTGGACCGCATCGGTGTAAGTGATGGAAAGTTCATCCAACTCCGCGGTGTGCAGCACTTGATCTTTATTGGTTGGCTCCAAGCCTTCGGTTAGAGGTGCGAGAGGGATTTTCCCTAAAAACACACCACTGCGAATTTCTGGGCCTTCACCAGTTTCTGTTAGACTAACCGTGATGCTATCACGTTCTACCCATTTGTCTTTTTCATCGTCTTTAAGAGCGAAGATATCTAACAGCTCAGCACCTTCAGCGCCATCTTTGGCTTCGGTTTTAAAGAAGGATTTGATGGTGAGTGTGATGGATTGTGCAGCGGGTGAGGTATCGAGATCCGCGTCGCGGAGCATGACGACCTGAGGTTGGCCGGGGTAAGCGATGTATGCGGGGGTGGAGTTGTCACCGAGGTAGAAACCGACCGTTCCGGTGCTGACGGCACGGACTTTTCCGGTGCGAGAAACGCCTTTTTGTCCATCAAGCGTGCTATCGTCGATGTAGGTGACCTCCAAAGTATCGCCACCGACCATTTGTAGGACGCCATCGTTGGCTTTTGCGTTGCCGAGTGCGGTAGGCGCCGAGGCGAGCATTTCGTTGTCTTTTCCGGGAACAGGTGCACCAGTGACAACTTCGGAGTCTCCGCTGCTGACTTTGACCATGGCTTGGATGGGCTGGTTGAGTTTGCGCATAACGGGTATATCGGCATCGACGATTTTCGCGTAGAAGCGCTGGCCGATTTCGATGCGGCCGAGGTCATCGCCTTCGGCATCTGCGACTTCTGTTCCGACAAGGGAGAGGGAATCAATCGCTTTGTTCCAGTTACCCATGTGGTAGTGGCTCATGCCGATGTAGAAGTATGCTTGGTTCGCCCAAGTGGTTTTTCCAGCGACTTCTGTGAGGCGACGGAACATGGGGAAAGCGGCAGCGTATTGGCCAGCAGTGTATTGGGTGTAGCCGGATTGGAAGAGGGATTCCTGATAGAGGGAAATTTCGTCTTCGGACTGTTTCTCGCCGGGAACTGGAGCGAGAATACGGGTGAGGAGCATGAAGTGATTCAGTGCATCGGCAGTGGCGCGTTGCTCTAGGTAGTGTTTGCCCATCGCCATGTGGGCGCGGTGAGCGAGGAGGGCACCTTGGTTGTCACGAACAATCGAATTCAACATGGCGAGGCCGCGCTCGTATTGCTTATAGTCCATGAGTTCCATGGCCTTGTCGAAAAGGTGTTTCGCCTGTGGATCGACTTCATCGGCGGAGACGCGGGCACGTTCGGTAGGTTTTTCTTCTTGAGCTGAGGCGAAAATTGGAAAAAGGGTGGTGGCCAATGCGATGGTTGCGGTGGCGCTTGTGAGGAAAAGGTTAGATGACTTCATGCCGGTGATTTTGGGGCGATTTATAGAGCTAGTTGGATACAGGTGAATTATGAGATATCTATCATATGATGCTGATTATTTTTTTGCTTCGGCTTCGCCGCCAACGAGGGCGACTCCGTAGCTTTCGAGGCGATCGTGAGCGGCGGCGGACTCCTTGGTTTTGGGATAGCGACGCAACACGGTGCGGAGTTGGGATACTTCTTTGGCTTTATCTCCGGAAATTCTATAGATATCAGCGACTCTCCAGCTAGCTGAAGAAGCGATACTACCGCCGACCGATTCAAGCTCACTGACGGTTTGAATGGCTTGAGGGTATTGCTTGAGGGCGACTAGACAATTGGTGATTTCAAAGGTGGAATCGGGCTGTTTGTTGGCGGCGCGGAAGGCTTCGATGGCTTCTTCGTGGCGGCCTAGATTTTGAAGAAGGGTGGCCTTGGTCCAAGTTAAGCCATCGGAATACTGGGGTGATTTGGAAAGCTCGGGAATTTCAGCGAGCGCTTTTTCCATAAAAGGTGCGTTTCTATGGCTGCGAGCAAGGTAGTAATCGAAGCGCGCCTTGGTGGCGAAAAGCTTATCCTTGATGCGGGCAAGATGCCGCATAACCTCTTCCTCCGTCTGATAGTTTGCGCAAAGCATCGCGTAATGCTTGAGCTCCTCATCGGTCATACCGTCGGTACGGATGGCGCGCATAACAACCTTTGCCTCCTCGTGCATCTCGTGAGGATGACTCAGCCCGGCCATCATCGACATCATTTCATTTGGCTTCAGGGACGCGATTATGCCTTTGCTGTTTTTGGCGAAAAATTCAGCGCGGAATTTGGGATCGGATCTGAGGTATCCGCACCATTGCATCAAGCGTTCCATGGTGGCGGGTTTGAGGGCGAATTGCTTTTCGAGCCGGCCTCTCCACAGGTCTGCTTTTTTCTCGTGGACCAGGTTGGCTTCGCAGTAAAGGCGGCGTAGTTCATCGTTATCAGTGAAGCGTTCCCCGAGTTTCGCAGTCCAGTAGGCACAGGCTTTTTCGCGGATAGCGGTTTCGATTTTCGTATCTATGACGGTAGATAAAACGTACCACCAATAACGGGCGTCTTCTTCGGGTTTATCAATGTTTTGACCCCTGCCATCGAAGCCACTGGCAGCGATATAGAATTCTTTGAGCTTCTCGTGGTTTGGGCTGCGAGCCGCGTAGTGGAAGAGAACCGAACCCCGAGCGGCGGCGGCGGCGGCGTGATTAGTCTGAAGGAAGGCGACAGCCGTGCGCCATTGGTATTCGGCGGCTTCCTCGTGTTTTCCGAGTTTTTGCATCGCATTCCCGAGATGGGTGAGTGCGGTGCCGGAATTTGGCTGAGTGACGTAGCCATCGTCCTTCACCATGCGTGCCCAGACAGCGGTTTGCTTGTCTTCTTCACCGTTTTGGCCGTGACATTCACCAATGTGGTAGAGGGCGGCGGCGGCGTAAGAAACATCGTCAGGATAGTAATCGACGACATCTTGATACGCTTTGATGGCTGCATTACGTTTGTCGAGTTTGTGGAGGCAACGACCCAGACGGAGGAGGACGTAAGGCATTGCCTTGCTTTTCGGAAACTCAAACGAATAGGCTTTGTAAGCCGCATAAGCGCCTTGAAAATCGAGAGCTTTGTAGAGTTTGTCCGCGTCTTCCAAATTCACCCCCTCGAAGGTATCCAGTTTTGAAAATGCCGCGCTGGGATAGAGAATTTCCTGACCTGCCTGGTTTTGCGCCGAAGCATAAGCTGATGCGAGCAACCAAGTTCCGAAGATTTGAAGTAGAATGAGGCGGTGGAATCTATGCATAAAGTGAACTGTAGTGAAGCGGTGGAAAGCAGAAATTTCGGGGGGGGTGACAGGCAATACGCGGCTTTATCTGCCATGCTTTCATCGAAGAATCTATGCGACTGATACAACGAGGAAAATCAAAGAAGAGCAGGGATGGGAGACTAGGTGGGGATGCTTGAGCGTCAAGGTATTTTCCCGCTGAACTCGAGTGAACCGCTTTGTTTTTGGATTCCGATTTTTGAAAATCAATCCGACCAGTCAGTCGATACCCAAGATCGCATTGATTTCCTTGCGCTTTAGGGCGGCGATTTTGAATTCATAAGCCCCCAGATCCGGGGCATCGGGATCGACGAGGTGGAGCTTGTCCTTTGGCAGCCAATATTTTTCACCCGCATGATACATTGGCAAAACAAGGCAGAGCGCTATGATGGCGAGCGGATAAGCGGGAATCACTGCCATGGAGGTGGCGGTTTGGATAAGACGAGAGCGTGCGCTGCCGAGGAAAATCCGTAGGCCGTTGAAAAATACGAATCCAACCCAGCCAGCCAAAGGAGCCGCCAGAGCGATCTGAACCGGCAAGATCAGGTTGAATTTCACCAAGACAGGATATGCCACGAACGAATAAATGAACATCACCACGAAGACCGGCAGAGAGAGCAAATCGAGCGGCGATCCGAACTTGAAAGCCGCGGCACGACGCTTCAGCCGCCAACGGGTGACGACCGCCGGAGCGAGGAGCAGATTCAGCAGCAAAACGCTGAGGTGAAGCCCCGGGAAAATGAAAAGAAAATAAAAGGATCCAACATTTCTTCCGCTCACGGGTGAGAAGCGGCTGATATAGATGAAGAAAAGGATAGAGGGAATGATGCCCAAGGTAACGATCCAGATCCAATCGGATGTCTTGAGCAGACAAGCGAAACGTTTGGCGGTATTTCGAATCGGCAAACTGACGAGAAAACGGAAGAGGAAGAGGAACAGTGCGGCGATTGGAAGAATCAAAGCCGCACACAGAATTCCTAAACGGCCTAACACTTCATGTTCAGCCATGCGTAAAGGCTTTAAGTCATCATCCGTCAATGACGGCGGCGATTTGACCTGATGTTCAATCATGGGAAGTGCGAGTCGGCTCAGACTGGCGCCGTGTTTTTGAATCAGATCTTCGGATTTGGAATTTCGATTGAGCTCCCGACGATCACGTTCCTCAACAAACCTGTCGTTCTGCTTGCGATACGTTTCCGCCAATTCCGGAAGCTCAAGCCGTTCTGCGGCTGCTTGGAAATTTGTGGCGGTTGATGATGCCATGGCAAAAAAGACCAGCTCGTGAACCAAAGTACCGAGTGAGCTTCGGGATAATCTGGAAGCGAGTGCATCCCGTTGCGCCGCCAGCAAAAGAAACTCCTCGCGTTGCCCGCCTTTGGAAAGTTCTTCGGCGCGCGCGCTCATGATCTGGGAGACCTTCATAAGCGACATGAGGCCGTAAGATGGCGCAGCGTATTGAACCATCAGAGCTCGCATGAAGCCGGGTACCGTATCGTTTCCGCTGACGAGACGCATTCTCGCTTTCATCATCAGAATCTCATAATGATCAAAATTTGGAAGCTCCCCCGCCTGACGAATGAGCCTCAGCGCTTCGTCATAGGCGGCCTGATCCTTGATGGCATATTCCTGTTCGACAGGTAGCGGTTTTAATTTAACTCCGTTCACATAGCGTGGGGGCGGAATCGTGCCGCCTCCAGAATGCTTGCCGTGCTTCACCGGCTTCTTTTCGACCGCATCATTGCCCATAACGCCAGCAGCCCAATACGGGAAATAAGAGTTCAAAGGGTCAATACGCTTGGCCGTTTCCAGATACCCGTCAGGCATCTTGCCATGTTTGCTTTTGAATGAACCGACATACTCCGCAAAGTAGGCGGGATTCGCCGGATCGCTCTCAAAGAGCAGTTGTTTCTGAGTAAACTCGTCAAGTTCCGGATCGCCTAACAAAAGTCGCTCTTGCTTGGTTAGGTCGCGCGGCAGAGCCGGGGGCTTTGGCGAATCAAAACCATAAAAACCCCGATAGTTGATTACAGTCCATATCATTGACCTCTCCGCATGAATTCCAAATCCAAGCGCCGTCACCGCCAAAATCCAAATCGCAATCTTGCCGAGCCAAGGAAACCTCTTCTTATCCCGCGCCTCCAATCGCTCCAACATTTGCGGTATGCTTGGATGATCCGGATCAAAAGTTTGCTCCAGGATTTGAACCGCGGAGAGACTCATCTCCGCATTGTCCGCAAGGGGTTGTGTGATCGCTTCAATCAGCGAATGGGTTTGATGGGACATGATGTTGGGTTCAATAATCATTCATTCGAAAACGTATTCCCTTTCCTTCACTTTCACGTCGGGTGGTATGCGCATTTTTTCGAACAGGTCATAGCCGGTTTTGAGATTTTTCCAAAAATCGTAATGCTCGCTGGAGGCGGCTTGTCGCATACGTGATTCGGTCATGCGGAAGGGGAAAATGTGGATACGGAAAAACGATTGTCCGCCATCGAGTGCGGCTTGGCAGAGGGTGTAGATCTCTTCAATTTTAGCATCGGTCATCGCAAGGCAACCGATGGAAACATTTGAGCCATGCACCATGATGAACGAGCCGGTGCGTTGGTGCGCAAGATCGTAGGAGTTCGGGTAGCCGATGTTGAATGCGAGGTGGTAAGCGCTGTCGGGCTTCATCGCCTGCTGGCTTACAAAATAAAAGCCTTCCGGAACCTGGCCGTCCCCTTCCGCGAGCTTCGGACCAAGCTCACCACTCGCAGCAACGATGGGATAGGTGCGGAGCAAGTCATACTTACCAGTCGATTCGTTTTTCACGAACAACTCGAGTTCGCGTTCTTCCTTGAAGGCGCGGATGAATACCGGCGATCCGATTTTCAGTTTTTTTTCTTCAAGGATGGTTTTCAGGTCAACCTCCTGTTTGCTAGTGATTTGATGTTCACGATACCACGCTCCAATCCGTGGCCGAGCAAACACGATGACAAAGACCGCGGCCCCGAAAGCCAGAACGATAAACAACGTGACTTTGAATCCTCTGCTCATGGTGCGGCAAGGTATTCATGAAGGGTTTTGTTCATCCATACTTCGTTCTCCCACGGGACACGGTGGCCTGTGGCAGGGGCGATTGCCAGAGAGAAATGTGGGGATTTCTCCGAGGCTTCACGAGCGATGGCGGAGAATTTCTCATCGTTCTCGCCTGCGATCCAGAGCACGGGAATTTTGATTTCTGCCAGGCGATCCCACAGATTTAACTGATTCCCAAGTGACCAATCGACAAAACTACGCGCGATTTCACGGCGGCGTTGGATGAGTTTTTTATCCTCGCGTTCGTCGCGCATCGCACCGCCGAGGATGGGTTGGCTGTTCCATTCGTGGAGGAAATCCGACCATGATTCCGTTAGAGCTCGGGTTGCCCAATGCGCGTCCTGACTGCGGCGTTGGATGGCTTCCTGAGGTTCGCGGAGTCCCGGGCTCGCGGAAATGATCACAGCCGCATCCCACGGTCCGCTTTCTAACAGCGCGTGCAGGGCGAGACGGCCACCCATTGAATAGCCGACCAAAATGCGGCGATCGCTACGGGAAACTTCGCCTTCAGCATCTGCGTTGAGGCGTTTCCCAAATTCGGGCATGGTGACGCTTTCGCATTGGAGGAAACGCCAGAGATCGACCGCGCGGGTGGAGATTCCGTGCTTGGCCAAACCGGAGGCAAACCCACGCCAATCGGAAGCCGCGCCCACGGCACCGTGCAGGCACCAGCACTCGATCGAACGCACGACCTCATCCGAAGCTTTCGCCTGATGCTTGGACGCCTCGAGAAGCTCATCGGTTTGTTTTGAAGTTTGAATCAATGAATTTGTGGGATAAAAGGGGTTTTTCGCAAACAATCTTCCAAGCGATCAGGTGTGGCGCAGCCACCGAACCCAAGCCCAGCAACATTCGGTAACCCACGGGTCACGGTAGAAACCCTACCCGAGGTTCGGAAACGCTGGCGCTCCGCACAAGCGGTTTTTTCAGCCCATGATCCCTCCTAGTCAGCGGCCCCTCCGCCAAGCTTCCATTTGATTTCTCCAAAAATATGTCGCGTAGGGACTCAAACCGTTGCCAGAGATGAAGCTGGCAGCTGGGCGAGATCCTACCGTTACGAATATGCGGGCAATTTTCCGTTGGCATTCGAAATTTTCCGACTACTGTTCAAAAGAACTTATGGAGCTGCAATCGAAACTCGCCATTCTAGCCGACGCCGCGAAGTATGACGCATCATGCGCCAGCTCGGGCGCGGTGCGTGGAGACTCGTTGAATGGCACGGGTGTCGGGTCCACCGGAGGGGCGGGTATTTGCCACAGTTACGCCCCAGACGGGCGATGTATTTCTTTGCTCAAACTGCTGCTCACCAACTCCTGCATCTACGATTGCCACTACTGCATCAACCGCCGCTCCAGCAATGTCAGACGGGCGGCATTCACCGCAGAAGAAGTGGTGAAACTGACTCTGGATTTCTACAAGCGAAACTACATCGAAGGCTTATTTCTGAGCTCCGGTATCATTCGCAATGCGGATCACACCATGGAACAAGTCATCGCCGTCGCGCGCACCTTGCGGGAAGTTCATGATTTCCGTGGCTACATCCATTTGAAAACCATCCCGGAGGCATCGGCGGAATTGATCGAAACCGCCGCGCGCTACGCCGACCGCATCAGCATCAATTTGGAACTTCCCACGCAAAAAAGCCTCGATCTGTTGGCTCCGGAAAAAAGCCTGACGCGCACCCGCCTGGCGATGGGAAAGATTCGTCACAAACTGGATGAAGCGCACGACCGACGCAAAAACGGCGATAAAAAACTGCGTCACGCGACCGGCCAAAGCACGCAGGTCATCGTCGGCGCTGACGCATCAACCGATGCCGATTTCCTCGCCCGCTCCGACGATCTCTATGGCAATTTCAAAATGCGTCGCGTTTACTACTCCGCTTTTAGTCCGATTCCCGAGCCATCGAAAATCCTGCCGCTCAAAGCACCTCCACTCATCCGCGAGCACCGGCTTTATCAGGCAGACTGGTTGATGCGTTTCTATGGTTTCAAAACTTCAGAAATCCTCACTCCGGAAATGCCGAACCTCGATCTGGATCTCGATCCGAAACTCGCGTGGGCCTTGCGAAACCGTCAGGATTTTCCCGTGGATATACAAACCGCCGGCCGTGAAATCCTCCTGCGTGTGCCGGGCCTCGGCGTGCGCAATGCCGACCGCATCATCCACATCCGCCGTCACACACGCATTCGTCTCACCGATCTTGCGCGCTTGCGTGTTTCACTTTCGAAAGTCCAGCCGTTCATCATCACCGCGGATCATCATCCGAATTCGATGTTGTTAGATTCGGATAAACTCCGTGCGCGATTTTTACCTAAGCCTGTGCAGCTCGAACTTTTCTAAAATCATATCATAAAATTGAACCGCAGATGGAAACAGATGAACTCAGATATTCAGAAAGACAAGATTCAAGTATTTTTATGATCCGTGTCGATCTGCGTCCATCTGCGGTTGATATTCTCCTCTTAATTTAAGCCATGGAATGCGTTGATCCCGGAAAAACATTCAGCTCATGGCGCAAAGCCGCGCGTGATTTGTTAGAGCGACGCGTGGCTCCGCAGAATGTTTTATGGGAAACGGGCGGTTTGTTTGGCTCTGCCGTGGTTCGCGAAACCGCGCAACCGGGCGTCATCCCGAAAGTCCCTGCGGCGTTTCTCGATCTCGCTCAAACGGTTTCGTATCACAACGATCCTGACCGTTGGCCCTTGCTTTACAAAATTCTCTGGCGCATCACGCATGGCGGAGAGCGCCATCTGACCTCCATTGCCATTGATCCCGATATCACCGCCGCGCGCTTGATGGAAAAATCCGTACGACGCGAAATCCACAAAATGCATGCCTTCGTTCGCTTTCGCCTGATGGATACCGATGCGGAAAGCGGCCGCGAGCGCTATGCCGCATGGTTCGAGCCAGATCATTACATCGTCGAGCCGGGATCGACCTTTTTCAAAAAACGATTTTCCAACATGGACTGGAGTATCATCACCCCGAAAGGCTGTGCGCATTGGAATGGAAAATCTTTGATCTTCACACCCGGCATCGCGAAAAACCCCATCGCCAACCCCGATCAAATCGAAGCCGCATGGCTCACTTACTACCGCAGCATTTTCAATCCCGCTCGCCTCAAGGTGAAAGCCATGCAAGCCGAAATGCCGAAACGATACTGGAAAAACCTCCCCGAAGCCGAGTTGATCGATGAACTCATCGGATCGAGCAGACCAAGGGTGGACCAAATGCTCACAGAAGAACTTCGCCCCGTAAAACCCAGGGCGTTTGCTTGGCTGGGCTATTCTTGGACAGGGCGTGCAGTCGTGATGAGTTTCACGGATTTTTCGCGATTATCCCGGTAATAATCGAAGGCGTCGTTGAGGGATTCGAACTCTTCGAAGGGGATGACTGCGAGCA
>JAJTHK010000128.1 GCA_021298895.1 Luteolibacter sp.
CTGCTCGCAGTCATCCCCTTCGAAGAGTTCGAATCCCTCAACGACGCCTTCGATTATTACCGGGATAATCGCGAAAAATCCGTGAAACTCATCACGACTGCACGCCCTGTCCAAGAATAGCCCAGCCAAGCAAACGCCCTGAGAAAGCCCGTGTGCCGCAAATCCCTGAAGATCAAATTTCCGTTTACTACAGCCAGAATCGCGAGATTCCCTGCGAGTGGAAAAACATCCTATATCTAGAATGGTTCAGTGAAATCAACGGTCGCGTGCTAATCGAAGCCCCAGATTATCGCATGCGGATTTCCGAACATGTTTGGGAAATGGATCAGGATCTCGAAGAGGCTCAGAAACTCGCGAACATGAACAGCATGCGGGATTTCCTCGCACAAATGATCCAACGCAGCGAGACCGACAACACGCCTGATGCCGTGAAATCAAAAGCCCAACATTCTGAACTCAATGAGTTCGAATGGGAAGAACGTCTCAAAGAATCAGACCGCCTAACAGATGCATACCAGGAAGTGTTAGAAAAATACATCGACGATCCGGATGCCGAACGCAAAGAAGCTTTCGTCATGGGCTGGGATGGTTTGCTCGGTGCGATGGCGGATCGGGAAGAAAGCGATGAATTCGATGAAGTGGATTTCGATGAGGACGGCGATTGGAACTCCGTAACTGGTGATGATGAATTCTATCATGACGGACGTCTGCGTGACGATGACGAGTTGGAGCGCGATCATCCGCTGCAAGTTCATGCCCAACAAATTTCGTTACGTGCTTTTGAAATTCTCGGATCAGCTTGTGAAAACAGCGAGAGCCCAAGCTATGAGCTCACATCGAATCTGATGAGAATCAGCACCAAGCTCGCCGGCGTGCTCAATGATCGCTCCAGTGGCTATGAACCCGAAGCCGGCTTCATTCTCGCTGTCTTGAAACGTTGCCTGAACTGGATCAACGATTCCGTCGGCGCTTGCCAACAACTCATCGAAAATGAAAAAAATCTCGATCAAATCGCCGCCCTCGAACAACTACGCGCAAATATTTTCACTATTAGAGACGGAATTCTCGAAATCCGTCGCTCTTTAAAGCAGCGTTGACAATTTCACGTATTTGCTGACAATTTGCTTATCTTAACTATCTATGAAACTTATCCTTATCAGCTTCACCTGCATCTTCGCTCTCGCATCCTGCAACACGATGGTCGGTGTCGGCCGTGACACCCGCTTGTTGGGAGAGAACTTGGAAAAAACCGCCGAAAAATCAGCTCCTAACGCTGGATCCACTTCTGGCGCACCAGTTTACTAATTTTTAGTAATCCCGCCAGAACAGCAACGCACACACCAGCGTCGCGATTCCGTAAACCAAGCCCGCTAAGGCAAAGGCATTCCATCTGGTGCGATTTGCGCTCACCCACGTCACCGCATCGCGGAACAAATAAGGCATGCCGACCATATACAGGGAAGCGGTCAACATGGCGTAGGTGAAAATCGGGATTAGCAAGCGGCTTCCGGGATCTTTAAGGAAGGCCGATTCCAAAAGTGGCGCCGCTAGCATCAGGCCAAGTAGGCCTAGCGCACGCACCGCTAGGAAATCTCGAATACTCATCGCGACCGCGATTACTGCTGCTGGCACCAACAAACGTAGCAAAGGCTTGGATTTGTTGAATTCCCCGAGGTCCATTTGCAGCGCACTGAGCTTGCCCAAACCATCTGGCGCCACCAGAAGCCAAAACCACGCCATTCCCAACGCGAGAAGGATTTGCCCGGCGAGCAGATCCCTCGGAAATTTTTTCAAGTATCCCTGCACCTGGGTCGGCTTGGCCAGCATCACCCCGTGCGAAGCAATCAACCAAACGGCGAGCAATATTCCAGCAGTGAAGAGCGGAAGCTGCTCATAAGGGTGACGTGGGTCCATGCGACTCAGGATTTAGAGCCCCAGCCCATGAGTTTCAAGCGGTATCTCATGTTCTCCAGCTATTTCTCTCGACCTCGAAATCAGGGTTGTCGCTTCCATTTCCTCTGGCTAGATTCTCAGAAGTTCGCTCTCACCAACTTTCTAATCCAATTTTCCCATGGGCATTTTCAGCAAACCTCTTCTCCGCAATCAACAAAAGCGCGACGATATGCCAGAGGGCCTTTGGTCCAAGTGCCCCGAGTGTGGCGCGATGATTCACGCCATCGAACTCAAACAAAACCTACAGGTCTG
Source organism: Luteolibacter sp. (assembly GCA_021298895.1). Classification (GTDB taxonomy): domain Bacteria; phylum Verrucomicrobiota; class Verrucomicrobiia; order Verrucomicrobiales; family Akkermansiaceae; genus Luteolibacter. The sequence goes on from JAJTHK010000128.1 coordinate 2,206, forward strand.
CCCGCCCTGTGGATTTCATTTCCTGCTAGATTCGATGGATCGCATCTTCCTTCTCGCAGATCCCTCCAGCTTCGAGGAAACCGATGCCGGCTTATATTCCGCAAACCCACTCCATTTCAAAGGCTACGAAGATAAAATCGATGGCCTCCGCAAGCGCACCGAAATGAATGACGCAGTTGTCACGGGTCGCCTCAACATCCACGGCAAGCCAGCCATGATTGCGGTGATGGATTTCAAATTTTTCGCAGGGTCGATGGGTTCTGTCGTTGGTGAAAAAATCACCCGTGCGATCGAAACCGCCATCGCTGAAAGACGCGGCGTGATCATCGTTTCAGCCTCCTCTGGCGCGCGCATGCAAGAAGGCATGCTATCACTCATGCAAATGGCAAAAACCTGTGGCGCACTCGCCAAACTCAACGAAGCTGGATTGCCTTACATTTCTGTCCTCACTCATCCAACCACTGGCGGAGTCACAGCTTCGTTCGCCACCATTGGCGACATCAACATCGCCGAGCCGAAATGCATGATCGGCTTCGCTGGCCCACGCGTGGTCAAAGAAACCACCCATCAAAATTTACCTCCAGGTTTCCAAACCGCTGAGTTCATGCTCGAGCACGGCCTCATCGATGCCATCGTCACTCGCCACCAAATGCGCGATCGCATCGGCAGCTTGCTGAACTTCATGATGAAGTGAATGCGAGCCTGTCTTTGTAATGCGTGAGAAAAAAGAGAAGGTTTATTCAAACCGCAGATAAACAGGATTCACGCAGATGGGAGAGTGATGTTTTTTGGATGACATTCCATCTTTCCAGCCTTCATCCATTTTCTTCATCTGCGTTCATCCTGTTCATCTGTGGTTTGAACTCTCAATCCATATCCGTGCGGAACGGTGAGGCAGGAAGGCCATCCTTGTTGAACAGGTTCACGTCGGGAACATTGGCCCATCCGTAGCGGACAGCTTTCGGATCGGCCACGCCATCTGCGGAAACCACGATGGTTGCGCCTTTGATTTCTGCTTTTGCAGGAACGAAATTCTTATCCTCACCTGCGATGGTGAAGCCTTTGAGATCGCCATCCTTGGCCACGAGTCCGCCGCCGACATGTTTGAACGTGAGCGTGATTTTTCCGTCTTTTGCAGACATGGTTTCATAGAGCGGGCCTGAGTATTCAATTTTTTCGCCGTATGTTAGAGCGCGTGCAGCAAGAGCCAAACGCTGACCTACGGGTTCCTTTTGATTCGGATGAATATCATTGGCGTTGCCGACATCCGTGGTCACTGCCATAGCGGTGTTCTTCACCTTCGCAAGTGTTAGAAATTGTGCCTCACGGATTTCAGGAGGCTGGCCTTTGAACGGAGCAATCTGAACAAAGAAGAACGGGAAATCGCCCTGTTTCCAACGTGAGCGCCAATCCGCTATCATCGCTGGGAACAAGGTGCGGTATTGTTTGGATTGGCCGGCATTGGATTCGCCCTGATACCAGATCGCACCCTTGATGCCGTAGGGGATGATAGGAGCAATCATGCCATTGTAGAGAGTCGCCGGATTACCCGAACCACCACCTGGATTTCCGGGTGCCTTTGGCTGCGGGCTGGAAGGATTTGGTTTCGGTGGCAATGGCTGACCTGCAGTTTTCGCCTGCGCAGTCGCCTCATTCCATGCTTTGAGGGTTTCCTCATAAGCCTTGCCAACGGTTTCATTCCATTCTTTCGAATCGACTTTGAACTTCTCCACTGCAGCAGCGTGGGCAGCTACCTCGGCATCATACGAAACAAGTCTTTTAGCCGCTGCATCGGCATAGCCTTTGAGTTCGGGATCCGTTCCAAAACCCTCCAAGCTCGTCCACGCCTGCGCGGGAGTGCCGCCCCAAGATGTATGAATCATACCAACAGGAACTCCCAACTTATTGTGAAGATCGCGTGCAAAGAAATAACCGACTCCTGAGAACCCATTAACCGTCTCAGGGGAGCACTCGACCCATGAGCCCGTTGCTTCTGCAAGCGGCTTGTGAGACGTGGTTTTTTTCACGGTGAACATCCGGAGCTTTGGATAGTTTGCCTTGGGTGCTTCCTCCATGGCATTGTGGGCTCTGGAGAACGGCCACTCCATGTTGGACTGACCCGAGCAAACCCATACTTCACCAACGAGCAGGTTGTTCACGGTGATCGTATTATCACCTGTGATCTTCATCGTAAGAGCTTCGCCTTCTTTCAGCGGCTTCAAACTCACACTCCATGTCCCACCCGCCGCGGTCGTGCTGAGCTTCTGCCCGCCGATTTCAACCGTCACTTGCTCACCATCCCGCGCCGTGCCCCAAACTGGAACCGATTGGCCGCGCTGGAGAACCGCACCGTCCGTAAACAGCGGATTGGGTTTCACTTCAGCATGCAGATGGCTGGAAACCGCCGCCACAATCGCCAGCGTTATGATGGGAGATGTTTTTAAACTCATAGGATCTCTAATACGAAGCCAACTCATGATCCTGTCAAGCTAGGGAGTTTATTACTAAAACCCACCGATTCCAGAAAGGTTGAATAATCGCCCAAGAAATCGACTGAAATATAGGACGCCAAATGAGGTCGCCTACGCTAGCGATTCTGTCGCGCTTCAAACTTGAAACTATTCTTCTTCATTATTTGGATCAGTTGCTTCTGAAAACTGCGTAAGCGACCAAGGAGGCTGATATTACAAGCATTGGGAGCGGTGAAATTGCCAATAGAATCATGCCAACTCGCTTTCTTGCTGGGGAATTACCGACTGAACGAATCGAACGAATCAGTGTTGGTGCAAGAATCAAGTAGAAGGCTATACCACAAAAGGCACTAAGAAACACGAATGCGGCAAACGAGCTACTTTTTGTGTTCAAATCCCCAGTTGCGTAGTCGTAAGCGAAACTGGTGCCTCCAAGTATCCAGTATAATGCCGAACCAAAGGCCGAAATTTCAAGGACGTTGGCTTCAGTGATCTTCATTTCTTCGCCTAACAGTATTATTGAACGACCGGTCGGGTTTGAGGGGTGTTACACGATCGGTCGTGTAACACCTGCAAAAGCGGCCCGTTGGTACGGATTTTGGCGTCCTCGTTCATGACACATTTATAAACGTGTGCATGCTGGCGAGCCACGCAAGAAATGATAGATGTATGGATTAACGGTTGTCTAATGAATTGGGCGCGGCAGTTAATTTCTAACAGGAGAGTGGCTAGTTCTTTCAAATCAAATATCAAACCTCAACAATCGTCATTCGTCATTCGATATATTCCGTGAAACGGTTGCAGGCGCGATTTTAAATCGCGGTTCCTTTCCGAGGGACAGGAATGTCCCTTCTCCTTAGAAAAAACAACCCGGTGGATCGCTTGCGCGCCACCGGGTTGTTAGAAGGATAGCAAGAACGCGAACTCCTACTTCTTCTTCCCTTTCGCAGCTTCCAGTCCTTCTTTGACTTTCGCTTCGATGGATTCGTAAATCGCGGGATCGGCTTTCAAGACATCCTTAGCAGCATCACGACCCTGTGCGAGTTGTGTGCCGTCATAGGAGAACCATGATCCACGCTTTTGGATGATTTCCATTTCCAAGGCGAGATCGAGCAACGATCCCGTGGAGGAAATCCCCTCGTCATACATGATGTCGAACTCGGCTTCTGTGAACGGAGGAGCGACTTTGTTTTTGACGACTTTAATTTTTGTGCGGCTACCGATGGTGGTGCCATCTGTAGATTTGATTTGAGAAATACGACGAATATCGATACGCACCGATGCAAAGAATTTCAGGGCGCGTCCGCCAGGAGTGGTTTCTGGGCTGCCAAACATCACGCCAATTTTTTCACGAATTTGGTTGGTGAAAATGCAGACGGTTTTTGCTTTCGAGATGAAAGAGGTGAGCTTGCGCATCGCGGCACTCATCAAGCGGGCTTGGGCGCCGACGGTGGAGTCGCCGATCTCGCCATCGAGTTCTTGTTTGGTGACCAAAGCGGCTACGGAATCGAGAACCACGACATCGATCGCATTGGAACGAACCAAGGCCTCGCAGATTTGGAGGGCTTCTTCACCAGAAGATGGCTGGGAAACCAAAAGATCATCCAAGTTCACGCCAAGCTTGCGGGCGTATTGTGGATCAAGTGCGTGTTCTACATCGATGAACGCCGCAAGGCCGCCGCGTTTTTGTGCCTGAGCAATGACGGTGAGAGTCAACGTGGTTTTACCAGAGGATTCCGGACCGTAGACTTCCACGATACGGCCGCGTGGGAAACCGCCGACTCCTAATGCGCGGTCGATTAATAAATTGCCAGTTGGTATGACATCGACATCGACCCGATGTTCATCGCCCATGCGCATAATGGCCGCTTCTCCGAATTCTTTCTGAATCTGCGAAATCGCCATATCCAGGTTCCGTTTGCGGGCGTCTTGAAGTTTGTCTGTTGCTGCTGTTGTCTCGGTGCTTGTTTTTGTAGCCATGCACGGAATCTAAATAAGCTGAACACGCTTTGCAAGAAAAAAGATGTTCACTCGAACAAAAAAGTGCCTTTTCTCGATATTACAAGGATCTCCATGATAAAGTTGAACCCCTTACCACATCTATCTTCCAGGCTAGGAAGTTAAGATTTCTTAGGAAATATCGTTCACTCCCAAGGTATTGGGAGTGAACAGCTAAATCACTTCGCTGGAGTCAGGCTGAAATCTTTAATCGTCACCCCTCGGCTGCCGGTTTTTAGCTCGAAGTTCAGGATGTTTTTGCCTTTTTCAAGGTTCACTTCGATGGGTTTGGTGGACTGCCATTCGCCCAGGGTGTATGGGACAGGGAGCTCGGTAGCTGGAGCGGAATTGGCGGAAAGAATGAAAATTTGGCCCGATTGAATGGTCGCAACTTTAGCCGTCAGGGAGTATTTGCCAGCAGCTGGGGCTTCGAACTCATATTGGGTTTTGAAACCGCCGAGCGCGTGGATCTGCATGCCGCCACCGGAGTAGCTTTTCATGGCGGCGGCTTTGCCAGTGCCTTTCGCGTGGGCGACGGATGGGATATGGATCACGCCGTTCTTCACGGTGACTTTTTGTTGCTCCGCGGTAACTGTTTCCGAGACGACTTTTTGTTCTTTCTCGTTTGCCTCCCCGAGTTCTTGGCCGAGAGGCCCGAGCGAGGCGGACTTGGCTGCAAGAGTGCGAGATTGGAAAAGGGCGAGGTTACTCCAAAATCCGCCGGCGATATTTTTGCGGTCGTTATATGCGGGCTCACCAAAAATCCGACCTATCCATTCCGCGCGTAGGACTTTGACGTATTCATCTGTGTGTTTGCGGGCTTGGGTTTCCATGAGGAACTGGTTGCCGCTCAGGGAAACGTCGTCTTTATCCCACCAGCTGTGTGCATACCCCGCACCAAGGTTCACCACCCAACCTTTCGGTGTCCAATGGCTGAGAGCCGCGTGAGCTTTCTGCGTCACACCCCAAGTCGGAATCCCGAAGGAACGAAGCATGAAACGACCGAAAAACGCACGACGTCCGCAGATGCCGCCGTTTTTAGCGATGTTTTGATGTTGGTGAAGGGTATCGACGTCATATTGCACATTTTGAGAACCATAAGGAACTTCCGTGCGAACTGCAGAGACGTAGCGCCAGCCGTAATCAGCCATGTAGATATGATCGGGGCGATAAGTCTGGAGCATTTTCCGACCCCATGTGGTGATCTCATCGGGCACGTCTGAGTTGATCACGAAACGATATTCCCAAGTTGTTAGATCTTTGAATGCAGGATCCAGTTCGCCATCGAGATAGGCTTTTTCGTAGTGCAAATAACGTTTCACAGGATCGACCACAGTCGGGCCGTTGGTCACGGCTTTGGCGTTGCTTTGAGCAACAGGGATCGCGTGCTCAAGGCTGGTCGCCATGGCAAGACGTTGGAAGAGATCCGATTTCGCTTTCGGGCTGGCCTTCTGGATATCGGTGTAAACTTTCATCGCTTCGCCGTATTTTCCGAAACGTGCGCCGCCTGAAACCAGCATGTCCTTCATGAGTTTGTCGTCGGCCAAAAGCTGAGTCACCGCTGCTTTCTCTGCTGCGCCTTTCTGTGCAAACGCGGCGAGCCCTTGAGGAGTTGCGTGGGTGAGGATGTTGGCTTTGGCGAGTTTCCCATCAATTTTATCGACACCAAGAACGCTGTTGAGTGAGCTGAAAATCTCAGCGGCTATATTTGCTTCTTCGCCCTTTGCTTTCGCGAGAGCTTCTTTGGCATCCGTAACCGTTTTATTCAAAGCCGCTTCATTCGCTTTGAGTTTTTCATAGGCTTCCGTACGCTCTTTCAAGGCTTTTAGACCCTCTTCTTTGTTTGCCTGCCAGCTAGCCAAATCTTTTTCTGCGGCTGCTTTTGCTTCCGGTGTGGTCGCGTTTTTGAGCGCAGCCGTTGCCGTTGCAATTCCCTTTTCCGCGCCGCCAATCCATTTGCCCTTGGCGTGATCGATCATGCCTTTCGCTCCGCCAATTTTGCCGAGCTCCGCTTGTGCGGCTTCCGCTTGTGCGGTGACCTTCGCAGCGTTTTCACGGGCTTGGGTAAACGCGGTTTTCTTTGCCTCGCTAATGTCAGGAATCGCTTTTTTGATTTCCTCCTGGAGGGTAGAAAGCATCTCTGTGTACTCGGCTCTGAGCTTTTCGCCCTCTGCCGTCAATGGCTCTGAGGATACGGCGTTTGGCTTGGCTGAAACAAAACTGCCACCGAGTATAAACCCGATGCTAAGGATGAGAGATAAGGGCTTTTGCATATTTTAATCTATGTAATGGGATGTAACGTGAGCGGATAAACCATTTTATCAACCGAATAAACGAAGAAATCAGCCCCCCTACATTGCTTGTCAGCCTAGTTCTTACCTGCTAGCAAGTCTGTGCGATAGCTCGCCTTTGCTCGAATGAATCCCACAACAACCGACTCCAATGCCAAGTCGCCTAAAATGGCGGCCATGGCGATCGCAGCCCTCGGAATCGTTTTCGGTGATATCGGCACCAGCCCGCTTTATGCATTTCGGGAATGTTTCTCTGGCTCACATGGTGCGCAGATCGATCCTAGTAACCTAGTTGGTGCCGCGTCTTTGGTGGTTTGGTCGCTCATCCTTGTGGTTTCGGTTAAATATCTCTTCATCATCCTCAAGCTCGATAACAAAGGGGAGGGTGGCATCCTCGCCCTTTCAGCGCTGATACGCAGCGTATCAAAACAAGACGAGAGCAAAAGGGCGAAAAAAATTCTACTCTTCGGCCTTGCGGGCGCGGCGCTGATCTACGCAGACGGCATGCTGACGCCGGCGATTTCCGTGCTCAGTGCGGTTGAGGGTCTCTCCGTAAGTGCACCCATGCTCGCCCATTGGGCCATTCCTGTCGCTTGCACCATTCTTGCGACTTTGTTCGCCATCCAGCGCTTTGGTACTGGCAAAGTAGGTGTGCTTTTCGGGCCTATCGTTCTACTCTGGTTTTCCACCATAGGAATCCTTGGCTTACGACAAATCATCGCTCATCCAGATGTATTGCTCTGTCTCAGCCCCTTGGAAGGTGTCACGTTTTTAGTCCGTGAATGGACTCATGCCTTTCCTTTGCTTGCAGCTGTATTCCTTGCCGTCACGGGCGGTGAAGCTCTTTATGCCGATCTTGGCCACTTCGGAACGCGGCCGATCCGTATCGGCTGGTTCACGGTTGTATTGCCTTGTTTGGTTTTAAACTACCTCGGCCAGGCAGCTTTATTAACTTCAGACGCTTCCGCCATTCGCAGTCCGTTTTTCCTTCTGGCTCCCGAATTTCTCCAATTTCCTCTCACGCTTCTAGCAACAGCTGCGGCAATCATCGCCAGCCAAGCCCTCATCACCGGTGCGTTTTCTCTAACAACTCAAGCGATTCAACTCGGGTGTCTGCCGCGCTTCCAAGTTCGCTACACTTCCGAGTTCTCGGCCGGGCAAGTCTATGTGCCTATGGTAAACTGGACTCTCGCCTTTTCCTGTATCCTCTTGGTGATCAGCTTTAAAACCTCTGCCAATCTGGCTGGGGCATACGGTATCGCGATCGCACTCACCATGACGATTACTTCCATCCTGTTTTTCGCGGCCGCGCGGGCCTGCTGGAACTGGTCGCTTCCCAAAGCCATTCTGCTTACAGCCGTCTTTCTTCTGTTAGACGGCGCGTTTCTCGCCGCAAACGCCTTAAAAATTGCTCACGGTGGATGGCTGCCTCTCGTTGTCGGAGGCGCAATCATGGCACTCATGCTTATCTGGATCTGGGGTAGAAAAAGGCTCTACGATCGAATCATCGCCACAGCGCTTCCCGTGGCGGATCTGCTTAGTGATCTTGCTAAAGGGAAAATTCACCGCGTAGCAGGCAGCGCCGTCTACATGAGCGGAAAAGACACCAAAGTTCCAACGGCTCTCCTTCATAACCTAAAACACAATCAAGTGCTTCACCAACAAGTGATTCTTCTTCATGTTGCGACTTCTGATGCGCCCCACGCCTTCGGTCCGGAGCGTATCTCCCATCAAGATCTTGGCGAAGGCCTCCATCGCGTGACCCTTCAGTTCGGATTTGCCGATAGCCCAGACGTTCCAAAAGCCATGAAAGAATTGATGCCGGAAGCGCTCCACTTCAATCCTAACAAGGCCACCTATTTCCTCGGTCGGGAAACTTATGGGATTGGAAAAAACGCAGGAATATTTGACCGCGCCAGACTTTTTCTTTTTGCAATCATGACGCGCAATGCTTCCGCAGCAACCGCATATTTTCAACTACCTCCCGGCCGAGTCGTTGAACTCGGCGCCCACATCACTTTGTAAGTTAGATTTTCAAAGAGGCTTATAAAAACGCGCTGCGGCTTTTCTGAACAATGGCTGCGCCTTAGCGGCACGATCGATGACGTTTGCTTTCGTGTTGCGTTTTTTCCAGCCATGATAGGCGGCAAAGGTTTCAAATGCAGCGTTGAGAGAACCTTGCATGGGGTTATGAAGGTTAAGATCAGCATCGATGTTTTCAGGTAAGCCGAAGGGATAGAGAAACCGATTCGCACTGAGATCACTCAAGCCTTTGGGGTAACGCTCGGGATCGCTTAGCGCGAGGCTCATGATCATGTAATGCGGATGTATCCAGCGGACACCCATGACTTCCGTTCCGTTCGCGGTATAGCCCGCACCAGGCATGCCTGATTCACCACCGGACAAACCAAAAATGCCAGCCTTTGCTGCCGCGGAATCCGGCCAATGATTTATTGGATACATCATCTGTGCCGTAAGCAGTTTTTTGCGAATGTCTGGCCATGAAATCGATGAAATCAAATCGGGTTCCTTTCTATCGAAATCCGGAAAGTATAAACTCTGGATTTCAGCAATGAAACCAACTCCACGATAGGGCTCTCCGCTGGGAATCATTTTTCCGCGAGGCGCGCGATGGGGAACCATCGCTTCCAGCGCCAAGACTAACGCGGTTTCTCCACCCCAATCTCTCCAACTTGAGGTCAGCAAGGTCTTACCGTCATCTAGGTAACCGTGATTGATCCAGCCCTCGGAATCCGTCACCGCATCAAAATTGAGTCGTGTGATCAGGCCGACAACTTGTTGGTTCAATTCAGGCAGCTCAACAATCTGGGACGCGAGTAAAAGCGAATGTAGAGCGAGTGCCGTATCCACTGTGCTAAATTCCGTTCCAGGAACAATCGTAATGCGACCATCATTTCCGTTATGCGTGAAATGTGGGAAAAATCCCGCTGCCGTGGGCAGGGATTGAAGAGCTGTTAGAGTTTGGGAAATTTCCTGTGTCGCCCTACCCTTATCAATGATGCCCTCGGAATATGCCAAAGCGCTACCTAACGCATGCATTCCTGTTGATGCAACAGAATCAAATTTCCCTGCCGGAATATGGCCCCGGTCGCGTGTCATACCGCTTGCAAAATCATGACAACGACGGAGCTTTCCTAAAGAAATCCGAAATGCCCATTCTTCTAACGACATCTCGGGTCGCTCGGCGAGGAAGCCGATGGACGACAGCTCCATCTTACAACCCGGCTCAGCGATCCAGCTCATGATCTTAATGTTGCCCAGTGTGCTCGCGTCGAGAGGAAATGTTAGAGTGGTTGTCGTTTCACTGTCCAGAGTGACAGAGGCATGCCAAACAACCTTGCGGTCGATATCAACGAGTTCGAGCCGCAACAAGCCTTTGCCACTCACGTTCACCGCAAGCTCACGAATCCCACATCTTTTTTCAGATGCGCCGCCCAAACCGATTAAATCCGTGGGATCAAAAAACCGGTCTTTCTGCGCCGCAAGCCCGGCTAACGAATGCCATGCGCCCGTCCATTCACCGTTTGGCTTGACGTTGATAATGCCCCCTTTGGAATCGATGCGCGCACCGCCCGGACCCATCCAACCAAAGTCGGATGCCATATGGGTGAAGTTTTCGAACGGGTTGATCATTGGCGCCGCATCGGGCCGGTCTCCGGGGAAAGAAATCGTGTAATCAATAATCGGCTGCCAAATACGCGTGTTTTGTGCGACACATGGAGCAATGAGGGCTAAAAATGCGAGGAAGAGACGAAACATTCACGGGACTCTCGATGAAACTCAGTTTTTTTGCAAGAGCTGGACTGCGACTTCCCATACTGCAGAATAAATTCCGAGTTGCTTTCTCCATTCCCCAGCGGAATCTACCCATATATGAAAGCCCTTTTCGCTTTATTGATCGCCACACTCACATCCTGCGCCATCGAGAAGCCCACCTATGAATCCGTCCAAAAAAAGGGTGATTTTGAGGTTCGCAAATACGCAGCCATCCCTATCGTTTCCGCCCCCATGCAGGACATGGAGAAGCGCGACAATTCCTTCCGCCAACTATTCAAATACATCAGCGGGGAAAACGACAAGAAACAGAAAATCAGCATGACATCTCCGGTTTTCGTAAACGAAGCGGCTGATTCCAAAAAAAGCGGTAGCATGAGTTTCATGATCCCGTCCGAAGTTGCAAAAATGGGTTCTCCGACTCCCAATGCCGAGGGCTTGGCCGTGGCAAAAATCGATGGCGGAAGCTACGCGGTCCTGCGCTTCTCTGGTTGGGACAAGGAAGACAACCGCAAAGCAGCCTCTGAATCCCTCGCAAAACTGATTGTTGAAAACAAACTCAACCCCACGGGAAAACCTTTCTTTGCCTTTTACGATCCACCATGGATTCCAGAAATGCTTCGCCAAAACGAAGTCTGGCAAATGTTAGAACCGTAAATGATTCTGTGGGGAATTGCGCTTGGGATCCGCAGTTGAGATTCACTCATCTCACCAGGCTTTCTCAGCTTCCGCCAGTTGGACATCGCTCATCCCGAAGGCACGCAGGATACCGCGTGCCATCATCTTGTTTCCCACAGCATTCATGTGGCAACCATCGCTGGTTAGCTTGTTTTGAACATCGCCACCGTAGAAATACGAACCAAACGTATTGGGTTTGCCTTGAACATCGGGGATAGTTTTTAGCTGTGCCTGCATGTCCGCATTGAGGTCGGCGAGCAAACAGCTTTTTTCCTTCGCGATATGACGCAGGAAATCGTTGTAGGGAATCATCATCTGGTTGAGCTCTTTGCTCGCATCCTCACCGACCATGGTCGATGTCAACACCACGACCTTGATGTTGGCCGCTTGGCATTTCTCGATGATGGCAGTGATGTTCTTCTTGTAGTCGTCGATGCCTACGCCCTCGAATTTGCGATTGCCGAGCACCAGTTTGAAATGCCAGACATCATTCACTCCGCAACTCAGAGTCATCCATTGCGGCTTTTTACTGATCACATCCGCTTCCAAACGCGCGAGCATGTCCGTAGATTTGTGGCCGCTTTTACCTGCGGGAATGTGCTGCACTTCCAAGCCTTGGCTCTTCAATGCACTCATGACCAAAGACACATAGCCGCCCTTTTTGTTGCCAGCCTGCGTGATCGAGTCACCCATGAAAGCAATGGTCTCACCGGATTTCACGGCAATTTCAGCATTAACGTTCGACACAGCAATGGCCAGCACCGTAAACAGGATGGTGTAGAGTTTTTTCATGGTGATAAGTTGATAGTATTAAAGGGGACTAACAGGAATTAATGAATTCTGCCAAATAGCTTCTGATCTTTAGCTCATTTTTATAGCCTTTGGAAAGCCTTACTTGTGTCGGCCGAGCACCAGCGCGTTTATAATATTAAAAAATAGTTTATTCATGCGATATGATTTACCTCATTGCTCAACTCCCTCGCATTGCAAAAATCGATCCTGATTTACCTCCTGTTGCGCTTTTCAATGGTTTTGCCGTTCTTTCCTTCTGTCTTTCGAACTGCGACTGATACCTCGCTGCCATTCCTTTCACATAATCCTCAC
>JAJTHK010000154.1 GCA_021298895.1 Luteolibacter sp.
ACGAGTCTTCCGCTACGCTCCAGCCTCTCCATTCCACCTCACCCGCTAAGAAACCAAAACAATAACAAAGACTCCCGAAGACCAGACAAGGACATTAATAAATCTGACAATTTACTGGCAACATAAAGGAGACCACTTCAATGTTTATAGGTATCATGGTCTATAGAAAAGCCGATCAAATCATAACTACCAGTGATTTGCTTAATGGACTTTCGTCCTACGCATTTGGAATGCACACGAAGCACTGGATTCATAATTACAATGAGATCATGATATTCAACCTACCGCAACAGGGATTGATACAAATTTAACGTCGAGGCGCACATTGATTCCAAGGTAAAAGCCCCGCGAGGCACCTCAGGAATCATTTTAAATGTAAGGACATTTTTCGCTGCAACCAATAATCCAGCCGCATCCTTAGGTTTGATCCGTCCGTCCGGAAAAATGATTTCAAGTAATTCTCCCACTCCTCCACAATCATAACCTAAAACAGGTTTACCGATCGCCAATGCCTCTAGGACTGTTCGACCGAAGGATTCTGGCTGCTGTGATAATGCGCAAACTACATCACTGATAGCCATAATTTCACGGATATCATTACGATGTCCTGTAAACGTTATAAAATCGTCAAGGCCTTCGGCTGAAACTATGGCTCGAAGCTCATCGAGATAGGCGCGCTTTTTAGGATGAGTATCTCCCACAACCAATCCATGGACATCATGCCCCAGTTTTCTTAGTTCTTTTAACAAACTGAAGAAGTCTGTATGACCTTTGAGTCGCGTGATACGTCCTGGCAGGAGAAATACGGCTCTACCCGCTAATGACGAATTTTCGTTCTCCCAGCATTCTAACCATTCTGCTGATGGACGATAACCCTTCGGATAAGCAGCTGGATCCAATCCGCGATAAATGACTGTAATCTTATCCTTGGGAACATCAGGGTAATTATTCAAAATATATTCACGAATACTTTCAGATACCGCTATCACACGTTCACCTTTAGTCATCACTGCAGAATAGAAATTTACGGAGTAAAAACCATGTACCGTGCTGACTAGACGCGGACGTGTTGCAGGATCCATTTTCCGCCAAGCCAACCATGCGATCCAACCTGGCACTCGTGAGCGAATATGAAGAATATCCGGTTTCTCTTTTTCCAGTAATCGCCGAAATGCTCGGACTTGGAATAACGAAGTCAGGCTCTTCCGATGCACGGGCATCGCAATATGCCTGCCGCCTAGTTTCTCCAACTCCTTAACTTGTCTCCCACCATTGGAAACCACCAGCGCCTCGTGCCCCATTTTTACAAGATAATCCGCTAGCTCCAGCGTCCCGCGCTCGACTCCGCCGGAATTCAGCTCAGGTAATATTTGTAAAACTTTCATTGTGCCATTTCTCTTTCCAAAGCCTCTTCCATCGCGCGCTCAAGTAAACGTGCTGCAGCAGCCTCGGTTGCTTCGTCCAAGGTTTTGACTGCTGCTTTTAATCCATTTGCGTTGCGGGTAGCGATCGCGGATTTCACTTTGGATACGGCTTCTTCAATTTCCGACCGTTCTTCATCTACCACAAAGCCTTGTTCTAAAATCATTTCCACGGCTGGCAGCAATTCATCGGCCTTCATCTTTGCCTCGGTGAAAATTCGTTCTGCCATATCTTCAAAGGCAAACTCCACTGACTCACCCACCATTTGTTCCACCGCTGCATCGTCGACATTGACCGCGGAGTTTTTGATCTTCACGACCACGTCATTTCCCGTCTTGGTATCCCTCGCGAGCACTTCCAAAATCCCATCTGCATCAATCTTGAACTGCACTCCTACCCGCGCTTGGCCTTTTGGCGCGCTTTCCATTTCCACATCGAAATTACCCAGTTCCCAGTTATCCCGAGCCATTTCGCGCTCACCTTGTAATACTCGGACACGCATCTTGCGCTGACCATCAGCCGCATTGGTAAACATCTCGCCAGCTTTACAAGGGATCGTCGTGTTACGTGGGATCAACACGTTCATTAGACCCCCGAAGGTTTCGATTCCGAGGCTCAGTGGCGTTACGTCTAACAAAACCATCTTAGTCATCGCCCCGCTTAAAACTCCTGCCTGTATCGTTGCGCCGAGAGCTATCGCTTCATCTGGATGCTGGGTAACATCCACGTTTCTTTCGAAAAATCCAGCAACAGCCGCCCTAACCGCTGGCATCCGTGTACTGCCGCCAACCAAGACCACGGCATCGAGATCCGTGTTTCTTAGCCCACTATCGTGTATCGCCTGTTGAGAGCATTTGAGTGTTTTAGAAATCCACTCCCGAGTCATTACGTTAAGTTCCGCTCTCGTGATGGTTTTTTCAAAGCTACTCGATCCATCGTAAAACGGAATCCTCACGGTGTATCTTTCCTCGTCAGAAAGAATTCGCTTCGCTTTTTCCGCTTCTTCCAGAAAACGCATTTTCATCTCAGCGGAGAGATCACCTAAACCTTCTAACAAAAATTTAACGATCATCTGGTCCACATCATCCCCACCCAAACGCGTGTCGCCATGTGTCGCCAGCACTTGGAAAACCCCGTCTTGCATCTCAAGAATTGAGAGATCAAAGGTCCCGCCTCCTAGATCATAAACCGCAACCCGCGATCGATCTTTTAACTTATCTAGCCCGTAAGCTAGGGCAGCGGCTGTCGGCTCGTTCAAAATCCTCACAACCTCCAGACCTGCGAGTTCTGCCGCACGTTTCGTCGCGGCGCGTTGGGAATCGTTGAAATACGCGGGAACTGTCACCACCGCTTGCTTCGCCTCGGTTTCCAACCGCCATTCCGCGATACGCTTAAGCTCTTTCAAAATCTCCGCACTGACTTCTTCCGGTGTTTTACCGATTCCAGAGAGCACAGGATCGCTTATGCGCTCTGCGCCCATCCAACGTTTGACACTGGTCACCACGCGCATCGGATCGGTCACACGTCGCCTCAGCGCCTTATACCCGACCTCAATCTCGCCGTTTTGGCCATACCAAACCGCGCTGGGAATGATGCGTTTCCCTTCCTCATTTGCGAGCAAGATGGGAAAACCCGAATCCACCACACCCACCGCTGAATGAGTCGTGCCGAGATCAATTCCAAGTATCATCATTTCATCGGCAAGATGCCGCAAGTGTCTCTCTATGGAATACGGAAAATTTTACCATTCGAAGGATCTCTGGCGAGCTGTCCTGAACGGAAGCCTTCCACATTGATCACATTAAATGGCGAAAAGGGACTGATGACATGATTTGGATTTGCCGTGCGCTGAGCAAAGGGATGCTCGTCCTTGGTAGGAGGTCTTACGATTTCTTCTTCATCACCCTCAGGGCGATCAGGTTGAGGTTGATCCCGCTCGATATGTGGATGCGGGCGAGGACGACGATGATCCGGATGAATTGGAATCGGTTCACAAGAAACCAATAATAATGCCGACCCTGCGGCCATGGTGAGTAGGAGTTTGATCATGGTTTTTCGGAAGTGGTTGTTGAGAAGGCTATTCACTTCTAAGCACTCCTGCGAAGATAAATTTCAAAAGAATCAGGAGTTTTCTGAATTTGGAGACGGAATAACGACGGTCAAACACCCGAAATTGATCATCCTTCATCTTTTCTAGGAGGCATTGATAAATTTCCGCCATCGCCCGGGCTGGCAATAAGGCATGGCGATCCATAGGGTGAATCAGTGCCTCGGCCTCCCGAAACAGGTATTCCGCTCGTTCCGCTTGGTAACGCATCATCGCGATGAAGCGGCCGTCATAGACCCTGCCAACCAAATCCCGCTCACTGTATTGAAAGCGGATGATGTCGTTTTCGGGCAAATAAATCCGACCCCCATTACTGAGGTCCTCGCCGACATCGCGCAAAATATTCGTAAGTTGCAGGGCGTTTCCCAGCATTTCCGCATAGCGATCCGAACTCTCATGGACGCATCCAAAAATCCGTGTCGATACCAAGCCAACCACGCCGGCCACCTTCCAGTTGTATTTCGAAAGCTCCTCCCAGCTTCCGAACTTCTGCGGCTGAAGATCCATCCGGCAACCTTCAATAATTTCTAACAACCATTGAAGTGAGATTCCCCGGCGCTCAACAACCTCTATCAATTCCCTGCCGATTTCATTGTCTTTTGCAAATCCATCGCGTAACCCGTCTTCCCATTTTTTCAAACTCTCTGCACGCTGAGCGACTGAGACTGCCTGCTCATCGGCGATATCATCGATTGTCCTGCAAAACGCATAGAACACCACCATGTCATCCCGCCTGTCTTTGGGCAGAACTTTAAGTGCAAAGGCCAGATTGGATTCCGCCTTCCGGGTGATTTCAGATGCGGCAGACACGGGCTGAAAAATTATTTAATAAAACCCCAATGACCGGTTGTAATCGGCCAAAGCGAAAACAAGGCGGGTCCGACAAGGTTGTATTCTTTGACCGATCCCCAATACCGCGAATCCAACGAGCTACTCGTGTTATCACCTAGGGCCGCATACTCGCGCATGCCAGGTTTCGCTGTCTCATCTTTGAGACTCAACACATCCTCTGGCGTAACCAAATACATCTTCCGGCTCCCGCCTGGATGTGCTGTCACATATCCTTTGTGTTCATCTTTAAACGGCTTAGCGCCTTCTGCCACCCGGCGCATTCCTGCTTCCTTTGCGACTTTACCATTCACAATCAAGTCTGGCTCCATGATGGAAAGCTCATCACCCGGCACACCCACCAAGCGCTTGATGTAATGCGATCCTCCACCCTGTGGCCCACTGTGCTCCTGAATCCCTTTGATGCCTAAAGTATCAAAGACAAATACCTCTCCACGTTTTGGCTTTCGGAAATGATAGGAAAATTTATCTACAAACACGAGATCACCTGTGTCGATATAGCCCTCCATCAAAACCTGACCTTTCTTTAGAACCTTACCATTTTGCAGGGCCACTCGATACGCATCTGATAAGCCGATTTCATGAGCTTGGTTTGAGGGGCACGGCAGCCTCAAGGGTTTTTCATTTTGGCTGATCAATTGTGAACGGCTGAAGAAATGCCACCATTGATAATTCGCAACATTTCCAATCGGCTTACCATCGTCAAAACCAATGATTTCCACATACCGATCTTTGTCATTCACCACCTTTTCGTAACTCCTACCACGCAAGATCCCCTCCATCACACGCTTCGGAAACGAGGGCCAATCTTCTTGCTTCAGAGGGGTTCCGGTAATGCCGTTCAAGGTTGGCTGCATCGATCCTGTCGGGATCCGGAATGGCTGCAAATAATAAGCACGCAAACCCAATGCGATCACGATGGCCACAAACATCACCTCCACATTTTCCTCAAACCAACCCTGAGGTTTTTCCCTTGGAAGAGAGTTCTCACAGGTCGCGCGGAGTTGCTTGGATGCTTCTTCTACCCTTTCTTTATTCTTATCCTTAATGGCTTGGAACAGATCCTTGCGCCGAGATTCGATTTCAGCGATCCGATCTTCGGTCAATAAATCCCTCTTGTAATTGAGAAATTTGGCCGCTCCTTTGCAGAGGTGCTTCGCATTTTTTTTCCACTCAGGCGTAAACATACCCGCAAATCCTGCACCGCAGAAGACCTCCCTGCAAGCCCTATGGCGCGTTGATCGATTAGAAATCGCATCATGGAACCACCTAAATTCTTGCTCAGACAACAAAATATCCTCAAAATAGATAGGTGAAAAAAAATATCTCGAGCCTCCTAGTTTTGATTAGCTTCGCAGTATTAAGTCTAGGTTCCGTTAATGCAGAACCTCCGAAATTGCAGCAAAGCCAGGTTAAAGGACTGTTGGTGATTCAATTGCCAAATGGCTCTTTTGCTGGTGCCGCAACTCAAATGAATGCGACTGTGGTGCCTATATCGAAAAACTCGCAAATCAACTTTGGTATTCGTTTCAATCAGCAAGTTGGACCCATGATGTATGGAGCAACTCAAGAAGTTGAGAAATTCATGCGCGTCCGACATCAGAAAGACTTACCTATTGGACATGGAATTGAATTAGGATTCGCTGACAAATACACCATGAAAGACGGGCCATCCGCTGCGGTAGCTTGCGCATTGATGGCCGAATCCATCATCACAGGCGAAGCTCTTGAACCATCTTTCGCTGTCACTGGAGACATGACAGCAACCGGTGACGTTCGCCCTATAGGTGGAGTCGCAGGCAAAGTCCGAGGCGCTGCAAACCGCGATTGTAAAATCATGGCGGTGCCAATTGCAAATAAGGCAGCCATCCAAGACATCTACGTATTGGATGGCATCGAACCCATTGCAGCGACTCAAATTATTTTGATTGAGACTTTCGATCAAGCTTGGGACATCGCAAAAGCCAAGAGATCAGACAAAATCCAACAAGCACTCGATGACTACGCGATGGTTCAGACAGCCATGGCTAAATCAACAGCTAGCGCCTCGCATCCCAAAGTTCGTGATAAATTAAAATCCATACTCGAAACGCTCCCAAATCATGAGTCCGCACGCCTGGTTGCACTTCATGGCATGGCAAAAGGCCCAAAAAAGCTTTCACTTAACGGCTCATTGGCAGCAATCCAAACCGCCGCTACAGAACTGGGAAACACCATACAAAGCGGAAGCTACATGGAAAAGGGCCAAGGTAACCAACTCTGGAAAAACGTTTCACGACTCAACAGCCTCAGAGAAGACGTGGATCCGAGAACAAAAAACTACCTCGATGCGTTTTTAAACACCGCTAACATCCTCAAAAAGATGAGCACAAGTGAGAAAAAACAATTAACCGATGATCTGCAGCGTGAACTCATGTTAGCAATCAGTAAAATTGGCGTTGAGGAAAACAAACTTCTCAATGATACGAAAATTCAAGAAGAGATGATGAAGGAATGACTTTTATCTATCCCCCTTCGGCCTTACTAAAAACGCTTCAATCTCTTTTACGGAACGCGTATTCAACACATCCTCTTTCCTCAGCCAACCTTTACGCGCGATTCTAACACCTTGCCCGAGGTAATGAAGTTGCGCCCGCGCATGGGCATCGGGATTGATGGAACATAAAACCCCCTTGTCGCGCGCACGTTTCCACCAACGCCAATCCATATCCATCCGCATCGGGCTGCAATTTAGCTCGATCACCGTACGCGTCTCCGCCGCGCAATCGATGATCTTTGCATGATCCACGGGATAAGGTTCCCGTTTCAACAACAACCGTCCCGTCAGATGTCCGAGCATGGTCACGTGTTCGTTTTCCATCGCGCGACAGATTCGTGCGGTCATGGTTTGCTCATCCATGTTCATCAGGTTGTGGATGGAAGCGACGCAGAAATCGAGTTGCTTGAGGATGTCATCTGAAAAATCCAAGCTGCCATCTTTCAAAATATCCACTTCACTGCCCGCAAAGATTCGGAAGTCGTTCAGTGTTTGCTCCAAATCTCTAATCTCAGCAATCTGTGCGAGCAACCGCTCCTCATTTAAACCGTTCGCCCAGAAAGAAGATTTCGAGTGATCAGAAATTCCAAGGTATTGCAGACCGAGATCCATCGCCTCCTCCACCATACCTTCGAGACTGTCTTTGCCGTCCGATGCCGTGGTGTGATTGTGAAACGTTCCGCGAAGATTCATCAATTCCACCAAACGCGGCAGCTGATTCTCTGCAGCAGCTTCGACCTCACCACGATTCTCACGCAGCTCCGGCTCTACATACTGCAAACCTAGTAGTTTATAGATATCCTTCTCTTCTTCTACTACGGGTCGGTCAACCTCCTCACTCACCGGATTCAATCCATATTCATTCAACGACCAACCTTTTTTCAAAGCTAACGATCGCAAGGCAACGTTGTGCTCCTTTGATCCTGTAAAATACTGAAGTGCAAAAGGAAACTCCTCGTTCTTCACCGCCCGCAAATCGCAATGTATTCCGTTCTTCAAACGCACCGATGCTTTGGTGTCGCCACAGGCAATCACCGATTCCACCTCGGGAAGTGTCGTGAAATCCTCACACACCAACGCGCCTTCTTTCGTTGCGACTAGAAAATCTAAATCGCCAACGGTTTCCTTTGCTCGCCGATAAGATCCCGCCACCGCCACCCGTGAGACCTCAGGATGCATCCGCAACATTTCCAAAATTCCTTCTACCATCAACCCCGCTTTTCCTAATAAAAACCGATCCGCGAATTTCTCATTCGCAGCAATTCCCTCAAGAATCTTACTTTGGGTTTTCTCACCAAAGCCCGCGAGCTTTGCGACGCTCCCATCAATGCAAGCCGCCTTAAGTTTCTCTAACGAAACGACTCCGAGCTCTTCATAAAGTGCCTTAATCTTCTTTGGCCCCAATCCTTGCACTTCGAATAAATCAAAAATACTCGGAGGAAATTCCTGTTTAAGTTTTTCGTAAAATTCGAGTCTGCCCGTCTTTGCTAACTCTCCCAATTTGTCCCGCAACGCCTCGCCTATGCCTTTCACGCCGACCAATCCATCATTCTTCGCCAACTCCACGACATCATCTTCTATGGCCAGTATCACTTCTGCGCCCTGCCGATAAGCCCGCACTTTGAACGGATTCTCGCCCTTCAACTCTAATAACAGAGCGATCTTCTCCAAAACCCCAGCCATTTCTTCGCGATTCATATCGCCAGAAATGTGTCGTTCATTCCCTGACCGTGCAAGTACGCACAAGAAGCAGAATCAGCTATTCCAAGATTTCCCCATAATTTCTGAAATTTAGGGTTTCCCCTTGGCACGAAAGCCGCAATCCTCCCGCCGTTATGAGCAATCGTCTTGAAGGAAAAGTTCTCGTCGCCCAAGGCGGCGGCCCCACCCCAGTGATCAACCAGAGCGTCGTCGGCGTCGCTCTTGAAGCCCGCAAGTTCTCGCAGGTCACATCGATCTACGGTGCAGTCCACGGCGTATCCGGAATCATCAACGAAAACTTCGTCGATCTCACCCGCGAGACGACCCACAACCTCGAGCAAGTCGCCGGCACTCCATCTTCAGGACTCCTCTCCACCCGCGACAAACCCAACGAAGAATATTGCGCACGCATGTTCGAAGTTATGAAAGCCCATGACATCCGTTACTTCTTCTACGTTGGTGGAAACGACTCGTCCGACACCGTCCGTATTGTCAATGAGCAGGCACAAGCCGCAAACTACGAATTGCGCGCGATCCATATTCCGAAAACGATCGATAACGATCTCATGGAAAACGATCACTGCCCAGGCTTCGGCTCAGCAGCACGGTTTGTAGCTCAAGCATTCATGGGTGTTAATCTCGACAACCGCGCGCTGCAAGGTGTTTACATCGGTTGCGTGATGGGTCGCCACGCAGGCTTCCTCACTGCATCTTCCGCCCTTGCGCAAAAATATTACAACGACGGTCCACACCTCATCTATTTACCTGAACGCCACTTCAAAACCGAGCAGCTACTCGCCGATGTGGATCGCGTTTATTCCAAATTCGGTATGTGCACGATCGCTGTTTCCGAAGGCATTTCCGATCCCGATGGCACGCCAATGATCGTAAAACTTCTCGGCAAAGAAGAGCGCGATTCCCACGGCAACGTCCAGCTTTCCGGAACGGGTGCGCTTGGAGATCTTTTAGCCGACACCATTCGCGACGGCCTGAAAATCAAACGGGTTCGTTCCGATACTTTCGGTTATCTCCAACGTTCCTTCATGGGCATTCAGTCGGATCGCGATTCGCGTGAAGCGCGTGAGGTCGGTGAGAAAGCCGTTCAATTCGCGATGTGGGACAATGTTGATGGCTCGGTTGCAATCAAGCGTCCTGTGCTCGATTACTCTGTTGATTACGAACTAGTGGATATCAGCAAGGTCGCTGGAAAAACCCGACATATGCCGGACAACTTCATCAATGAAGCAGGCAACGGTATAACTCAGGATTTCATGAATTACTGTCGCCCGCTGCTAGGTTCTAACATGCCTGAGCCACATCGTCTGCGCGCACCGTCTGTGCCGAAAATTCTTAAGCGCTGATTTCTGAGCAAATTTGTTAAGTAAAGAATTTAAGATCCGCGGATCATTTATCTTTCTCTTCTTTTTTCTTTGGATCAGGTATTTCTGGACCTTCTCTGGCTTTGCGACGCTTCTCGAACATTAGCTTTTCAAAAGTTCCATCGCCACCTTCCGTAGCGGCTTTTGGTTTTACATCGACTTTTGTTGGAGGTGGAAGCGATTCTTTGCCCAACATCGCGCGTGCCGTATCATAGAGATAGACCATGATCACAAGCACCACTAGGTGAAAGATCAGCGATAGTAACCACTTACTGCCTTTCTTCTTAACTTTCACTTTTTTGACCATAGCACAATTAACATAATTAATGTTTTAGCAGGGCGATTGCATCGCAGAGCCTTGAAAGCGTAGCTTTCAAGGCTTTTAAGATTCGC
>JAJTHK010000032.1 GCA_021298895.1 Luteolibacter sp.
CGCAGTCATCCCCTTCGAAGAGTTCGAATCCCTCAACGACGCCTTCGATTATTACCGGGATAATCGCGAAAAATCCGTGAAACTCATCACGACTGCACGCCCTGTCCAAGAATAGCCCAGCCAAGCAAACGCCCTGAAGGGCGAGGGACTTAACAAAAACGCAGCGGCAGCGAAGAAATGAGTTAATCATGGCTTGGATATGAGCAATGCACCTCATTTACGGAAGCTTTAAAATTTCTCCTGTGCATATTTATTACGTGAATCTTGCATAAAAACACCCCATCTAAAGCCTTATCATTCTTTGTCCCAAAATCCGCAATTCTATCTACCGATTTCAGGTCGTTATTGACTTAAACTTATGAGCTATAAGGGCTAAACCCACTTCATATGGAAATCCAATATTCGAAGGCATTTTCCCCAATAACCCATAGCTTTTAACTCATAACCCCCTCAATACGCAGTTCTTACTGTGGATTCAGGGTTCAAGGTTGAGCTAGACCCAATTGCAGTACATGCTCTCATACATGTCCCGCCTAAGCGACCCAGACGAACCGAAGATTTACTTCCTCCCAAACCTCATGACCGCCTGCAACCTTGCCTGCGGTTTCTTGGCTGTCCTCATGATTTTCAAGGGACAAATTGAAGTCCAAAAAGCATCTGGCGATGGGGTCATTGCAGCCAAAGAATATTACGAAATCTCACGCCAATATTACCAATACGCCATTCTACTCATCTTTGGTTCCTGTCTTTTCGATCTACTCGATGGCCGCCTCGCCAGGCTCGGCGAACAAGAATCACCCTTCGGCCAGGAATTCGACTCGCTAGCCGACATCATCTCCTTCGGCATGGCTCCCGCGATGTTGATGTCACGTGCCGTCCTGTTCCAACTCGGAACTATCGGCTGGTCGATCGCTCTTATTTACCTCATCTGCGGCGCGATGCGGCTCGCTCGCTTCAACTGCCTTGCCTCACTCCCGAAAAAACCCGGCGATAAAAATGACTTCCGCGGCATACCCATCCCGATGGCCGCTGGATTTATTGCATCTCTAACATTCCTTATCATCGATCTTTATAAAAACGACCATGAGGTCGGCGTCTGGAAATACGTACTCGCAACAGTCATGCTCGGAATATCTTGGTTAATGATCAGCGATGTTCGCTACCCGTCTTTCAAATCGGTCGATTGGAAAACCCGTGGCAGTTATACCGCTATCCTCGGTGCTGTTGTCTTAGTGAGTTTAACCATTCATTTCCGCTACATCATGCCAGTGGTATTATTCAGTGCTTACCTGATATATGGTTTCTTCAGACCTTGGATTTCCCAACGTTTGAGAAAGGAAATCGAGGAATTCTCTGAATCCGATGAAAACCCAACCACCCCAAGTGACAAGACGAAAGAATCCTAAGAATCATGAAGGAAAAATCAAAATCACGAATCCTCCCATGGCTTCTTGTCATTCTCCCGCTGTGGTTGATCGTATCTGCTGCGGTCTTCCTAGTTCAATATTTCAAAAACGAAGCTTCTGATAAAAGCTTAGCTGAGCAACGTTTTGCAAAAAGCGTATCCGCGGAATCCATTGCCGATGACCTGCGGAAAATCATCTCGGTCATTGGCGAGCGCAACACCTCCAAACCCGATCAACTTTCCGCAACCGCTTCCATGATCGAAGGCTCACTCGGACCATCAAACATAGGCTACCAAATTGAAAAAATTACCGGTTCACTAAATTTCCCCATCCTAAAAGTTACAATTCCATCTTCTGGACCATCCGCAGAACCCATTTGGATACTGACTTCCTACGACTCCCCTAAAAACTCCCGCGGCGCCGAAAAAAACGCCTCAGGCCTCGTCGCGACCCTCGCCACCGCTCAAGCTCTTGCAGATTTTTCCACACCGCGACCCATCCACTTTCTCTTCATCCCTCACGCAAACGAGGATAACTCGCCCATCCTTGAAACCGTCACTATCATTTCCAACCTCATTAAACCTAACAAACCCAAAGCCATTCTCTGCGTTGAGGCAATGAGCGATGCGGAAACTCTCACCCTCTCATCCCGCGATACCACCTTATTGCCCTCAGTCGATTATGAGGACTTAGGAAAAATCGTCGGAGCCGAAGTCATTTGCCTTGGGGAAGATTTTGACCTTGCCTCCACGTTGGTTGAAATGGGCCACCCCACGATCCGCATCTCAACACGCCCAATGCTTCTGCCCGACGAAGCCGACAACAAAGTGCCCTTTGCCCCAACTCTCGCAGCTTCAACAGGAAGATTCATCGAACTTGTGCGTAGGCTTTCCAAATTAAATTCTCCGTAATTCCTCTCTTGACCCATCCGTATTCCTGCCCGACCGATTGCACCTGACAAAACGCGCATGATATCCCCTAGCGAACCAGATACCAACTTTACCTCCCACGCTCCTGGCTACTGGCCAGATTGTGAAGCAGAGAATTGGGATGATTACAAATGGCAACTTCGCAATCGGATCAACTCGCTCTCGGATCTAGATGCGCACATCAAACTCACTGATGAGGAACGTGCTGGAGTTTTGCTCGCAGGCAACAAACTTGCGATGTCGATCACACCACACTTTTTCAACCTGATCGATAAAAACGATCCGAACTGCCCGATTCGCCGACAAGTCATCCCGCGCATCGAGGAAGCTTGGACCGCGCCCGAAGAACTCGCCGATCCCTGCGGCGAGGATTCTCACATGCCCGTGCCGGGGCTCGTACATCGCTATCCCGATCGTGTGTTATTTCTCGTCACGGATCGCTGCGCATCCTACTGCCGCTATTGCACTCGCTCGCGTGTGGTTTCTGGTGTCGGCGAGCAACAACTCGAAACCCAATGGGAGCAAGCATTTCAGTATCTTGAAGAACATACTGAAGTTCGCGACGTACTACTCTCTGGCGGTGATCCACTTTTGTTTTCCGATGCGAAACTCGATAAAATTCTCACCCGCCTCCGCGCGATCCCACACATCCAGTTTCTTCGTATCGGTTCTCGCATCCCAATTTTCCTCCCCCAACGCATCACGGCGGAACTCTGCGACATACTGAAAAAGCACCATCCGCTTTTCATCTCCATCCATTCCAATCACCCCAAAGAACTCACCACCGAAGTCCGCGAAGGCTTAATCCGCCTTGCTGATGCAGGAATCCCGCTTGGCAATCAATCGGTTCTACTTCGCGGCGTGAATGATTCACCGGAAATTCAAAAATCGTTGGTGCACAAACTATTGATGGCTCGCGTTCGTCCTTACTATCTCTATCAGTGCGATCTCATCATGGGTTCCTCACACCTCCGCACCTCCGTCGCGGAAGGTGTGAACATCATTGAAACCCTACGCGGACATACCACTGGCTACGCCGTGCCACAATTCGTCATCGATGGCCCCGGCGGCGGCGGAAAAATCCCCATCAATCCAAACTACGTGGTCGATACCAGTTCTAACAAAGTCACCCTGCGTAACTTCGAGGGAGATATTTTCGAATACCCAGATCCAACCCCTATCCCAACAGCGGATATGAAGGCGCTCCATGAAAAAGCACTTTGTAGCTAGATAATCTTCAGCTATTTTAAGTCTAATTCTCAATTGGAGGAACTTCCACCACTTCGATCTCCGTGTAATACGTCACCATATTTTGCACAGTGTTGCAGGCATCGACATCCCCTGACCAAAATCCCACCTCTTTTGCCTTCAGTTTAAAGGTCAATTCGTGGGTTTTCCCAGGCGCGAGATTCTTGAAAAGATTATAGGAATGATAACCTATGATCTTCTCTGAGGAGCGTGGCTTTGGTGTAATACTAACGACATCAAAACCATCTAGCAAATCATCGTAAAAATCTACATTTGCTAAATTCACTTTATCCGATCCCACGTTTTCCACCGAGACTTTCACCTCAAATTCTTCACCTAATTCCACCGTCTCCGGATGCTCCACCAAGATCTGAAAACTCGGAGGCTCTTTATACATCAACCAATAACCAGCAGCACCAATTCCAAACCACACAACCGACGTAATCACCATAGTAACTACCGCCGTCAGTAAAATCAGCTTATTGCGATATGATGCTTGAGTAGGCGGATACATAAAAAAATATTCTTTATGTTATGAGAATCTGACAATGACAAAAACTCAGCTAAAAAATCCCCTTTCCGCCACATATTTCAACCACGGCAAAAAATCCAATTCTGGCGATACCTCTCTCGAGTAATCAGCGAGATCCATCAGCGATCGACTCCCATCCATTGCTGATAAAACTTTGATCTGAGAAAACGGAAACACGCAAGATTTGAGTTTCGGATCCACCAGTGGTAAACACTCCCGTGCGCACACTAAACGCCATGAATTGAGCTTCGGAAAATTCGGCACCTTGAAATTCTCATCTACCTGTTCAGGAATAGGCATAGATTCACCTAACAATAAATCGCTGCGGCAAAACATCTCAGAGCGGAAAGTGGTTTTGCATTTCTCATCTGCGGCGTCATCGCCTCTTGCACCTGTCACGGAATCACCCAACCAACGCAAGTCACTCAGCTCCGCCAATTTCAACATCGCACCCAATGACCAAGCATCCGTCATCGGCCCGAAATCATCGCAAGCCAGAACCTCTTCACCCTTCGCTAGCATGTCATCGACAATCTCAGACTCCCTATCACTCGCAACCGTTTTGAAAACCGCCAACGCGGTCATCTCATCGACCCCGCCCGCTTCTTGGATCGCCCGTACTTTTTCCACCACCAACATCCTCTCTCTCCAGCCCGCCACCACATTAAAACTCACCACCGCAATCCCATCTTTCGAGAGTCTCTTACCGATGAAATCCATCATCCCTACTTTCACTTCATTTGACACCCATGAAAAAACTCCGTGCGCAATGATGAAATCAAACTCCCCCTCGGGCTCGAACTCCAAGATCGATCCCTCATTAAAACTCACATTTTTCAACCCTGCCTGCCGAGCGAGATTTTTCGCCCTAGCAATATATTTTCGGGAAACATCCAACCCCACGCACTCCGCGGAGGGCCAACAACTCGCCACAGAAAGCAAATGATGCCCCGTCCCACAGCCAATCTCCAAAATCCGGGCCCTCTCTACCTTGCTCACACCTACTCCAAAAAACCTTGCCACTCCCGCAATCACAGCCGGATCAGCACTCGGATGACTCATCGGCGGATAAACCTCTGCCTGATATAACTCTGCAAAAGCACGCTGCATCCCGCTATTTCCAATATGCAGAAGGGCTTTGCAACCCCTTTCACCAAAAGCCCAATCCCCTCACCCACTAAAACCGCCACTTGCAATCTTTGTCCCAGCTGTGACAAAGATTGCAAGTGGCGGTTTGATTAATGGTATTTTGATACTTTGCGTCCGTTCTCCCTTGAAAATCACGTCCCGCAAATTTCCCTGAAATTTTGTGTTCCATCCCGCGCCGGAGATACATAACCTCCCGCCCCGTGCCCACAACCGCTATCCTTGCCCTTGAAGACGGACGCTGCTTTTCTGGAATTTCTTTCGGAGCCAGCGGAACCACCACCGGAGAAATTTGCTTCAATACCTCGATGACAGGTTATCAAGAAGTGATCACTGATCCTTCTTACCGCGGCCAGATTGTCGCGATGACATACCCGATGATTGGCAACTACGGCGTGAACCAAGAAGACAATGAATCCGCCGGTCCTCACATCCGCGCGTTTGTTATCGGCGAGCTTTGCGAAATCCCATCTAACTGGCGCTCACAAGAAAGCCTTTCTCCTTACCTTGAGCGTCACAACATCCTCGGCATCGAGGGAATCGATACCCGAGCACTAACGAAACATCTACGCTCTCTCGGTGCGATGCGAGCCTGCATTACCACCGAGCTTTCAGAAGCCGATGCCATCGCCGCCGCGAAAAACTCAGCTCCTATGGAAGGTTCAGACTTCGTCAAAGAAGTCACCACCAAGCAATCCTACATCTGGTCAGAAGAATCCCGCAAATGGACCCTGCCCAACGCCTCCATCGGCGAGACCGAAACTTACGAAGAACTCCCTCCAGTGAAATACCGCGTCGTCGCAATCGACTTCGGTTTGAAATACAACCAACTCCGCATGCTGCGCCAAGCAGGCTTCGAAGTAGAAGTCGTGCCTGCCACAACTTCCGCTGAAGCCATCCTTGCGAAAAAACCCGATGGTCTGTTTTTAACAAACGGCCCCGGAGATCCGGCTGCGCTCGATTACGTTCATAAAGAACTCAAACAGCTCATCACCAAACTCCCAACTTTTGGCATCTGCCTTGGAAACCAACTCCTCGCCCACGCCTACGGCGGAAAAACCTTCAAACTGAAATTCGGCCACCGCGGCGGCAATCAACCCGTCAAAGATCTCCGAACCGGCAGAATTTCCATCACCTCACAAAACCACGGCTTCGCAGTCGATCCGGATTCTCTCCCTTCCGATATCGAAGTCACGCATATCAACCTCAACGACAACACCGTCGAGGGCATGCGCCACAAAACTCTACCCATCTTCTCAGTCCAATACCATCCAGAAGCCGCACCGGGTCCCAACGACGCCGCCCACTTCTTCACCGACTTCGCTGAAATGATTGAAGCGAATAAACACTAAAAGTGTTATTTGGAAAACCACTTCCGCGTAAGGAAAAAACCCAGCACAAGCACCTCAAAATTTGAGGTTTAAAATTTAAAGTTTAAAGTTTCATGAATACTGTAATCACCGGCCTCCAATGGGGCGACGAAGGCAAAGGCAAGATCGTCGACTATCTAACTGAATCCGCAGACGTCGTTATCCGTGGCCAAGGTGGCAACAACGCAGGTCACACAGTCATCGCCAATGGCACCAAATACGTCCTTCACCTCCTTCCTTCTGGAATTCTTTGGGATGACAAAATCAACGTCATCGGCAACGGCGTCGTCGTCGATCCCATCGGACTCTGTATCGAGATCGATCGCATCGAAGCACAAGGAGTGAAAATTTCCCCAGAGAAACTTCTCATATCAGATCGCGCTCACGTCGTGTTGCCGTTCCATAAAGAACTCGATGCCGCTCGTGAAATCGCACTAGGTGATCAAAAAATCGGTACCACCAAACGTGGGATCGGACCAACGTATGCCGACAAAGTTAACCGCTGCGGCTTACGTATGGCAGATCTGTTAGATCGGCCTTTTGCCGAAGCGCTTATCACACGCCGCACTTCCGAAGTGAACGAGATTCTATCGAAATACGATCTTCCTACTTTCACCGCAGCAGCGGTCATCGCAGACACTTACATAGCATTTGAACGCCTCCGCCCATACATTACGAACACCATCCCAGTGCTTCACAAAGCATGGAAGGCGAAAAAAAATCTTCTTTTTGAAGGTGCGCAGGGAACCTTGCTCGACATCGATTTCGGAACCTATCCTTTCGTAACATCATCTAACACCACTGCTGGCGGCTCCACCACCGGCACTGGTTTGCCTCCGACTGCGATCGAATCCGTCATCGGCGTTTGCAAAGCTTACACCACTCGTGTCGGTTCCGGTCCTTTCCCAACCTGCGACGAAGGACTTTCTGAATATCTCCATAACCTAGGCCGCGAATTCGGGGCTACCACGGGTCGCCCGCGCGGTTGCGGCTGGCTCGATAGCGTCCTGCTCCGCTTCGCTTGCATGGTCAACGGCGTGACCGGACTCGCCGTCACCAACGTCGATGGGCTCGATGAATACGATCATCTGAAAATTTGCGTCGCCTATGACATCGATGGTATCCGCCACGAACTACCACCAGCAGATCGCAATTTCTGGAATCGCGCAAAACCGATTTACGAAACTCTACCTGGTTGGAAACAAGACACCACAAAGTGTTTGAGTTACAGTGAACTACCAAAGGACGCCCAAGCTTACCTTGCTCGACTGTCTGAACTTTGCGACGCACCCATCGCATTCGTCGGGGTTGGACCGGATCGCAAGCAGACTCTACGCCTCTAATATCCTCAAATTTCATCATTTTGCCTCTTGAAATGATGAAATTTGATGCTAATTATTCTCCATGAGAATCACGGTAGACATTGATGAAGCCATTTTGGCAGATCTTTTGGAAATCACAGGAGACAAAAATAAAAGTCCTGCGGTCGCAAAAGCGGTCACTGAGTATGTCCGTAGAAAAAAAGCCAAAGAATTCGGACGCCTCATCCGAGAAGGAGCGTTTGATTATTATGGCTCCGAAGATACAGCATCTTCTGACTTTACCGACCCCATTCCTCCTCTTTACCCAGACGAAAAGTAATGGTCCTCGTTGATTCTTCAGTCTGGATTGAAAGTTTGCGCCCTCAAGGCGACATGCGGGTGAAACTCGCACTCGAGGGACTGCTAGATGCCTATGAAGCCACATGGTGTGCGCCTATACGACTCGAAGTCATCGGTGGTGCCCGCAAAGAAGAACGCAACCGTCTAGGTCGTTTCTTTTCCGTGATTCCCTATCGCCCCTTCAAAGAGGACGATTGGAATCGTGCGATTTCTCTAGCCTGGTCGCTTCGAGGCAAGGGTTTAAACTTACCATGGCTGGATGTCCTCATCGCCTCGATTGCCATTCATGATGATCTCCGTGTATACTCCATCGACAAACACTTCGAAATCATCGCCCAACACTCCTCTCTTTTCCTCTACAAACCGGGTTACGGTGGGATGTTCAAACCAGAAAACGAACAATGACTTCATCTGACCATCATCAGGTTTCCCACATCGCCATCATCATGGACGGCAATGGCCGCTGGGCAAAAGAACGTGGGCTCCCGCGTGCTGAGGGTCATCGCGCAGGTGCCGAATCTATCCGTGAGGTCACCGAGGCCTGTATCGAGCTCGGGGTGAAATACCTGACACTCTACGCGTTTTCCTCAGAAAATTGGAACCGACCTCAAAACGAAGTCGATGGTTTGATGAAACTGTTAGATCGATTTCTAGATGAAAAAGCTTCTGAATTAGACAAGCAAAACATCCGCCTCCAGGCCATCGGCGATCTGGATCGGCTTCCCGCCGCGACCCGCAAACGACTGGATCGCATTCAAGAGCAAACCAAGAACCATCAAACGATGACCTTGGCGCTCGCATTATCCTATGGCGCACGAGAAGAAATCACCGCCGCCGTCCGCTCCATCGCCAAAGCAGTCGTCGCAGGTGAAATTTCACTAGAAGAGATCGATCCCGAACTTTTTTCCAACCATCTTTATACCAAAGATATCCCCGACCCCGACCTCCTCATCCGCACCTCGGGCGAAATGCGCATTTCCAATTTCCTCCTCTGGCAGATATCTTACTCGGAAATCGTCATTGTTAAAAAAATGTGGCCGGACTTCCGCCAAGGAGATCTGTTCGCCGCCGTCGAAGAATACAACAAACGCCACAGAAGATTCGGAGCATTGTAGCGGCGATGTGGCGGCAATCGCAGCGCAGCGCAGATGGAGGGTCTGAATTTCTTCAATCTACCCTCAAATTTTATCCGCCATGCCTAATTACACAAACATTCACTCTACCGTTCCCATCTGTATTTTGATCCAGGAAATACCCATTGCTCGCATATCTCTACGAAAAACTGTTCTTCTTCTCTAATTTTTATACCGATGAAGCCGATATCTCCTTGAGTATTATCAATGATCACAGGGGTTGAGGAATCGGGTTGAAAGTGCTCTATAAATTCAGCCTCCGATGGAAATCTATAGAATACGATTTGAATAAAAAAATGGATGGCAGTAGTAAACCAAGAGTCATCACGGCTATCGCTACCACTCTGATAAATTTATTTTTCATTCTTAATCAGTTATCTCGAAATCGCCTTCGTATGATTCAAAAAGACCCTCAAACAACCCTCGGCAACCTTAACGTCGCCACCGTCCCTGTTGGTTGATTCGGTCCAAGGGTGATTTCTCCGCCATGAAGTTGCGCGGTTTCACGCACAAAGCACAACCCCAACCCAGAGCTCTTGTGTCCCGTTCGAGGACGCGGCATGGAGAAGAATCGATCAAAAGCACGATCATACGCAAAGTCCGGCAAACCAATTCCTTGATCAAAAATTTCGATCAGCGCGTCGTTCTCCTCACAGCGCAGCTTCACCGTGATTGTAGAACCATCCTCTGAAAAATCGATGGCGTTTTGCAGTAGATTTGCGATCCCCAGCTCGATCAAGGTCGCATCGCCATGCAACCGAGCTTCAGCTAATGGATCAATGTGAATTTCTATTCCATGATTCTGCGCGTTGGGTGTTTTTGAATCCACGGTGCGATGAACCAGAACCTTCAAATCGAATTCCTCGCTTTGATCCAACTGTTTGCGACTTTCCAAATTCGCCAAAGCGAGCAGTTGATCTCCAAGTAATTCGAGCCTGCGACTTTCACTTTCAATATTGGCGAGAAGCTTTTCTCTTTGCGATTCAGTAGGTGTCCCATAAAGCAATTCCACCGCACCTCGAATCGCCGCCACCGGGCTTTTCATCTCATGCGTAAGATTACGCACGTAGGTTTCCACATGACGTTTTCCTTCCAGTGCATCCCGCATCTCTTCCATCATTTCACCAAGTCGCTTGAGATGATACCCCGGCAAACGCGGTGCGGCCGGACGAGCACCACCTGCCACCGCTTCAGCATGGCGCGTCAGCTCACGCAGAGGTTCAGCAATCCAACGAGCGAGCAAAATTCCCAACAACAAGGCGGCTACACCACCGACAAGCGCGAACGCTTTGACACGATTTTTTGTCTGCTCAATAAAAACTAAGAGATTGAGTTGAGGTTTGGCTAAAGACAGCACACCGACCATCTTTCCATCTTTATCTCTCACCGGAGCTGCCACATACATCACCGCACTCAATGGATCATTGGGATCTGATCGACTCATCCGCGCTCCATACGAACCCGCCAGCGTAAGCCGCACATCACGGGAATTGTGAGGTTTCCCAATGCGATCGGGATGGATCGAATCAAACAACACCGTCCCATCTAGATCAGTGATCGCGACATGCATATCCACCCGTGATTTTACCACTTCGTAAATTTTAGCCTCGAAATGCCGCGCATGTGCCCGTTTCAACGCCCCAGAAATGCTCGGGACTGCCTTGGCTTCCTCCCACCT
The DNA here is from genome assembly GCA_021298895.1 of Luteolibacter sp. Lineage (GTDB taxonomy): Bacteria > Verrucomicrobiota > Verrucomicrobiia > Verrucomicrobiales > Akkermansiaceae > Luteolibacter. The sequence goes on from JAJTHK010000032.1 coordinate 11,104, forward strand.
ATCACTCGCAATTTCTGCTAGAAAATTCGCAAAATCCACCATCGGTTCTTCAGCAGCCTCCAGATACTGGCGCTCCACGCGACCTAACACAGGATTCACTATCGCAAACCATGCCGCGTTACAAAGCAAGAGAACAGCAATGATAAAACGTAAAGTAAGGCTCATGATTGTGGATCAAATGAATAACCAAGACCGCGATGCGTGCGTATCATTTCCTCGGACTTTCCATGCTCGCGCAACTTTGCCCGCAACTGCTTGATATGCGCATCAACGGTTCTTTCCAGCGCACTATCCGGCTCCTCCCACACATGATCCATCAACTGTCCACGTGAGTAAACCCGACTCGGATTTTTCAAAAACAACCGCATCAATCGAAATTCATAACGCGTTAACTCCATCCCATGTCCGTCGATCAAAACACACATTCTTACATCATCTACCACCAAGCCGCTCACTCCATTGGCTGCTGCTTCGTCATTCGCTTTCTCCACCGCCATCGGAGCACGTCGTAAGACCGCACGAATCCTCGCAACCATCTCCCTCAAACTGAACGGCTTCACCAAGTAGTCATCCCCGCCGATTTCCAACCCAACCACGCGATCCACCTCGGAAGATCGAGCTGTTAGAAACAGTATCGGCAATTTTACCTGCTTCATCCGCCATGACCGGCACAGCTCAAATCCGTTTGTATCAGGCAAACCGACATCCAGCAGAACCAGATCGATCTTTTCGGAAGCAATCAAAAGATCAGCCTCCATACCCGTTCCCGCCCAACTCACTCGCATCGCTTCTGACTCCAATGCAATGATCACGTTATCTCGTAACGACGGCTCATCCTCAACGAGAAGAATATGTATCGGTCGGTTATCCATGAAATTTGAGAGGAAATAGTGAAGACGGAATAAGTCGGCTGCATGAATGGCGATTCGTCCAGCGGAATCGAACACCCACTCAACCTAACTGCCGATGCTAGGTCTAAGAAGCACTCAAGATCGGAGGTGGAACTTGAGCAGGTTTCTTAAATCGGGTGGACCAGTCGATTCGCGCCGAGCGGAACATCAAGATGGCAAGGGTCGCGACGGAACCAATGGTGATCGCCAGTCCGGTCATGCCTGGGAAAAAGAAGGTGTAGCTAAATAGGATCAAATAAACTCCCTGGGCGGTCATTGCTTGAATTGTAAAAGAACCTCCTGAAACCACGCGCATGTAACCACCCACCAGTATCATCGATACCAGTCCAGCGATTCCAAAAGCGTAATATAACGACATCACATCGACCAAATACGCAAGCAGGATATGAAATGCAAAAAATGCAGCCGATAGGAAAAAATAATTCATGGATGCAGGTTTTTTCCGCGTTCAATTCCCTGCAGCACCAGCACGCTGAAGAAGAACAGCAGTGAAATTGGCGCAAAGAACGCGATCCGCGAAGTGATCGGCCCAGCATTCAACACATCTGGCATAGACATCCCGATAGCTGGCGCAGCGATCACATCCGGATACGCCCATGTAAATTCCCAGCCTTTACCGACATCACGACGGTTGCTCGGAGATCCCGTGCCATCGGGAAAATCAAACTCACGGAAATCGGTTTTCATGACCATGCGAAATTGGCTGACTCGCGAGTTGTCATTGAACCCATAACGCCATTCATCCACTCCACGCGCACGATAAGTCACCTTCAATGAAGTGCTTTTTCCCGCTGGCAACACCACCGCCTCACACAACGTTCCGTCCCGTGGACTGCGTTTACTTTCACCGCCATCGCCTAACACGAAAGAGAAATTTTCATAACTCGTATGCCTGTCCGGCAATTCAAACGAAACATACACGGTTTGGGAAACAGGCGTCGTATTCATCACTTCATACGTTGCTTTGAAATCAACGAGGTAAGTGCGATGGTTGGTCAACCCACGTGTCAGCGGTTCAAAAGCAAGATCCACGGAAATATCCGATGTACTCATTGCCAACGGCCGACGACCGTTCGCCGCACCAGGTGCCGCATGCCATGCCACCGGATGCATTTGGGTCAACTGTGGCCCCCAACCATCGGCGATCCGATCTCCTAATTTTTCAGTTTGTTTCTCAGTGCGATGTTTCATCGCAGCCCCCAGCACTACCCAGGCAATGCTGGTCGCTGCAAAAATGAATCCTATCGCGATTAAATGTGTGATTTTCATGATGTTGTATTTTCTGTTAGAATTTCAAATAAAAGTTCAGTTTTCCGAATTGCTGGAGCGATAATGCAGTTCCGCCTTCAAGGGTTCCCCGCGTGTGAGCATCCGTTTCAACCAAGCGGATCCGGCTGCCGCATTCGCAGGGGCCGATGCTGTCTCGGCATTGCTTTCCACAGCTTCAAGTCGTGTGCCATCCGGCAACCCGATACTCCAACTGATGCAGTGAGCGAAAAGCGGCGAGGATGGTGTCTCCAGTCCCAAACCACCCGCAACCTTATCCAATGCATTTCCCGAACCCGTGTAGGAAAAAACAACTTGAGTAGGTTCGGTGCCTGATGGCTTGGGCAATTCAAACTCCAACACCCCTTCACGATCGATCGGGTTGGTGCGGATTCCTGAAACCGTCGCCCCCAACAGAGTCATATCTTTCGGCAAAGACCACCGCGCGCTTCCTCCAGTGACATGACTGATCATGTAGGTTGCCGTCGTGTGCTGGGAACCATCCGCAACCACCCGCGTTGAAATGATAGCGTCTTGAATCGTCATCGTCGCGGTGTCCACACGCGGCAGCCATTTCACTTCAACTTGCTGAGGCTTACCGGCAAGCATGACCATTTTTTGTTCCTCCGCCTGCGAACGCAACCAAGCCGGAAGCCTTGATGGATTGGGATCATGAATCCATTCCTTTCCGATGATTTCCGCACCCTTCGGAACAGCAACTATGACACTGGATCCCGAATCCACATCAGGGATTTTTGGAATCCATTTCGTATCTTCACCAGTGATCTGCGTGCGATAACTCAATACGATGGTTCGTTCACCCGCCTCGCGTTTATTCCAGCGCAACAACAGCCCGGCCTCATTCCTTTCATACTCCAATAAATCCTCACTACTCACTTCGATGCGTGAGGGCGATTGCGGAAACGCAAGCTGCATGTTCATCCCGTCTCCACTAGTTGGTGTCGCTTGGAGATGCACTTTGTGATCCACCCATCCCGCATCGTAACTTAAATACGTAGCAGCAGATAAACTCCAGGTAGTTGGTTTTTTCTCTCCCGATACAACTTCAGTTTTCCGTATCACCACTTCATGCGCGGTCGCTGGAATTAGGTAACGCAACTCACCTTTTTCATCGCGAAGAAGTGTTGCACCATCAATTTGGTAATCCGCAGCCGCCTCATCACTCTGGATTTTAACACTGTTGAATGTCGCAGGTAAAATCGGAAACCTCGCCGCAATCCCCAAGCCCGATGGAGCCGAAAAACGTGCACTTGCTTTATGCGGACCTGATTTCGGCATCAGCAAGCGAATCTCTTCTTCCGATGCAACAAAGGTCGATTCACCTCGTGGCTCAATCGGCAAATCCAACGAAGCCACCGCCACCCACGCCCAGGTATCCGTGAAATTTTCTGCCAACCAATCCACCGAAACCACCGCATTTCCCTGAGAAATTTTCACCACATAATCCGCTCGTGCCAGCAAGGCATTCAGCGGCGGCTTCACCTCTTCCACTAACACCGGCTTGCGCGTGAGCTCAAGAAATTGATGATATGGCAAAGTGACCTGACCATCCGCTTTCGGGGCTTCTGCATGCGCAGACACGGAGATCAACAGCGAGGTAACACAATAAGGTATGAATGTCTTCATGCCACCATCCTCCACAGCCACATGAACTCTTGATGAAGTCTCTGTGAAATGGGCGGCGCAACTTTTTATCTGTAAAAGTTTTCAAGCTGGATTTGGAGGGTGATTTCAAGCTGCTGATTTTTGGTGGTTTGTTGTGTTTGTAATTTGGTTTTGTGCTGTGAGAGTGAGATAGGCTTTGCCGGTTTCCCATTC
>JAJTHK010000047.1 GCA_021298895.1 Luteolibacter sp.
TACCTGACAAGAAGCGGGGCCGAGCTTGGCGAGAAGCTCTTTGAGGAGGTCAGACTTCTTCTAAACGACACTGATACGATCCGGTCGGTGTGCACCGTCAAGCTCGCTTAAACGCACGGACTTTTGGCAAACAGTCTAAACAACTCGAACCATCGGGATGCGATGCCAATAATCGCTAAACAATGGCCCTGTGGAGAAACCGCTCCGGGCATTTCCGGCGTGTCACGGCTGTTATTCTCCCCTACAGACTCACGACGCAGCAGTCGCGCCACGGCTTCCCCCGGCCCTCCGCGGACTCTGAGCTTGAGTCGTCCTGGAAGCTCAGAATCAAACACTCACGCATGCTTCGCGTGCCACTCTCTGTAAACTTTTGGTGAGATCTCAGATGGCTTGATTTCCGAGCGGCCTCCCCAAAACACGTTGGTGTAGCTGACGGGGATGCCGATGGATTCGAGGTGCTTGTCGATGGCGGCTTTATGGGCAAGTACGCGGTCTTTTTCCGTGCCGTGCACGACACCCATGATGTTGACGTCGCCGAATTGCGGGCCGCCTTCGCGCCAGTAGCAATGGGTCATGCAGAAGTGACGTCCCACTTCGCTACCACCTTCGATCTCACGACCTTTTGGCACGGCCCAATGGAAAAGGCCATTGAAACGGGTGACGCGTTCGCCGGTTTCAGAAGGTTTCACGTGTTCGAGGAAGGTGGAGAATCGGCCGATGACTTTTTTCTGATTCAGGGTCTCGGCGATTTCACAGAAGCGATCTAACGAAACGCCAGCTTGTTCGGCGCGTTTTTCCCAGGGGTTCTTGTTGATTTCATCCACGGTGAGTTCTTCTTTGAGGATGAGCAAAACGTTCCATTCTTCCTCGGAAAGTTCCGCTGGAACGGTGGTCATCATCACGGCTGGTTCGTCGGCTTTTTCGCCGGGCTCCATGGTTTTGCGGCGGACGTGACCGACACCGAGTGCGAACACACCGTTTGCCGGCATGAGTAAATATTCGGTCGCGCCGGTGAGATCGAGAAGTTTGGTAGCGTGAAAATCCAACGACTCACCAACAGGGACTTTCAATGTGGTCCAGAGACGGTAACCGGAGCCTGAGACCTCGGTATCGGTGGAGCGGATGACGACGTGGCCGGAGAACGGATCTTCCTTTGCCATGAAATCGAAGGCCGCGTTGAGTTTTTCTTCCGGCACTTTCCATGCGACAAGCGCGCCGTGTGCGAGTTTCGTCGCGAGCATGGTTTGGCGAACCCGGCGGATGATGCCTGCTTCAAGCATCGCTTTGATGCGCTCCATCACGATTTCCAAAGGCACCCCGGATTTTTCGGCGATCATCTGAAAGGGGTGACGCTGAAAGCCAGCGATGAGATCCTCTGATACAGCGAGGATTTTTGCGTTGATGGGATCGGAGACGGAGGTAGGAATTTCGGAAGTCATTGGCGGTATACTAGGCGGAGTTTTCGAGAACGTCCAAGCCAGATTGATTCTTGCGGAGAAAATGGCAGAATGTGCATGAGACAGAAGATTGAGAGACAGAAGACCGGAATAGGATTTGATTATCCCAAAATTAGCGTTCATGTGCGGATTTTCTTCTCCCTAGCTGGCCACCCTGACTTGTCTTAGGGAGTTTCTGGGACGGCGTGAAATCCCATTTCTTTGTTCGGAGTGGAATCTGCTGTGATGAGCTGTTTGATTGCATCAAAGACGAGGGTGAAATTCTGATCGTGTTCTGCGTATTTCTGTTCCAAGTGCTCAATTTTTTCAGCAAGGAGTTGGTTGGAATCCATCAGGCGGCGGAGCTGGACGAAGGTTCGCATGATGGCGATATTTACCTCCACAGCGCGGGGTGAGCGGAGAACACTTGAAAGCATGGCGACACCTTGTTCGGTAAAGGCGTATGGGAGGTTGCGTCGGCCTCCGTGCGAACTTGATCTTCCAATTTGGAATTTCAAGTTGGGGTTCGAAATCTTTGATATCACAATTTGTGACATCAAAGATTTTACTTCTTCATCGGTTAGCTGGAACATGAAATCCTCTGGGAAACGATCAATGTTTCGTTGTACTGCTTTATTTAAATTTCCTGTAGTAACACCGTAAAGTTCTGCCAAATCGGAATCCATGAGGACTTTTTCGTGGCGGATCATATGCACGAGAGATGCGAGCTTGGCTGGCGCGAGGACGACTTTTGAGTTTGCGGGTGGCTGCTTTAGGCGGGGGGATTTCTTTGTGCTCATTTATAGATGTTCTTATGAACATATAAGAAGGCATGCAAGTAAGAATTTTAACGCAAAATTCTGTGAGCGCCAGCGAACGCCCTAAATCATGTAATCCCTGAAGTTTGGACTAATCGATTGGAGACGTAGATCGATAACAGAAAATGCTATTCCAGTCTTGTGTCTTGTGTCTTACCTTCTTGTGTCTTTCTCAGAAGGGTTTCCAGGAAATCCAATGCTTCCTCCCTTGTGGATAGCCGATTTTCCAGTTGCTCCGTTTGGATTTCTTCGAGGATTTCTTTGAAACGCGGGCCAGGTTTCAGGCCTTTTTCGATGAGGTCTTTGCCAGTGATGAGCGGGGGAGGGATGAGCGGTTCGTTGGCAAATTCTTCGGATTTCTCGTTGAGGAAATCGTAGTTGTCGGTGAAGCCGTTCGATGATGCGCAATCGACCCGATGCAGTTCCATCTCGAGATCAAAGGTCGGCTCCGACATGAAGCGTTTGAGTTTGGCTTTGCGCATCTGTTGCACATTCATGAACTGCATGTGTCTGGAAACCATGTGCACCACATCACGAATTATCGCATTGGGATATTTGAGACGAGTCAGAATGGCTTCTGCCATTTCTGCACCAAGCGAGTCATGGCCGTTGAAGCGGATCCGACCATCGGGATCTCTCGTTTGGGTGGGAGGTTTTGCAATGTCATGGAATAACACGGCGAGACAAAGCGTGAGTGGGGCATCGGCATCTAACATTTCCAGCATGATGGAGGTGTGAACATAGACATCTCCTTCCGGATGCCATTGCGGCGGTTGCTCGCAGCCAATAAGTGACAGAACCTCGGGAATAAAATGTTCAATCAGATGGCTTTCCACAAGCAATTCCAATCCACGCCGCCGGTTCGGGGAGATGATGATTTTTGAAAATTCATCGCGAATCCTCTCAGGTGAAATTTTATCTAACAGATACGCATTGGCTTGGATCGCAGCGAGAGTGACGGGCTCAATCGGAAAACCAAGAGTGGTGGAAAACCGTATCGCACGCAGCAGGCGCAAGGCGTCTTCCTGAAAACGTTGGGCGGGCGTGCCGATCGCACGGATGACGCGGGCGTTCAGATCCGGAAGTCCGCCAACGTGATCGATCACCTCTCCCGTCATCGGATTTTCAAAAAGTCCATTGATGGTAAAATCCCGACGATGCGCATCTTCATCGGGAGTCGAAAAAGTCACGGAATCCGGGCGGCGACCATCGCCATAGGAGCCATCGGTGCGGAAGGTGGCGATCTCCACGTGATGTCCTTCGTGTTTCACAATCACCACACCGAAATGTGCGCCGACCTCGTTCGAACCCGGAAAGAGAGCTAGGACCTCATGTGGAGTGGCGGAGGTTGCGATATCAAAATCTTTTGGCGCAACCCCCAACAGTTTGTCACGCACGCACCCCCCCGCAAAGTAGGCGGTATGGCCTGCTGCGGCGAGCTTGGAAGCGAGAGATACGGCTGAACGTTTTACGGACATTTGGGGGAGTAGTTTTTAGGCTCTTAACAGCAACACATCAAGACCCATTGGTTCAAATTTTTAAATCTTTATTGAGAGTGACGAGTCGCATGCTGCTGCAGATGGCGAAAGTCGCCAAATAAGCGTCCTTCCAGATCTTGGGTGAGGGAGTGTGGGTCTCGGAAAGTTTAAGCCAAATATCATCCAATCCATCGGCCTCTGTTTCGAAGCCCATCGCATCATCTTCCAATAAATGATCGAGTGCTTGCCAAGCCTCGACGTAAAACTTCCTCAGCGACATCGCGGAGTTTTCGTCCCTCACGCACAGCACGAAACTTTATTTCCCGATTCAAATCCTCAGGTAAATCCATGGTTGTTTTCATGAATTCAGCTATCCAGCTCGATGTCAACGGGTGAGTCTGTAGGGTTATTAAGTTAGGTAATGAAAACCCCGTAGCTATGGCTGACCATGGACAGAAAATAAGATCAAGGCCCATACGCCAACCAACCCTTACCTCATGAGCGACTGAGATAAAAATCGCTCACACTAATTACTTGAGTTCCAAGCACTGTCACTGCTGAAATCGATGCCACGGGCAATTATGACTGCACAGCGTCCGCAATCCTCAGCTAGGAATAATACGTGTTGCGCCAATGAAAAATGACACCGGAGAGGTTAAGTCGTTGCGCCATCATTCATGACACCCGGCGGTTGGTTGTTTTTTGGTTGTTTGATGATGTTTTGACAAGCTTTTCCGTAGGGGTGGACGTAGTGGAGGCGTAGGGAGCGGGAGCGACCGAAGCCGCAACGAAGTCCACCCCTGCGGAAAATTCGCCCCGGGATTCTCCGGCTCTTTCCATCTCTTCCCAGCGGTCTTCTTCAATACGTTCTACCAATCGGAAGATCTCCCCTAGTCTGCGCTCCACTTCTTCGGCTAGATCTAGCGGATCAAGTTCGCTGCGCTTAAGCCGTAATGAAGCCTTCACCACTTCACTCACTTTTTCGCAGGCCAATAACCGATCGCAGGGACTGGCCGGCTTGTCATATTTCTTTCTCACTTTGCCTCCGATCCGCTCCTTACTCACCAGCTTCATCACTGGGGTAAAGTAGTTACGCATGGGTAGCCATGCTTTTTCATAGAGCTCATCCACCATGATTTTTAGATCAAGATCGCCAAACCTTCCGTAGCCTAATAGTTGTCGAACGTGAGTGAAATTCTTCTGCTCAACGTGTGCTTGATCGTTCTTTTTATACGCTCGAGAACGAGTCCACTCGATGCTTCGTTTTCTTTTCAGTAAATAACTTTCAAGGACTTCATTCAAAAATTCACTACCGTTATCACAGTCAAATCCCTGCATGGGAAATGGCATGCGTTTTTCAATGCGCTCAAGGCCTACTCGCACTTCTCCTCCGCTATTGCCCCACAGCGCAGCTAGTTCTGTCCAACCACTGTGGAAATCTGTGAGTGTAAGACTCCAAAGAAATGCTCCGCTGCTGCTTCCTCCTCCGTGAGATACAGTGTCGGCTTCCATCCAGCCAGGTTCATCAAACTCTTGGGGACCGCAGCGGATCGGCACGAATTTCTTGATGCGGTTGCTGGCTCGTCCGGTTTTGCGACCTTTCCATCTTGCCTCGCTCGTAGCTCGATAGGGTTGAGTGATCCGCTCGAGGGTGCGCGGGCTGTAATCAAGAAGGCGTGTGCGCATTGCTGCGTCTATTTCACCTTGCCGTCGCTCGTAGCTCTTTAGCCACAATGGCAGCGTTTCTTTGAGACGAACTCCACATGGCTGCTCGCTATGCTTCCATAGATACACGATGACCGCTCTCTCTTCCTCACCATGTGTGGACTTAGAGCCTCGCTTTCTTGCCTTGTTTCCGTGCGTGACTTTGCCGTTTAGTGCCTTGATCGCATGCTTACGATCCCAGCCAAACGTGTCGATAACCTCGTCGATCATCGCGCTACGTCCCATGCGATTACGGCTGAGATAGCGCTGCCGACAGCTCTCTAAATATTCTTTCTTACTAACGTGACTCATGATTCCAGATAATGTTTTCATCCGGTGTCATTCTTTCTGGCGCAACGACCTCTTAAAGCCTCATTTTAAGGCTCTCCCCGGTGTCATTCTACTTGGCGCAATGCGTGGTGAAAACAAGATAACTTTCACTCTTCACTCTTCATCATTCACTCTTCCTTAAACCTTCGTATCCAGCCAATGGCCTTTGAAATGCAGTCTGGAGAAAACGATGGCTTGTGTGACTAGATCGAGACTTAGCACGATCCAAACTCCTGTTAGAGAGATAAGATTGAAGCTCGATAGCACCCACAGCACACCAATCCGGTAGAAGAGCATACTCGAAAACGCCCAACGCATGACCAGACGCGTTGCGCCGGCACCGCGCATGGTTGTTTTGAGCATGATGCACGTTGCAAAGAACGGTTGGGTGATTGCACAAACCAACAGCAAAGGGGCTGCCAAGGTCACGTGCAATTCACTGCCGGGCGCGAGGATTCCGATCAAGGCCTCACGTCCGAGCACAAAACAAACCCCCATCACAAACATCACGCTCGCCGCGAGTTTCCATGCGAAACGTACCACCTTTACAGCCATTTCTTTAGAACCCGCTCCGAGATATTGCCCGGTCAGTGCCGCCGCAGCAGCAGCGATGGCAAACCCAGGAAGAAAGCTCATCGATTCTAACCGAACCGCCATGAAGTGCGCACCCAGCGCGCCTTCTTGATTGAGATTCGAAATCACGCGCAATCCGTAGGAATGAATCAACCACATCCCAGCAACTTCAATCGCCTGCGGAACTCCCACCCGCCAGATGCGCAGAATCGTATCAGCATGAAACACCAAGGCCTCTCGACTCCACCGCAGGCCCTCGCTTTTCCGAAACGCCAACTGTCCCACCACCATCGCAAGTCCAGCAATCCAACCCACCACAGTTCCTAACGCAATACCCTGAACTCCCATTCCACCAATAGGCTCAGGACCAAATACAAATAGCACACTGGTGAACACATTCACCACATTCACGACCAACATCGAAATAAACGGCGTCTTCGTATCGCCCGATCCGCGCAACGCAGCATTCACCGCAAAGTTCGCACCTGCAATCGGCCCCGACCATGCGAGCACACGGATGTAATTTTCCGCATGCACAGCAGCCTCTGGAGTAAGTCCCATCCAATGGATCAAAAGATCTGTGCCCGCTTGTAAAACCAGAAACGCCGCAAACCCTGCGAGCGCACCCAACCACAGGCCTTGCCCCAATCCAAGGCTCGCCAATTTCGAATCACGAGCACCCGTCGCACGCGAAACCAAGGCCATCACACCCGTCGCCACCGCACCTTGGAAAATGAATAAAAACCACGCGACATATCCGCCAAGAGCCATCGCGTCCATGATGGGAATCCTTTCCGCTCCTGTCGCCATCCGACCCGCAATCAGGATATCCGTCATCCCCACAAAGAACGCCAACACTTGTTCTAACAGAGGCCACATCGCAAGGGTCAGAACCTGCATCGTCAGGCTCATCTCGCCGAGCTTACCGGGCAGTTTAACCGCCGAGCCTGGCTCGTAAGCTTCCACCGATGTGTTGGGTTCATTCATCCGCAACAACCCTCTCCTTATGTAAGCATGGGTTCAATCCCAGTTTTAAAAAATCAAGCACGCCGTAAATATTCAGGAACTTGTTCACGTTGCCGAGCTGGAGAAACCGCAGGACTGGCGAAATTCACCACGGCTCCAATACCCGCCGCATGGCTTCCTCCCAATCGAGCTTCGACCTCGAACTCAGGAAACTTATGTCGAGCTCTGGATCTGATCCAATAAACCAAACCACACAGAATCACGAACGAGCCCACTCCAATGCCAAGCTTGATCGCCAGTTCCCTGAATTGCTCAGGAATCATTTCCAAAGCATTGATCGGTTTTTTCACTACTGGATCCAACTCTGCTTGCTCCACCGCATTCACGACTTCCGGCACTCCCTTACTTTCCTCCAACATCCGTTCCATCCAATAAGTGCGAACTGAAAATTGTATCAGAAACTCTTCCAGTTGCTCAAATGAGCCATTGACTCGCATCGCCCGTATCAAGGAGCTCTGAACCGATCGCTGTTGCTCGGAGGTCGAAACGACTTTTAACAAGCTCGGACTCATGACCATTTCCGTGCGATTCGGATGATCATAATAGTAATAAAGAATCACAACCGGTTTTCCTTGGGAAAAATGGCGATTCAAGAAATCATTGTGTTTACCTTCTAACGGAAGTTTCTGATTTCTCCCGAAGATACATACATACAAATCAATCGCCGAATCCGCGGCATGATTGTTGAGGATCTTATCTAGGTTTTTCCGTTGCTGACTTGAGATAAATCCCTGCGGATCGATCAGAAACTGGGTCGGCTTTTTAGCGAAATACTTATCCACCCTTGCTACCTCAATCTTCTCGAATGGGCTGTCCTCTGTCGTTGAAACTTCTGGCTCTTTCGTTTCAACCGCCACCTCTTTTTTCGGCGCCGCCATCACTGCATGAATCCCTAACAAGAATATGAAACAGAAAATTTTCACAGGTTCACCTCCTTTTCGGACTGCCTGTGCTTGGTTGCTTGTTTGGAATCATGCTTACGAAGCTTTTTCACCTCGTCCTTCATCGCCGAAACCTTACCATACCTGCGCTCATATTTTTCAGTGTCCCGGCATGCTTGTCGGCAACGCTTGATCAAAAGATCTTCCAACGCACGAAGACTGCGAACTGCGCCATCAGCATAACGACCCTCCAGCCAATAGGAATGTGCACGTGACAAGCAGTCGAAACTATCCTTCTCCTCCAAATACGGATCTAACAAATAACCGTGAGTCATTCCCGCTGACTTTGAATCTGGATCGATCACAATCAGAATCCCGTTTTCATTCGGCTTCTCCATCGGCACATCTTCAAACACGCCCCGATTCAACAGCCAAAATCCAAATTGCCGCAAATGCCCTGACTCGCCCAAACTACCCGTGTAGATCGCCACGAAAATCTGTGGAAATCGATGCGCGATTTTATCCATGGCTTCCTCCAGAAAAATGCGTTCATGGCGGCGAAAAATCCCAGCGGCATCGGTTAAAGTGCGCAGCTTGATTTCCTCATTTCCAAATAACTGATCCGCATCCGCTATCGAAAACCCACATTGAGGGCATGATGCCGCAGCTCTATGGATTTGCTGCACACATCGAGGACACTTCATGACCGCCACCTAAGTAAGGATACCCGCACCAGAGGTCAAAATTAAAAGCCAGTTTGTCAAAGAACTTGAGTGTTTTTCCATGCATTTCCCTACACTCCAGAAAAAACCACATTTACAATCTTTGTCACAGCCACGACAAAGATTGTAAAAATCTCCCCAATTGTCGGCGAGGATGGAAGTAGGTCTGGATGCGAGTGGGATGAATAATGGGCTGGGCGGATGCAATCCGCCGCCACTGGGTGAGACTTCATATCATTTCACTGAAAAAGTATCAGCGGCGCAGGATACATATCGAAAGCTAAGCGCGACGCTCCTTCGTTTCCTTCTGTTAAAAAATATGACCTAAAAAACTACTTAAACCTATTTCTGATTCGTCATGGAATCGCGCATTTCCACAATCAGTTCCATGTCTTCCTCACGGTCTGCACGTCTTAAAGCATCGATCAGGTTGTTGAGAATTCTCATCAAAATCGTCCCGAGGTCAGCGGACTCCTTGATATGCGAGCGCTGCTCGGGAGTGAGCTCGTTCGTGGGATCGATCAACACATGTTGGGCGTGCAATTTCCCGCCATCAAAGCAATCGACCACGATGGGTTCGCCATCTTCGCTAATCCTGCACAAAAAATGCCCCGGAAAAGAAATCCCTTGGATCTCCATACCGAGCCGTTGCCCGATCAGCATATAAATCACACCGAGGCCGATGGGATTTGAGATCCCAGAAGAAATGCACCACGCCAGATCGCCATTTCTAGGATCGTAGTAATGCTTGTGATTTCCAACTAGCCTACCCTCTTCAAAAAGAAAGATTCGCAAATCATTCTCCGTGGCTCCAATGGGATAGATGTTTTGGAATTCTTCAGTGAGTAGATCCAAAGCATCCGAAAGCGGTTGGCGCAGTGAAATCCCGTCGTGCAGAAAATCTGATATCAAACGGAGCTGACTTTCAAACAGTTCCCAATCTTCTTCCAGAGCCGCGGAGCCAAATCTTGGGGTCAGCCATTCCTCTCTCAGTGTCTTACGACGCACCGTGCGCAAGATATCCTCCAATATGGTCAGTTCCTTGGAATTCAGATTCGTTGCCATATCCGGAAGCACCTCACTCAGATCCCCTCCCACATGACTCAATTTATCAACCACCACCGAGCGCACCTCTGGAGTTTCATCGTCCAACAAACGCAACAACGCAGCCAATTCTTTGGTATCAAGTAATAGCGCGCTCATCTCAGCGAATTCTATGGCAGATCAAAAAATGCTGCCAACAACGAACCTGAGGAAAATGGAAAAAATAGGTAAAGCATATAAGATTAGGGAACGAGAGTCATAATGACACTTTCTCCCTTTTCCCCTTTCCAAAAAAGAACGCCTCTGGGTATTCTCTGCACAGTTGAGATTCCCAACGTAATAGATTTAATCATAAGCCGACCCAATGAGCGTGGAAAAGGGAGCCATCAACCACAAAACCTTGATACGTTTAATACGTACCATCAGCAATTTTCTCCGATCGAGCGCTGGTGGAAGGGCGCGTCTCATGCTCGCAGGACTACTGCTCCTGATGATAGGCATGAACGTGATGAATGTGACCAACAGCTTTGTGGGTCGAAATTTCATGACGGCTATCGAAAATAGGAACTCTGCGGGATTCACCCGCTACGCATGGCTGTTTCTCGCAGTCTTCGGTGGATCCACGCTCGTGGCTGTTCTGTTCCGCTTCACCGAAGAACGCCTCGGACTTCTCTGGCGCGCATGGCTTACCCGCCGCATCACCGAAGTCTACATCGAACGACATCTTTTCGAACATTCAAAATTTGAATACGAGATAAGCAATCCAGACCAACGCATGACCGAGGACGTCAAGCAACTAACCACGACCACGCTCTCCTTTGTGCTGATGATCTTAAACGCCACGCTGACCATTTTTTCGTTCTCAGGGGTTTTATGGAACATCAGTCCCAAACTTTTCCTCGTATCGATACTCTACGCAATGTGTGGATCGGTCTTGACCATTTGGCTGGGGAAACCGCTCATTCGCCTCAATTACCAGCAGTCCGACTTCGAGGCGAATTTCCGCGCGGATCTCATCCAACTCGACAAGGAAGGTGACCAAATCATCGCCTCAGGCACCGAAAACGAAGTGAAGGAAAAAATCAACGCACGCATCGATAGCCTCGTTGCCAACCTCCGCCGCATCATCGGAATCAACCGCAACCTCAACTTCTTCAGCACCGGCTACAACTACCTGATCCAATTAATCCCGGTCCTGATCATTGCCCCACTGTTCATTGAAGGCAAAGTGGAGTTCGGGGTGATCGGCCAATCGGCAATGGCCTTCGCCACACTGCTAGGTGCATTCTCTCTAATCATCACCCAGTTCCAGGCGATATCCACCTATGCCTCCGTGATGGCGCGACTCAGCGAGTTTGTCGACCAAGCTGAGCGCTGCGGTAGTGACCAACTTTTGTAAAAAAA
>JAJTHK010000112.1 GCA_021298895.1 Luteolibacter sp.
ATCCGCCGCCACGATTATATAACAAAAAAACGCCCGACCTCACGAAGAGATCGGGCGTTAATGAGATAATATTCGATTACTTGGAGCTCGAGATAAGGCTCGCTTGGCTTGCGCCTTTTTTGATCTTGGTGTGTTTGATCCAGCTCATGGTTGAGCGGAGTTTTTCACCCACTTTTTCGATCTGATGATTTGCGCCTTCTTTGCGAAGCACATTGAACTTTTTGTAACCGCCTTCGTATTCAGCGATCCACTCTTTAGCAAATTTGCCAGACTCGATCTCTTTGAGCTGAGCTTTCATGCGCTTCTTGACAGAAGCATCGATGATTTTTGGTCCGACAGAAACATCGCCCCACTCAGCAGTTTCGGAGATGGAGAAACGCATACCGGCGATGCCTTGCTCGTTCATGAGGTCGACAATGAGTTTGAGCTCATGAAGGCACTCGAAGTAAGCCATCTCTGGTTGGTAACCTGCTTCAACGAGAACTTCGAAGCCTGCTTTGACGAGTGCGGATGCACCGCCGCAGAGGACGACTTGCTCACCGAAGAGATCGGTAACGGTTTCTTCACGGAAGTTGGTTTCGAAAATACCTGCACGTCCGCTGCCGATACCGGCTGCCCATGCGAGAGCAGTTTCTTTAGCTTTGCCAGTCACATCTTGATGGATGGCGATGAGACCAGGAACGCCTTTTCCAGCCACAAATTGCGAGCGCACGGTGTGGCCTGGGCCTTTTGGTGCGACGAGAATCACATCGATGTTTTTCGGCAGCTTGATGGTTTTGAAATGAACTGCGAAACCGTGGGAGAAAAGTAAGGTTTTACCTTTGGTGATGTTAGGCGCGATGTCCTTGTTGTAAACCGCAGGAATGACAGTATCTGGAGTCGCGACGAAAATGACGTCAGCAGCTTTCACAGCATCCGCAGTGTCCATCACTTCGAAGCCAAGCTTCTTAGCAACTTCACGAGATTTGGATTTCTTATAAAGGCCGATGATGACCTTGAATCCGCTGTCCTTGAGGTTAAGCGCGTGGGCGTGGCCTTGTGAGCCAAAGCCGATCACGGCGAGCGTCTTGTTTTTAAGCGATTTGAGATTCGCATCTTTGTTTGTATAAATCTTCGCAGCCATACCTAATCGATTTGTGAGTTCGTTTGTGCCGCCAGGATGCCACCAAGGCACCGACGGGGCGCACAAACTGCCTATCTCACCCCGCGGGGTCAAGCCTCCACTTACAGCAAAGTATTGTAAGATGCAGAAACCCTGTCGAAATGGCGCAGCGGACACATGAAATCTGAATTGGTCGAACTAATATGTAGCGAATTGCGGGCGCGATTGGAGCGCTTGGCGAAGGCTGCCCTAGCGGCCCATGAGGCCGCGACCGATCCTGGCTCAAAGGCTGAAAGCAAATACGATACACGCAGCTTGGAGGAATCGTATCTCGCTACGGGTCAAGCACGGCAGGTAAAGGAACTGGGTGAAACCTTGCAGACTTTTGAAAATCTCAAGCTCAGGGATTTTTCCGAGATCGAACTCATCGACGCCGGCGCATTAGTGACCCTGCGCAAACCCGGCAAATCACAAAATATCTATTTTCTCCTAGCACCGGCTGCAGGCGGACTGGAGATCGTTTTCCAAAATAAAGAGATCACCTTACTCAGTCCTGAAAGCCCGCTATATGAAAAACTGCTGGGAAATACCGTTGGGACAGAAATTGAGTCGCCAGATTTCGAGATCGTGGAAATCTGTTAGATACCAGCTTCTTCAAGAGCCAAAGCCGCGGCACCTATCGTGCCCGCCTCATGACCGAACTGCGCGGGTAAGATTGCAAGGTTGTCTTTGAATGGACCGGATAGTTGCGAAAGCAGGTGCTCGCGAAACGGCTTGAAAAGCAACTCACCCGCACGTGCGACTCCACCGCCGATGATTAAGGCTTCGGGATTAAGCAACCAACACGCATTCATCATCGAAGTGGCCAGCAGGCGGCCGATGCGATTCCAACAACCCAACGCGATTTCATCACCATGTTGTGCCGCCTCTGCAAGCGCGGCCGGTGAGCAGTCTTCGATGTCTTTTGAAATACCCGCCGCTTGGTAGGCTTGCTGCGCATCGCTCGCGATTTCGCGATTTCCAATGTAATCTTCTAAAGCGCCTAGATTTCCGTAATGGCCCCGGCGGCCCTGAAAATCGATCGATGTCTGGCCGATTTCTCCCGCACCATAATTCGCACCACGTATCATTTGTCCGTTGGCGATCACACCTCCGCCGACACCTGTGCCTAATGACGCACATACCAAATGCTTATAACCTCTACCTGCTCCAAACTTCCATTCAGCATATGCCATGCAATTGGCATCATTATCAGCGACAACAGGCAGATTCAGCTCTGATTGCAACAGCTCTTTGAGAGGAATATTTTGCCAGCCGCGAACATTGGTTAGATTGAACACGATGCCTTTTTCAAAATGTACGAATCCCGGCATACCCACACCCACCGCAACGATATTTGGATGTTTCAAACGTAGATCTTCAACCGTGCGAACCATGGTCGAGATCAATGCTTCCGGACCATCAAAATCCTGAGTCGAGATCGGAGGTGCGGAATCAATGAGATCCGAACCACAGACGACTCCAATTTTCACACTGGTGCCACCGAAGTCGATGCCGATTGCTAAAGGAAGTTCACTCATTGCCGCGCACTGCCTAAAGAGCAAACAAGAAAAAATCTAGGATTAATCTAGATATTTTTACCATGGAGAGCACGGAATACACGGAATGTAGAGATAACAAATGATCCACTAGTTCGTGCGTCAGCTCCCAATTCCGTGTATTCCGTGCCTTCCGTGGTTAAGAAATTATTCACCATCGAAAACTCTCCCTGCAACGAGTCGCAATCCCTCTAATGTCAGATCGATATCCACTGCGGAAATTTCTGGCAAGCCCTGGGCTGCGAAGGTCGCTCCTCCTCCCGTAGCAATTACTGTAATTTCACCGCCGATTTCTGAAATCATCTCACGCAAAATTTCTCTAACCATTCCACGATGACCCGCGACAGCGCCGATCTGCATGGCGTCCATCGTATTTTTGCCAATGGCAGACGTGTATTCCTCAGGCTTCACTTGAGGCAACTGCGCGGTTTTTCTGAAAAGATATTCCGTCATGCAGTCCATCCCCGGTGCGATCACTCCGCCCGCGAAATTTCCTTCCTTTGAAATCACACTGAATGTCACTGCGGTTCCGAAATCAATCGCGATGCTCGGCGCACCATATCGTAGTTTTAAAGCGGCCACATTCGCCAAGCGGTCGTGGCCAATTTGCTCTGGTGCATCGAGATCAAATCCATAACCCAAAGGACTCTCATGCGTGAGGCTATGATAGGGCTGATTTTCAAAAACCTTTCGTAATAATAATTCCTTTTCCGGCACCACTGAAGCGACCACCACTCCTGAAAAATCCAAGCCATCGATCAAACTGCGAATCGATCCGACGGTTAGATCTTGGGTCGGCATGATCGCATTCCACTCCAGCAAACCGCCAGAATCACCTAAGCGAAACTTGGTGCGCGAGTTTGAGTTATCGATCAAAAGCCAAGCCATGATTCCCAGTCTGAGGTTTTAAATACGGTTTCTTTGTCCTTACCAACCGCAGGTACAGCGTCAGAACTTTTAATTTTTAGAGTTCCTCCATTCATTTTAAGGTCTATCTGCCCCTTGAGTGCTTCTTGTTCCATCCAGAATTTGAACCAAATGTCAGTATATCCTGTTTTGGGACTACCTACAAAAGTCGTGTCAGCCGGCTCATGTTCTGATCCATCTGCAAAGACCAATCGCACAGGCTTCTGCATATCATGATCCTCTTTTCCACTTCTTTTCAGATGTGCCTCAAGCCAGACATATCCCTTATCCTGTTTCAAACGAACTGCCTGAATTTCAAAACGCGCTTTGGGATCAGGCGAGGATTCATAGCTTCCCATCATCAACATCCCTAAAAATGTCGTGGAAACCACCAAGCCCACCGCCAAAAAAAACCTTAACGCCTGACGTTTCATACCCTATTCCTATCTGAACTTCGTTTTCCCGCAAATGAAAACGGGCGAGCCGTTACCAGCTCGCCCGTAGGATTCAAATTCGATACACGAATATTAGTAGTCGTAACCTTCCTCGCCGTGTTCGGTGATATCGAGACCTGCGGTCTCAGATTCAGGTGTTGGGCGAAGGCCGATGACTGCTTTGATGATCAAGGCTACTACGGCTGTCACAACCACAGAAAGAACGATCGTAATACCCGCAACGCAGAGGTGATTGATCAACAATGCGCTGGTGGCTTTGCCAGTTTCTGGGTTAAACATCGCTTGCAAGCCGTTCACTTTGGCATAGGCATCGCTCACCAAGTTAGGATTTACTTTGCTGTTAGCGAAAACCGCAGTGAGCAAGGCTCCAAGGGTGCCGCCAACTCCGTGAATGCCGAAGGTATCGAGCGAGTCGTCGTAACCCATTTTGGATTTAAGAAAGGTGCAAGCGAAGTAAGGAACAACGCCAGCCAAGATTCCCATGATGAAGGCAGATTGCGCGGTAACGAAACCTGCCGCAGGGGTGATCACCACGAGACCGGCCACAGCACCGGAGCAAAGACCGAGAACGCTGACTTTGCCTCTGAGAACCTTTTCAATAAGACCCCAGGTGAAGGCTGCTACGGCAGCTGCAATGGTGGTGGTCATAAATGCCTGAGATGCAAGGCCATCGGCCGCGAGAGCGGAACCGGCATTGAAACCATACCAGCCGACCCAAAGCATCCCAGTGCCGACCATGCAGAGAACCATGTTATGAGGAGACATTTTCTCCTTACCGAAGCCAAGGCGCTTGCCAAGGATGAGACAGAGCACAAGAGCGCTCCAGCCAGAAGTCATGTGAACCACAGTGCCACCAGCGAAGTCGATGCTCGGAATTTTCGCGCCGCCATTCCAGACGCCGTTGAAAAGACCATCGAAGCCCCAGACCATGTGAGCCATTGGGAAATAAACGAGCACCATCCAGATGGCACAGAAAATCATGATTGCGGAGAATTTCATACGCTCAGCGATTGCTCCGACGATGAGGGCTGGTGTGATGATTGCAAACATCAGCTGATACATCGCAAAAGTGCTGTGGGATGGCCACGCAGTGTAGTTGGTGTTTGGGGCTCCACCCACGTCTTTCAGGAACGCGTATTTACTGAAGTCACCAAAGATGCCAGCCCAGCTTGGTGCGCCTTCCGCATCATGCTCGCCGAAAACCATGGAGTAACCAAAAGCAAACCACATGATCGTGACCAAGCCTGCTAGGCCGAGACACTGAGCCATCACAGAAAGGATGCTTTTCTTACGAACCAGACCTCCGTAGAAGAGCGCGAGACCTGGCAGTGTCATGAACAAAACCAGAGCTGCGCAGACCATCAAGAAGGCATTGTGGCCTGGACCAGGAAGTCCGGCTAGCGGTCCTGTAGGCGCCACGTTGTTGAAATACGCAAGTGTGTCTGCTGCTACGGCTGCTGCATCTGGAGCTGCTGGAGCGGCTTCTGCGGCAGCTTCAGTTGGGGCAGGTGGAGCCTCTTCCTGACCGAGGACGGTCGCTGGCATGAGAGGCATGGCGAAACAAGCCATCGCCGCTAGGGCAAGAGCTCGCAATGTTGTTGGATGTCTTCTTATCATATGAGTCAGGTTTGTCGGATGTTGAGCTGTTATTGCAGATTCATTGCCTGGAATACAGCATTGCTACCCCTAAGCAATGGACGTGCCAAATCCACGGAATCGCCATTCCCTCCTTATTTCATCAATGAAAATCATAGATAAATACCTCCAAACAGCTGAAATAACCCTAACCCAGAAAATCATTTCCCCAGATTCCTCACCTTTTACCGGCAGCCAAAATGTGATTTTAGGCTGGACAGATCCTACGGATTGATTAAATAAGCGCTGCAACGGTTTGCCAGAAGTTTCTCCTTGGTACGCAGAATGCTAAGTTCTGTTCGCCATATCTGTTCCATCAAGGATCAGTTTGGGATGCTAAAAGCAACTGAAACCAACAACAACAAAACTATGCAAAACTACTACAAAACTATCGGTGCCCTCGTCGTAGCTTCCGCTCTCGCGGCAGGCAACGCTTCGGCAGAAGTCGAATCCGAGATCCACGCTGGATATACCAACGAGTATCTCTTCCGCGGACTTGACCTTGGTTCAAACCTCGTCGAAGCAGGTCTTGACGTCTCAACTGAATACAACGGTCTTGGCCTGAGTGCAGGTGCTTGGTATGGCTCATTTGACGCTCCTGTGCCGGCTGGTCTACCTGTAGCTGGTAGCTACAGCACATCAGAACTTGACCTCTACGCTGAAGTTTCCAAAGACCTTGGCTTCCTCACTGCAGCGGTCGGTTACATCAAGTATATCAACGACGACACTTCTGCCGGTCTCGTTCCCAGCCCTACGAAAATCGACGACGCACAAGAAGTTTACTTCTCCCTTGCTAAGTCGCTCTACGGTGTTGATTTCTCCCTTACTTACTTCTGGGATATCGAAACCGACAACGATGGCTACGCAGAACTTGGTGCAAGCAAAAGCTTCGAACTCAGCCCATGCCTTACCCTCAACACCGGCGCAGCTCTAGGTTACCTTGCTGAGCAAGGCCAAGTTGGTCACTTGACTGCAAAAGTCGCTCTCGACTATGCATATAGCGAAACAGCGACCATCTCGCCTTTCGTTGCGCATTCTTGGTCGCTTGGTGATGATAACGATACCGCTTATGAAAACACCGGTAACGAATTCGTTGCAGGCACCATGCTTTCCGTTAGCTTCTAATCTGAAGTTTACGTAAACTGATTAACCTAAGAGCGGTTGCTTCGGCAGCCGCTCTTTTTTTGTTTCATCCTTGAACGTCTCGAAATTAACCGAAAACTCTCGGCATGTTCCTAGGCTTCGATTCCTCCACTCAATCCCTCAGCGCAATCGTTCTCGATGCTGATCAAAATAAAATCATTGCCGAGGCTTCGGTCAATTTCGGCAAAGATCTCCCGCATTACTCAGCTCCCAGCGGTTTCATCCCTGGTGGTTCTTCTGGCGAAGTTCACGCAGATCCGATGATGTGGATCGAAGCGCTTGATTTGGTCTTAGGAAAACTCTCCGCGCAGATCGACTTATCGAAAGTTACGATGATCGCCGGCTCCGGCCAACAACATGGATCGGTCTATGTGAATGAGTCTTTCGACTCCATCATCGCGAATCTCGATCCGAGCTCCTCTCTTAAAGCACAACTCTCTGCTTCACTGACCCGCTCCACGTCTCCTATTTGGATGGATACTTCAACAGGTCAAGAGTGCAAGGAAATCGCAAGCGCTGTCGGCGGCAATGCTGAAGTCTGTGCGCGGTCGGGTTCCGTCATGATCGAGCGGTTCACGGGTTCGCAAATACGAAAATTTTCCAAACAAAACCCATCCGCCTACGCCGCCACATCTCGCGTTCACTTGGTAAGCTCATTCATCGCATCGGTTCTCGCGGGGAAATCTTTACCCATCGATTTCGGCGATGGCGCTGGCATGAACTTGTTGAATCTGAAAGATCTAACATGGGATAAAGATTTGGTGAATGCCACGGCATCAAACCTAACAGAAAAACTTTTGCCCACGGCTTCTTGCTTAAAGCCACAGGCAACGATCGGCTCCTACTTTATCGAAAAATACGGTTTCTCCAAAAACTGCCAAGTTTGCCCGTTCACCGGGGATAACCCCGCATCACTCGTCGGCATGGGAGCAACGACTCCAGGCCAAGTCGTTATTTCTCTCGGAACAAGCGATACATTTTTCGCAGCAATGGCTGAACCAAAAACCGACCCTCAAGGTTTTGGCCACGTATTCGGAAATCCTGCAGGAGGATTTATGTCACTGATTTGTTTTCGCAACGGCTCACTTGCCCGCGAAGCCTTGCGCGATGAGCTCGGCGTAGATTGGAGTGCATTCGATCAAGATGCATTATCCTCATCCAAATCTTCTGCTGGAAAAAACCTCACTCTTCCTTTCTACGGTCCAGAGATAACACCTCGCCATGATTTCGAAAAACCCGTTACGGAGTTTTCAGAGCCACGAACGGATGCTATAAGTATCCGCTCTCTGTTAGAAGGTCAGTTCCTCAACATGCGTTTGCATTCACAATGGATGGGAATCGCTCCGCAACGCATTCTCCTCACTGGTGGAGCATCCAAAAACAACGGGATCGCTCAAATAGTTGCCGATGTTTTTCAAGCGCCAGTCGAGCGCTTGGAAGTTGCCAACTCCGCCGCACTCGGGGCCGCGCTTATCGCAGCAACTGCCGCTGGAAACAACCTCGTTAACCTCCAATCCATTTTCTGTAAACCTTCGCCCGACTCTCGAATCCTACCAGAAACGAGCCTAGCTTCCGCTTACGCAACCGCTCTCGATGCATTCAAAAGATTGCTACAAACCCAAATCTAAGCCTTTAATCCAACCAACACACCATTATGCAATTTAAAGACCAAGTCGTTGTCGTAACCGGCGCCGGAAGGGGTATCGGCCAAGAAATCGCTAGAGCCTTTGCCGCCGAGGGAGCAAAAGTCGCTTTGATCAGCCGTAGCGAATCAAGCTGCGGGAGCGCGGCAAATGAAATCAATCAGTCATTCCCAGGTTCTTGCACCGCTTATGCCGTGGATGTTTCCAACCACGATGCCGTTCAAGATGTCGCCAAACGTATCGGCGATGAAATCGGCGCAGTTTCTATTCTCGTCAACAATGCTGGAATCACCCGTGATGGTTTGCTCATGCGCATGAAAGAAGATGATTGGGACACCGTTCTCGATACGAATCTCAAAGGCGCGTTTAATACCGTGAAAGCCTTCATGCGACCCCTGATGAAGGGTGAGCACTCACGCATCATCAATATCGCTTCGGTCATCGGTTTGATCGGTAACGCCGGCCAAGCGAACTATTCTGCCAGTAAGGCCGGACTCATTGGTTTTACCAAAGCCGTTGCACGTGAACTCGCAGGTCGCGCCGTCACTTGCAACGCCATCGCGCCCGGCTTTATCACGACCGACATGACCGATGAACTTCCAGAAAATGTGAAAGAGGCCGTGATTTCAAAAATCCCTCTCGCAAGCTTCGGAACCACTGGAGATATTTCCAAAGCTGTATTATTCATCGCCAGCCGCAATGCGCGTTATATCACTGGCCAAGTTCTAGCTGTCGATGGCGGCATGACCATGTGATGCCATCAAGCACTCGATAACCTCATCAGAACTCATGAACCTTTTCCTCCTTCGTCACGGGAACGCCGAAGATCGAAATGCGTTATCTCCAGACGACTTTTCCCGAGCGCTGTTGGAAAAAGGTCATCAACAAGCACGGAACGCTGCTCGCATTTTATCGAGTGCCACAATGTTGCCGGATATCGTGTTGTGCAGCCCTCTTGTCCGCGCGCGCGAGACCGCAGAATCATTCACCCAAGCGGCCAATATGCCGGGACCAGTCATTCAATCATGGCTTGCTTGCGGTATGAATCCAGAAACCGCTCTCTCCGAACTGCAAGGGTTTTTGGATTTCAAAAGCGTCATGATCGTAGGCCATGAACCAGATTTTTCCGAATTCGCCCAATATCTCCTAGGCTGCAGCGCAGATACCATAGAAATCCGCAAAGGCTCGATTGCCTGTTTCGAGGTCTTTCCTCCTTCACGAAAAGCCACTCTCCGCTTTCTCATTCCCTTCAAGCTCGCCAAACACATGGAATAAGTCCACATTTCTGGTGTTCCTCACTTTCTTAACTCTCACAGTCCATGTCATCGACCTTCGGTAAACTTTTCCGCATCCACACTTACGGTGAATCTCACGGTGGCGGCGTCGGCGTAATTATTGACGGCTGTCCGCCTCGCGTCCCGATTACCCAGGAAATCATCCAACGAGAGCTGGATCGTCGTCGTCCCGGACAATCCGAAATCGTCACTCCTCGCAAAGAACCTGACACCGCAGAAATCTTATCTGGAGTCCAAGATAACTTAACTTTGGGAACTCCGATTTCTATCATGGTGCGCAATACCGACCAGCGACCATCTGCCTACGACGAAATGTCAGAAAAATACCGGCCGTCTCACGCAGATTTTACCTATGATGCAAAATATGGAATCCGTGCCGCATCAGGCGGTGGCCGAGCCTCAGCCCGCGAGACCATCGGGCGCGTCGCGGCTGCTGCTATCGGCAAACAAGTCATCAACCAACTCTGCCCCGGTATTGAAATCCTTGCTTGGGTCAAATCCATCCAACATATCCAAGCAAACGTCGATCCTAGTTCAGTGACCAGTGAGACGATCGAATCTAACATTGTTCGCACCGGTGATCCATTGGCTGCAGAAGAAATGATTTCACACATAAAAGCGATTCGCTCCGATGGAAATTCTGTCGGCGGCGTGATCGAATGCGTGATTCGCAACTGCCCTCCGGGTCTAGGAGAACCCATTTTTGATAAACTCGAAGCCGAGCTCGCCAAGGCAATGCTTTCCATTCCCGCAACAAAGGGCTTCGAGATAGGCTCGGGCTTCTCTGGTACTTTGCTTACCGGCAAAGAACACAATGACCCTTTCGAGATGCGTGATGGTAAAATCCGAACCATTACTAATCACTCTGGCGGAATCCAAGGCGGTATATCTAATGGCGAAAATATCATATTCCGCGTCGCTTTCAAGCCAACCGCAACCATCATTTCCACTCAGGAAACCGTGACCAAAAAAGGCGAAAACTCCACGCTACAGGGTAAAGGCCGTCATGATGCCTGCGTATTACCGCGTGCTGTACCCATCGTTGAAGCCATGGCGACTCTTGTCCTAATTGATCACCTAATGCTACAGCGCGCCAGTGGACCAATCTGTTAGAACATGGAGGCTCTATCCCAGATCTCTCTCGGTGCTGCCGTGCTGCTTATATTTGCAGTCTGCGTCCTCTACATGCTGATCCGTGGCCTCCTCCGAACCATGACCAATCTAACAGTTATCGCACTGAGCTTATGGATAGGATTTTTAACATGGCAAAAAGCCCCTACACTCGCCTACCAGTGGACCAACCAAACTTCCTCTCTGATCACTACTGGATTGCCTATTCTTGCATTTGTCATATCATTTATCTTGATCCGGAAAATTCTCAAATTTTTCTTCACCCCCATTTACACTCAGCCCGAAGAATACGAAGACGAACCGCCCCCATCCCGCTCTCTCGTAGGTAAACTCTTCATCACTTTCATTTTTGCCTCCGCTCTTTGCTTGATCGCAGCAGCTATGCTTCATCACTTCACTTCTATCGCTGAAATTCGAGATCACGCCAAAAACGGTAACTTACAAAATGACTTTCCCAGCTTCGCTGTACGCTTAAAAAATTCTCTCTCAAATGCGATACCGGATTCACTGATGGATAAACTCGACCCACTCGCATCTAAGCCCAGAGTCGAACTCGCAAAATGGATCACAAGCGCTTCTAAAACCCCATCACAAGTCAAAATCGACCCTAAAACCGTCGACCCCCTGCCCCGAGCCGCTGTGATCGACAACCCAGAACTCCTCTCCCTTGCAAAGAAAGGCCGTTTCAGCACCCTGCTACGTCATCCTTTGCTTACCCAAGCCATCAACGATCCCGCGATAAAAAAGGCTCTTGGGGTCAAATGACATATTTCCTAGCTGTGGCAGTTCAATCGTTCAGGACTCATCTTGCGCCTTTACTTACCCACCTCCCATCTTGTTGACTCTGCGGTGATGTCACACTTCCGTTTCTCCATAACCACTCTGTCATCGCTAGGATTCTTGCTTTTAATTCTTAAAGCCCAAGAAAGTCCTGTGCTACCTGATAATGAAGCTGTGCCAACTCCAGTAGAGAAAATTCAACCTGTTCCAGCCCCAGAAATTCCTCTGGGTGAACTCCAAGAAGCCCCAGCCTTACCTGAAAATCTCAAAATTAATAACCACGGTGGGACGATCGAAGGAAATCTTGAAGAGGGCATCCGTCTAGGCGGACCCGTCCATGTCACTGGTGATAATGGATTGGAAATTTTCGCTAAACGCGCAGGCGTTGACCTAAAAGCGAAGTCTGTGACTTTTGATGAAGATGTTTCCGTCTACCAAGGCACTATATTACAACGGGGAAAACGTGCAGTTTACTTTTACGAAACCGGGATTATCGACGCATCTGAACTGCGCATATCGATGGATTCGATCTTGTTAGAATCTGGAAGATTTACCAGCAAAAGCGAAGGGCCTGACCGAGTATTCATTGGTAGAAACGCAGGCATCTCAACTGATGACGTCCAAGATCCTAGTTTTTGGGTTAGATCAAATAAAACCACAGTTTATCCTGGCGAGCGCGTCACTTTTCAAAATCTCAAATTATATGCAGGTGACACAAGCGTGTTTTGGTTACCTTATTTGAGCCAACCTCTCAATGGGGAACTCGGTTATCAATTCGTCCCTGGCGCCAGGAGCAACTGGGGACCTTTCCTACTCAATACATATGGAACCATGCTCGGCGGCGAAATTAACCCTCTGACAGGTGAAAAAGAAGACGCATGGTTACTCTCTAGATGGAAACTTGATCTAC
Source organism: Luteolibacter sp. (assembly GCA_021298895.1). GTDB lineage: Bacteria > Verrucomicrobiota > Verrucomicrobiia > Verrucomicrobiales > Akkermansiaceae > Luteolibacter. The sequence goes on from JAJTHK010000112.1 coordinate 12,599, forward strand.
GATCCACACGTGGCGCTGCATTTGGCCTAGATCTTGTCGACACTCGACAAAACTACCGAGATGAAATCAGTGGCTTCAGTATATATTACGCTCACGATCAAGAGCCTACAGATTCTCGAACTAATATCTCTCGCACATCCATCCATACAGAACGTCTCGAAATTGAACTGAAAACACGTTACGAATTAGAGTTAGAGCAAGATGCCAATTGGAGACTGGATACCAACTTGAATTACCTCTCCGACAAGTATTATCTCGAAGATTTCGATCCCCGCCTCTATCGAACCAACCCAGCACCAGATAATACAATTGGATTCTATCGCAGAGATGAGGGTTCTTTACTTTCGCTCTTCGGACGATTTCGTGTGAACAACTTTTATCGCACTGACACCCAATCGCCTGAGATTGCTTTTGATCAAGCACGTAGGTCTATTCTTGGCAGCCCTATTCTTCATGAAGGCCAAACATCATTTTCCATTCGTGGAGAAGAAGCAGCAGATATCACACGAAATAATATTATAAATCCCCTACTCTCAATGCCCGTTGCCGATCCTGACCTACTCCGACAACTTAATGGATATGAAAGAAATCTCGTAGAACAGATAAGAGCTTTAGATGCGATAAATCCATTAGACCCGCGCATTCCACTTTTAAGAGCCCAATTATTAGATACTGGATACAATCGTTTTCACACCAATCACTCTTTCTCAGCTCCGTTTACTTACGAAGATTGGTTCACACTCACTCCCCATATTGGAGGTGCATATACTCACTACTCAGCAGTGCAAGGCCCAGCCGTTTCAGATGCACGCTTTATGCTCCACGGCGGCACAGAAGCAGCACTTAAATTTTCGAAAAACTATGGAAATATCAGAAATAGAGACCTCGGTATAGATGGCCTGCTTCACATCTTCCAACCATATGTAAATTGGTCCGTCACCTCAGTTGATGAGCTGGATCAAGATTACCCTAAAATTGACCACCTGACATTCACCACACGACCACGCTCACTCGATCCTTTGCGATACACAGCTATCGATGAATATGAAAGCTGGAACATCATCAGGATGGGCGGACGCCATCAACTCATCACTCGCCGAGATGATCAATCTCATGAATGGCTCTATCTAGACACCTACATGGATTCATACATCGATGATCCTGAAGGCAACCGAGATTACTCGAACCTATACAACGACATACGTTGGCAACCTCTCCCTTGGCTAGGGATTGATCTGGAAACCCAGCTTCCAGTATTTGATAGAGGATCTGGATTCTCGGAGCTAAGCACCAGAGTCCGATTTATGCCAAATGAAAACTGGGAGTTCTCTATAGCTTACCGCGAACTCAATAACCACCCAGTTTTATTAGACTCAAATCGTATCGACCTGAGCACTTATATACGTCTCAGTGAAAACTGGGGCGTTGGATCTCGTCATATTTTTGAAATGGATGACGGAACTATGGAGCTCCAACAATACACCCTCCAAAGAGAGCTTGGAGACTGGGTTGCTGGTGTAGGGTTAAGCCATATGAACAACCGCTATGAAGACGAATTCGCACTCATATTTAGCCTCTCTCTAAAAAGCTTCCCATCCGCATCCCTCCCACTAAGTTTAGGACAAAACTAGATCAATATCATGCCAATCACACCAACTGCTCTTTTAGATTCCCTAAACTATAGATATGCAACAAAAGTTTTCGACCCCACACGCAAGATAAATGCGGAAACCTTATTAGCGTTAAAGACGTGCTTAACTCTAACACCATCATCTTTTGGTTTACAGCCGTGGAAATTTATCGTGGTAGATTCACCAGAAATCCGTGAAAAGCTAAAATCAGCCTCATGGGGACAGCCCCAAGTTACAGACGCTTCTCACCTTGTCGTTCTGACCACGCGGACGAATCTTACCCAGAAGGATATTGATAAGTGGATTACTCGACTCTCAGAAGTTCAAGAAACTCCTCTAGAAAATCTCGCGGGATACGCAGGCATGATCTCCTCCTTTACCAGCAACATGAGCGAAGTCGAAAAACAGGCATGGAATACTCGCCAGGTCTACATCGCTCTTGGCCAGCTGATGACTGCAGCTGCAGTGATAGGCGTAGATACTTGCCCGCTTGAAGGTATTTCTCCGAACGACTATGACGAAATACTCGGCTTAAAAGGCTCCGGATACGCAACCGCGGTCGCATGTGCTCTGGGCTATCGTTCCACAGAAGATAAATATGCAGATGCTAAAAAAGCAAGATTCCCATCGAGTGACCTCATCGCGCACATCTAAATTTTTCTCCAGATTCCGATCCATCTATCTACGCTTTTTCCTTCCGCATCTGGAAGATATCTAGATTTACTATTTCTAACATTTAGAACTAGTTTCGCATCGCGCTCGCGCATGCTAGCCAAGAAGAGATCGTGCTCTAAATCAAAATAGGAAGTGCACACCAATAATCCATTGGACTTCATGGCTAAAAGCGATTCATCCAATATTCCCTCCCACACCATAGGCTCATGCCAATAGTTTTGATGACGAATAAAAACCAAATCAAACTCGGGTAAGGTTTTCATTCTTCCAAGCATGGCCGCATTACCCTCCATAAAATAAACCTCACAATCAGTTGATTTCCAACGACGCGCAGCCTCTTCAATCGCATCTGCTCTTATATCAATACCGAGATAAAAGCCAACACGTGCAGGGCTCAATGCATTCACCAATACTCCTGTTTCATCTGCACGTCCGCAGGCAAGATTGAGAACTGATATTTTATTATCAAAATTCAAATCACATGCGGATAATGAATCTTTCAATAAAAAACCCAACCGCTGGACATCTCCATCAATTCCTTCGTATGAAAAAGGCATTTGCTGAATCATATGCGTTTATTCATCTAACAAAGGTATACTTAACTTAAGAACCGTCTCATCGGAGATACTGAAATATAAATTTTCAGATGATTTCTTTCCGAAAATTTTACCCGTAATTTTATTTGAGCCAAATACAATCACTTCGGTTGCCTCGCCCGTTTCATCACCAAATTCATCTACCAAACGTTGCTTGATTTCAAAAGTCATCAATGGATTTTGAAGTGCCGACTTAGCTTCTTCATCCTCTTCATCAAGCCAATTTGTGACTTCCAATCCTTCAACAACACCCATTAAGAAATTCGCTTTAAGCGGATCCAAATTTGCTGATACATCTTTTCCTCCGCGTTTCGCTTTCCAACTATCATCCCTAACATCATAACTCAATTCGAATGGCTCAGATTGATTGTCTGATCGCTTCAAATATTTAAGATCAACGCGATTGAAAGAACCCAACCTCGCATGCCTCCATTCATGCTGACGTACTGCAATTTTCTCTAAAAATTTAACATCCAAAGACATGATGCTCACACCACCTTTCCGCATCGCAAACAGATTTCCTTTCTTATCCAGGCCGAAGTGAATGGCGAGTGATTGATGATTTGCCGCCAAGAAGACCAGCTTTAGAATAGGACGATCTAATCCCCATGGACTTAGATCTTCAGGTGCCGAATCCGTCACGAATAACAATGCACGAGCTTCGGTCACTGCTTTCAATAATTCAAAAAGACGCTGCTCGTTAGCGATCTGCTCCTTATTGCCTATCGTTACAATCCATGGTTCGGGCGGCTCTCTAGAGATCAATATAGTTGGCGAAGCAATGGATTCGATCGCAATTCCTCTAATTGAGGCGATATTCAGATTTGTCAGAGAAGATTCACGCAACTCATTCACTGTAAGTGGCAAATCCGAAATCGAAATTAGGTCCGGCTCTGATTTTAACGGTATTTCAAAAACCGTTTCTGGACGATCACTTACTATCGCTTGTGAAGTGCGCGCTGCGGGATCATCTGATGGAAATATTTTAAGAACCGATTCATAATTAGATCCAAAGTCCGATATCGATATTTCCATCTTATTTGAACTAGTGCCCTCTGCTGTAAAGGTTACCTCGGATCGGTCACTTAATTTAATAGCTTGAAGCTCAAATAATTTCTCTAACAAACCTTTCATTATCGTTGGATCAGTCGCCAAATTGAGCGGCTTCACAATTCGCCATGGAGAACTTAGATTTTCGCGTCCTAATGTTAATTCACCTTCTGATGTCTTAATACGGATTTTTTGAAGATTTAGTGGATTAAAATAGAGCGGACGATGATCTCGAAGAAATTTATAATTGTCTTTAAATAAAGGTAAAATATCTCCCGCTGCTGCATAAACATGCGATTTCCTGGCGTTTTCTAAGGGAAGGAGATAAATGGTCGGTGCGGGGTTTGCACCCTCATTCCGCGATAAATGCTCCCATGGTGTCCTCCGACCTAAGCGATAATATGCTATCATCTCGCCTTTAGAATTCTTGATGCATACATCATGGCGCGCTGTAACCAAGCCGGCCAACTCTGGGTCAAGCTTGTCGCGAGACACGCGATCTTCAGCTATCGTACTACTTGTGAATGCAATGATCGCCATCGCTGCGCGAAAATCCATCCTATCCTGCCATGGCTTGGTAGAGCGCCATCCAAGTGGCGTCTTGATAAAGGCAGCCTCAATCCCTTCAGATACTAGACTTATCGATGCAGCTTCATTTGGATCAAAATCAGGAAATATTCTCTCTCCAATCTCTACAGGTGGCTGCCCCAGCATGCGATGCAAATTCCCATCCCGAAGCTGCCACAGTGCCAGTGCACCCAATATGAGTGCAATGAAAGCTATCGTTAATGTGAAAAGAATAGAGCGCACGATGAAAATTTTGAATACCTATGAACGCCTTGAGGAATATACTAGCCCACCAATTAGGAGAAATGCCAACGGTGCGAAAATTAGATTTAAGCGGTTGATAAATGACACTTGTGCCTGAAGTAAGGGTAATTTCCATGTGCCAATAGTTCGCGGAAGCATGCCAATCAAAGATTCTCGCATCACTAACCAATTCGATGAGGCAGCGAGAAAATCCATGTTTTCAGCACGTTGGCGGTTACTCTGTAAAAAGTCCGTATTCGATATTAATACCATACGCGAGGTCTCAGCTGCAAATCGATCATCATTTGCAGCCCCTCTTGTTACTGCAGCAGCGATATAAAGCGGCAGCGGATTATCTCTGACTGAATCATAGGTCTCACCCGCACTAATTTCTCCACTTTGATTTCCGAAATCTGACTCACCCCAATAACCATCCATCACTTGGATCAGCGGCATCGGTGAAAGTTTACGAACCATCAAATCATCCGCGTTCTCACGGACTTCAATAGAAGATGAAGCTCCCTCAAAGACAGCAGATTGTCCCTCCAGCCCTTTTAAAAACGAAATGCCTGAAGTGAAATTTCCACGCACCGTTGTCGTTACCCGCATCTCTTCTTTCGTGATGACTCTATCCTTGCGTGGCGTCAGCCCTTTTGATCGCAAAAATTTTTTTAATTTAGGCGGACATTCTCCCGATTCCAATAAAATCAATAATGCAGCTTTAGGTGCGCTCCAATATGCCTCCAAAGTTGCAATCTCCTCATCCGTAAAATCATATGTCGGTGCGATTAGTGCGACGCCATTCACATCTACTGGGATCTCCTTCAAGCCAGCTAAATTCACAGGCTTAAGCTGGATGTTTTGGTAAAGAAGAACCTTAGAAAGATTATTCCATGGAGAATCTTCTCCATCCGCATCGACTCGAGATTTATCTGCTAGAAACAATAATGTCTTTGGCTTACCCTCAATACTTTCAACTAATCGCGAAGTCAGCAAATCCTCCCCTCGAAACTTATCCGGGCGACGCTGATCTTTTTCATCCACCGCGTAGGTAATCATTTCCTCAACCAGTGCCAGTGTGATATGTGGATTGAGCGCAGGCGTTCCGGTTTGGGATTCAGTTGTTAGAGGAGTATCATCGGTTGGCCTCCCATCGATTAAAATCATATCGCGAATCAACTTCAAATTATAAGCCGCCGCAAACTGTTGAGCTCGATCTACAGCGCGAATTGGATCGATTACTTCCAATTCAATTTTACCGCCTGATTGTCTCTCATACTCTTCCACTAGAACACGCACCCTTTCGTATATCGGCGAAGATCGACGAAACACCATAGTCAACTTCACGGGCCGCTCGCGTTTGGATATCTCCTCACTTTTTATGTAATTCACTGACCAGCTTGATAGGCTGTAATCCGCAGCACGGGAGTAATCCACACGAGTGTAATTATGAGATGAAATATAATTCAAACATATCACCGCGAATAACAGCAGGGATATTTGCAGAACTGACAGAAACCCCATACCGAAGCGGTTTGGTCGAGATGAGCGATTCGATGATGATGCCATGATAATGAAATATTTGCGTTATGGACGCCAGCGGCGCAAATCAATCACTTGATGCGTGAGAAATAAGAAAAAAAATGTTAGAGACAGATAGTAAACCACTGGCTTCGTATCAAGCAGGCCGTTGGCAAAATAATGCAGATGCTTTTGCGAGGAAATATAATGAAACATTCCAGCGCCGGAAAATGACTCACCCCAAATGATCGTCACGAAGCCGAGGAAATAAAGCATCACCAAAGCCGTGATAGTAATAATCCCCGCTACAATCTGACTGGATGTCAAAGCTGAAGCCAAGCAACCGATCGCAGTGAACGCACAACCCATCAAAAATATAATCAGAAAACTTCCCCACAACGCGCCCTCGGAATAAGCCGGCGGAATATCCGTTAGCCATGAAAAGGCTTTAATCTGAAAAAATGCCGGAATCCACAAGATCACATAAAAGATCATCGCCGCAAAATATTTGGACAAAACCACCTGCCAGGTCCGGACCGGCGCAGTCAGTAATGTTTCCAAAGTTCCACTACGCTCTTCATCCGCGAAAAGCCGCATTGTGATTAACGGAAAAATAAAGATGAAATAAAACCAAAATAGCGGATTATGAAAAACCACGTAAACTAAGCTGTCCTTTACCGGCGTATCTCGAAAGCCCTTCATCGCCGATGACAGGGAAAGCCCCTGCATCAACACCACAAATGCCAGCACCACCCAGCCAAAGGGGGTCAGAAAATAGGTATTGAGTTCTTTTCTCGTGAGAATCCGAAGTATGCGCATCTGGGAAGAGATTGAACGCCTAAGTCGATTCGTCCAACCCAGAAATGCATCTTATGCGAACTTACTTCCTTAACTCATCCCTCCATACGGGACGTTCTTGTCCTACAGGTATTGGCGGCGGATTTACCCCCAACAATGGCTTCTCCCCCCGCTCCCGCAGTTTTGCAAAGATCGCCATGTTTAAAAAGTGCATCAAACCCAACACCAACAAGACCACCCCGATCTTGCTGCTCAAGGCCTCAAATATCCCCGTCGTTCCCACCACAAGCTTTTCTAATTTCAAAAACAAAATCACAAATCCGAGATTCACCAAATAAAACCCTACCAAAAGCAAATGATTCACGCTGTCCGCCAATTCCTCATTCTCCTCAAAACAACTCACTAAGAATACCCTGCCGTTCTTGTGCAGGGTGCGGGCTACCCAAATCGTTACTGGGACTGCGATGGCTAGATAGATGGCGTAGGTAATGACAGTTTCGTTCATGATATTTTTTCCTTTCGATTACACAATACTTTCAGAATTTATTGAAAATAAGAAAAATATTTAACAGCATAAAAAAATGCCCTCCATCCAAAACACACCCCAGCTTAGATAGTTAAACCTTCAATATGTTAGCTCTACAATGGTCAAATGCTGTCCATCTGCTCGCTCTTTTTATTTGACCCAAGGCCAATATCTTTCAATATCACCTCCCCGAGTTGAGACTTAATCTCAATAAGCATTATCAAAGTCGTGCCATGTCCCGCATCCTTTTAACCATCTCATTCTTGAGCATTTCACTCGTGCATGCGGAACCAGAAGACGCTGCCGTCGTCGAACTCCGTGAAACGATTTCCAAAGTCGTCGATGTCCAGACGACTGAGTCTGAAGAGCGGCTCAATTGGAAAGCGCGCAAAGACGAATTCGCAGCCTTACTCGACCTACAAACTCGCGAACTCAAACTCTTGGATGAAGAACTGAATAAAGCTGGCCAATCCGCTCCCAGCCATGCGGAAGCGACCGAGGAAATTAAAACCGAAATCGCTGCCCTGAAACAAGCACGCAGCCTTGCCACCGAGGCGGTTTCCAGAAATCTCCCTCGCGTTACCAGCCTCGCAAAACGTTTTCCCCAACCCCTGCTTAAAGAGGCCGAAATTGAGATCGCCACTCTTGCTGCATGGAAGCCAACCGATGAGCCGCGCGATGCCTTACGATCTATTCTTGCACTACTCGCAAAGGCCGAGCAATTCAACCGACGCTTCACCCGATCTATCGAAGTCCATGATGGCCGCGAGGTGAAAGTTCTCTACCTCGGCCTCGCACAAGCGTATTACATGGATCTAAAAGATCAGGCTGGCATCGGCCAACCTGGAGCGAATGGATGGGAATGGAAATCGAAACCTGAAATCCGCTCTGAACTCAATGCGGCATTCGAAACTCTCGATAAGAAACGTCCCCCAACCATGGTCATCTTACCCTTGGAAATCCGCTAACCTGCAACGACCATGTTCCTTTCCAATCTAACATTTTTTCGTCTTTGCATTCTGGCCTTTGTGCTTGGCGTAACTTCTCTACAGGCACAAAACGAAATTCCTGCCGCACTCAAACAAGCGGAAAACGATCTCAAGCAAGCCATCGCCGATCTCGAAAAAACCCGCCAAGCGATCGCCACTGAGAAACCGAAACTCACCGAAGATTTCAGAAAAATCGAAAAAGATTTGTTAGAAAAACGCAGACTGGTTCGCATCGCCCGCCTGAGCAAAGATGATCGCGCCCAAGAACTCCGGCAGCTTCAAACCGATCTCTCCACACGCCGCCAAGACGCCAACTATCTTTCAAGCCTTCTCAAAGATCATGCGTTGAAAACCACCACGCTCTCCAGCCCCGGCTCACCAAATCTCAAAATTAATCCCACAATCATCGCCGCTGAAATGGATAATCCATCCAGTTCGTTGCAAGAACGTCTCGCGATTCTCGACGCATCCGTCACCCATCTCGAACAACTCCTTGGAGGCTCTACTGCTCCTGGAAAAGCCGCTGATCCTTCCGGAAACATCGCCGAAGGCACATTCGCAGCAGTAGGCCCTGTTTCTTATTTCCTCTCAGAAAATAAAACTTCAGGCGGTGATGTCATTCCATCTAAGACCGGCGAAATCCCCCATTACATCCCAGGCAACGAGTCGAATGTATCTGCACTCATCAGCGGCACTTCCACCACTCTTCCACTCGACCCCACAGGAGGAAACGCCCGCGCGATGGATGAAATCGACGGCGGCTTCATCGACATGGTCAACAAAGGCGGCCTCTGGGTTTGGCCTATCATGTTCCTTGCACTGCTCTCACTCGCCTTTGGTTTGGTGAAACTTGCACAATTCTCCCGCTTCCGCGAACCGACGGATGCATGGGTCACCGCTATCCTCGCCGCACTCCGCACAGGAGATCGCGATAAAGCCCTGCAACTCGCCAGCGAACGCAATCACCCAGCTGGTGTCGTCTTGGCTAAACTCATTACCGTTTCGGAAAACTCCACCGACCTTGTTGAAGAAACTCTCTACGAACAACTCATGTCCGTGCAAAGCAAAGCATCCTCGCTACTCTCCGTGATCGCAATCACCGCAGCAACTTCTCCGCTCCTCGGTTTGCTCGGCACCGTTTCTGGAATGATCGCCACCTTCAACCTCATCACCCTCTTTGGCTCAGGCGACCCCAAACCTCTTGCCGGCGGTATCTCTGAAGCGCTCATCACCACCCTTTTCGGCCTCGTCGTAGCTATCCCAGCCCTCATCCTCCACGCCTTCTTATCACGCCGCGCACAAGGCATTGTTCAAACTACCGAACGCCTCGGCCTCTCCTTCGTCAACGGCCTGCGAGCTAAACTTTAATTTTTAAACTCTAAACCTCAATTTCTTCAATAAGAACGCACCACTACGTCACTCTGATTTCTGTTTAGATTCCCCTAGCAACACACTACTCCCATCTCTTCCTTGAGATTTAAAGTTTAACGTTTAAAATTTTGAAGCACGCCATCCAACAAACCCTGCACGAAGGCGGACTCACGCTCTGGGCCCTGCTGGCACTGACGGTTGCAATATACTCCATTCTTTTTAAAGTTTGGAGAATGCTTTCATCTACTAGAAATGCAGTATCCGAGAAAAAATGGGCAACTCCAACTTTAGTGGACAAAGCTCTACCATGGGAAAGACAATTGCCCACGTCGCGTGAAATTCAAAGATCTTACGCCTCGTTCGAACTTGATCAAATGGCACGCGTGGAACGTCGATTACCATTCCTAGCTGTCCTCATTGCATCCGCACCTTTGCTCGGTCTCCTCGGAACAGTTGCAGGAATGTTAGTGACATTTGCCGGCATGGCCGCAGGCAATGATGCGCCCATCGACACTATCTCATCGGGAATTTCCACTGCGCTCGTTACGACCGAAGCCGGGTTAGTGATCGCGATCCCCGCAGCATTTATCCTCGCCCTACTCAAACGCCAAACCGAAACCACTCACCTCGAACTACAAAAGCAGCTCCACGCACGCCTAGCCGAAAACTCTAAACTCTAAACTCTAAATCTCAAATTAAAATGCATCTCTGCGACCCTCCGCGACCTCTGCGGCTTTGCGGTGTAAAATTTAGAACCCGACCAAACTAATGCGAAGATTCCGTCACAGCACGAACACAGAAAACAGCAGCAGCATCGATATCTCGCCGCTGATCGATGTCGTGTTCCTTCTGCTGATTTTCTTTATCGTCACTACAGTATTCGTTAAAGAAACTGGAGTCGAAATTTCGAAGCCGCGCGCCGCATCCTCAGAAGATCTTGATCGACAGGCAATCCTCATCGCGGTCACTACAGAATCCCGCGTATGGCATGGAGGACGTGAAATCGGACAAGACGGAGTTCGTGCAGTAGTTGCCGCACTGTTAGAAGAAATCCCAGATTGTCCTGTCATTATCCGTGCCGATGCCACCGCACCCACCGAGGCCACCGTCCGCGTCATCGACTCCGCAAAACTTGCTGGAGCCACTTCCGTCTCACTTGCCACAGAGAGGTAAACTTTAAATTTTTGAATTTTAGATCGACCATCATTGGCATTGCTGCTTCCGCCATTCTACTGGCGGTTTTGGGAATGGCGCGCTTGTTTACGATTGAAGCGGACGTGCCCGATCTGACGATTCGTGAAGTGGATATCGCTACGTTTCAGCCTCCACCACCTCCACCTCCGATAGACGAACCACCACCAGATATTTCTCCACCTCCAACGCCGGCGCTCACCGAAGTCAGCGCTCTGCCCGACCCCACTCGAGTACCGATACCTCAAGCACAAGTGCCGATGGATATCACCGCTCCCGTGGAAAATTTCTTCACCGATCTCGCACCTGCTCCCCTACCCGTTGAGCCAGAAAAGGTGTCGCCACGCACGACCATCCCAGCCCGTGTTCCAGCAAACCTGCCTCCTGTTAAAAAAACATATTACAATCCCAACGAACTCGATGGTATCCCGCGATTACTCCGCCACGGATCTACAACTTTTCCTGAAAGCCTGGCTAAACAAGGTGTGAAAAGCGGAACTGTCACCTTTGAAGTCGAACTCTCTACCACCGGCTCGGTAAGCGTCCGCAGCGTCATCTCTTCCACCCATAAGGAACTCGTCGAACCCGCCCGCAAAGTCGCCGCTAGCGCCCGCTTCACCCCACCCAAACGCAACGGCCAAGCCGTCAAAGCCATCATGCGCTGGCCCATCGTCATCGAAAAATAAATTTCCTATGAACTCCCTAACAAAAATCTTCACTCTCGTTTCTGGCCTCTTGTTTCTGGTCTCTTCATTATCTTTCTCCGCAGACCCCCTCCCTCTCTCCACCTCTTACTGGAAAGACGAAGCCTTTTTAAAATCCTTCAACGGTTCCTACCGCATCGAAGCACGCATCGAACCCAACGTCTCCACCGAAGAACGCGGAATACTGGTTGAAATCCAAAACCTGATGGCAGAGGACAAACGCACTGCTGCTTTGGAAAAACTGAAATCGAGCGAACTCACCAAATCCTCCCCCGCATTAACTTTCAATCTCGCAAACCTTTATTTCGAAACGGGTGATATCAAAAACGCGATCACCTCCTACCAATCCGCACTTAAAGAATACCCATCTTTCCGCCGCGCGCATCGCAACCTCGCACTCGCATACGTGCGCGAAAACGATCTTAAAAACGCCCTGACTCACCTCACCGAATCCATCCAACTCGGCGACGCCGAAGGCTCAACTTACGGTTTGTTAGGTTATTGCCGACTATCTCGCGAAGAGTTCGACAGTGCCTTACAAGCGTATCGCCTGGCTCAAGTCACCGAACCCGATGTCGCTGAATGGAAGGCAGGAATCGCTCAATGCCTCCAACACCTCGATCAGAATACTGAAGCGATCGCACTGTTAGAAGAAGTCATCCGCCAACGCCCTCTGGAATCCTCCTACTCCATTCTCAAAGCCAACATCCACCTTGAGCTCGATCAACTCGATGATGCGGTCAAAGCACTCGAACTTCCCTTCCGCCTCAAATTACTTCCACCGGATCCAACCTTGCTGCTCGCCGATCTTCATCTCCGCGCCAATCGAAAAACATCCGCCCAAACCACCATCGAAGCGGCGTTTTCTAACAAGACAAGTCCGCCATCCACCTCAGCCATCCTACGCGTTATTAACACCGCCAGCTCACAGGAAGATTGGAAACTCGTGAAATCCCTTTTCGAACAGACCCAATCCGAAAAATCCGACCGTGCACTCGGCATCGCAAAAGCCCGTTATCTCATTGCCTCCAATGAAGACATCGCCGCAGGTGTTGCAGCACTTCGCAAACTCACTCAAGAAGACCCCACCGACGGCCAAGCCCTCCTTGCTCTCGCCAAACATTTGGCAGAAACCAAACAACCCGAGTCCGCCGAACTGATGTTCGAACGCGCCACCGCAGACCCCACTACCGCCTACGAAGCATTTGTGGAACTCGCCCGCCTCCACGTTTCCCAATCCCACTACGCCGAGGCCCTCGCTGCCATCGACAAAGCCCTAGCCCTTAACCCCACCGAGTCCCTCCGCACCTACCGCCAGGCCCTTCAGAAAACCCTAGCGGCGGCCGAGTGACAGGACAACAAAGGATAAACTGTTCAGAGCTAACTATCAGAATGCATATCTGGTGTAGCATCGATCCAGCCCAGCATATTAAGACTCATGATCCCTTCCCGGATGGCAATCTTACCCTGATCGTTGTCCCATTGCGGCTTCCAGTGGAGTATATAATCCAAAATCTGTCCCTCGGTCATGGCCGCACCGGCCTTTTCCGCGAGTTGCCTTGAAGCGAATAGCACCGTGGAAACCTCCTCGGCTTGGGCCGTCGAGCCTATACGGCTAAAAAGATCCACCGTCTTTGAAATTTGCGGTTCATATGCCTCAAGCTCTTTGCGGAACGTACTGACTTCCTTCGCGAATTTTTCGGATACGCGGATTCGCTTCATCGAGCCTAGGGATTCCTCTACCCACCAATTCTTATTTGCAAGAACGGTCAACAACTCACTCATCTCAGCTGCGAACGGCCCGAAACTCCCCTTCCCATATTCCAAACCAGTTGGGATTCCTTGATCTGTGAGAATGTATCCGATTTTCTGGAATATCGTCCTGCCTACCGGGCGAGCATAAGACTGCTCTTGCAACCTCCTTACGACCTCAAGCATGGCAACCCAGCCCGGTTGGATTCTGCCGCGCTGACGACCACGCTCCGCGCTCGGTATCAGGGAATCCTGTGCCAGAAACTCCTTGGTCAAGTGCTGTTTCGGAGTTCCAAAAGGAGCGTAAACTTCAATCTCAATATCGAGACCACCCAACTTCCTATAAATCAGCGGGCCGACATCGGACCACTCCAGCCCTCCGTTACCACAGCCGAGGGGAGGAAAAGCCACCGATCTGATGCCCCATTGCTTGGCATGTTTGGCGAAGCAATCCAGACCTGCCTCGATATCGGACATCCGGGAAGCGGACTTCCAGTGATCTTTCGTTGGAAAATTCACGATCGAGGCTCCAGCAAGATCCTTATAAATGTATGGTTCACCCAGACGAACCTCATTTGCATCGCAGCGGTGCCGATAGTCTTCATACATGGCCGGATAACGATTCTTGAAAGTCTCCGCCACCCCTTTACCCATGATACCGACACAGTTTACCGTATTAACCAGGGTTTCTACCTTGGTCTGGAATAGGTCGCCTACGAGGAATCGAATCATTTGTTCAAAAGAACACTATAAAAAGAAAAACGGACTGTCGATAGTTATTTCGCCTGAAAATCCAAGCCCTGCCAAGGAGTATTTTGCGGATTCGTTCGCCACCAATGCCCCGTAAATCATTTCCGGTGGCACCCGCCCAGGCACGAGGATCTCGGCGCATTTATGAAACTTCAGCCGACTTTTTTCCCGAGGATCGGGATGGTTCCAATCCGTGCAGTAAATTTCCTCAAAAGGCAGTTGCTTGATTTCGCTGTATCCGAAAAAGCGCTGGTATCTTCTGCTACCTGCATTTCCATCCGTAAAGACCACCCCCGCACTGCGCCCAATGCGGGAATCTACTCTGAGTACGCACAGTGCGTCGCGATCTGCTCGCCTTTTGTAAAGCATAGGATTGCGCGCGTGGAAATAGAGGTTCGCATACTGGTGGAGGAGAAGACCCCCGGGAACCTCCTTATCGTGCCGCACCGCCTGCACTTCTTCCATCGCGACCGACTCGTGTTCCAGCTTTGCCGCTTCCTCGTTGCAAAGAATGCCATGCAGCATCACCGATGGCACATTTGCTATCGGCATAATGCAGTGGAATTCCGTGATCTTACGCATCGGTTTGTGTGTTGGAGGAAACCTATCTATTCAGTATCAGCATAGCCGACAACAGCCAGCCATGAAAGATTCGTGATACGCTTAATCTGACTGCGACTGCGCATTCCATCAATTCCAAAACCGAGATAACGTGTTTAATCACTCATTTTCATGTCTCTCCTCATCCATCAAAAACTCAAAGCATCCTCGGCGTAGGAGAATTTCTTGAACTTCTGTGGCGTGTTGTTGGGTTTGTGGATCTTCGGAGTTCAGGGCGCTTTTCAGGACTGGGATCAGTTCTTTGTCTCGGTAATACCAAGTGTTGCTGTCATTACTTAGTTGTAGAATGTGTTTGAAGATTTCAAGGCGTCCTTTGAGTTCGTTTGGCTCTGTGTGTTGATTAAGCAAGTCGCGGATGTAGATCAAATGCTCTGGGGCTTTTTTGCATAGTTTCAACGCGCGGACGATTTGCTCATGTCTCCATGTGAAATCCATGGCTTGGATTTCGATCCAGCGGATGAAGCTTCCAACCTCTTTGAGAATATCCTCATCGGTCAATTCTTCGGACTTTTGCTTTTCCTCAATATCCTGAATCCTTAGATCCCAGATCTGCTTGAGACGATGCAACATCTGCGTCAGATCATCACTGGCTTTTTCGTTTTTGAAGATGCGGGAGATTTCGCCGATGGTTTCTGCTCGTTGATGAGGATTCGCGATTCTGAAGAAGCGTTTCAAGATACGAACGCCGCTTTCTGGCGTGCCATACATGTCATTCCAAAAATAGAAGCATAGATGCAGACCCAAACGCCCACCGTAATCGTTTCGATCACGCTCATCTTCTTCCGTCTCCAAATTTTTAGCGTGGAGTAAGCCTAAGGCTCTGTCGGGATAATCGGGAAAGACTTCAAGAAGCTGGTTCACCCAAGTTCCATATTTGATATGTGCGACGATAAAGGCTTCCGTCATCTCCGGCTTGTCATTAGGCATGAGGACTTCCGGCTCTTGTTTGAATTGCTCCGCATAGAGATAAAGCACAGCCCGTAAGCGAGCCCCCATGACGGCGAATAAAGCCGGTGAAACATCAGAATCGCACAAAACCTTGCAGATCGTCTCGTAAATCCACGTTTCAGGAGGAACCTTTTTGCTGTTCTTTTGTCTGATGGCTAAAGCCAACAAAGCCTCTAGTGCCGAGCCTTTTACGCTGTTAATGGCGTAAGACAGCCAATCATCGAGATTAGGATTCTCCCTGCTTTCGGTGAGGTCTGGTTTGAGCAAAATCGTTTGTAAAACCTCACCCACGCGTTTTTCATAGCCTTGAGGGATTCCTTGCTCCCTTTGGATGACATTCTCCATAAATTGGACAACGACACGTCGAGGCCAGTTCCAGACGTTCTGTTTATATTCATCCAATGCAGCCGGAGAATCATCATTTGAAAGCTCCAGAATCCGATCCACGATCCCGAACCAAGCAACCCACTGATCGGGCTTGGGCTCTTCAGTGGAGGGTGCTGCTTTTTTCTCTGATGTAATTCTCTGCGTTGCGGCATCCAGCAATTTGGATAAAATTTCGGGACGCTTGATGTTTTTCCACCACTCAGAGCTCGCTGAAAATCGCTCAGGGTTCTGCGTAAATAAATTCGAAAACTCACGGCCGAGTTCGCCTACCGTTTCTTCGATCGCTTCGCCGCCAGTTTCGCGCCAGTCATTCTTTGGAAGCCAGTCATTCAAAAATTTCCAGATAGCCATATCGTTCATTGCTGCCAACTCTACTGTTGTCGCTGGCGTAACCGATTTTACCGAGTAGGCCCTGCCGGATTTGAAAGGCTTGTAATCTTGTAGGGCAAGCTCGCCGGGAAACTCTTTGGTGAGCTCTTCATAAACCACTTTTTGTTCCTGAGAGAGCAACGGCGCGATTGGCTGGAGTTGCCTCCGTTGGAAGCGCCGTATCATGACATCATCGATATCCGTTTTCTCATTCTTTTCGATAGGTCCTTCCATGACTTTTTCGAAAAAGTCATTCACCTCACTCTGGGTGAGAAATTCGGATCCATATTTTTTCACATGGGCATCGAGAAGCTGTGCCATTTCGTAGCCATGCGAACCATTGTAGGAATTCATCGAGGGTATTTCTGCTAAGACATCGGCTTTTGCCCATGCCAGAGATTGCTCTGGAAAATCCGCGTATAGTTGCCAGCGCAGGCGTTTGAAAAGCTCCCAACTGTTCGAACGAAGAAGTTGATCAAATTCGCCGATTTGTTGTTCATCTTGTTTGAGATAAATAGCCCTTCCGAGCTGATAAAGACGCTTTAACAAAATGCCAGCTTGGAAGTGATCGTGAAAAACCGTCTGCTTAAAATCTTGAAACCAGTAGGTATATTTGTCGTAGGTCTGTTGATTCTGAAGACGTCTCCAGAATTTTAGTGCATAGAAATAAATGTTTCGGAATTCTTGCTCACGTGCGACTTCCAGCGGCACAAGGAACTTACTTTCGATCTGCTCCAACAAGTATTTCGTCATCATGCGATCCTGTGGATCAGGATGCATCATGTTGCAGATGTATTTTTCGAGGATTTTCAATACCACCGTGTAACATCCCTGACGCACCCAGTTCGCAAGGACGTCTTCCAGAAATACGTAACGCCCAGCTTTATCCCGTAAAAGATTACATAACACTTTTGCGCAACGCTCAGAGTATGTTGCATCTGGGATGCTCGCCATGCATCGCATGATTTGATCCATATTAAATTCACCAAGATCCTTGGGTAGGCTTTCTAAAATGCTGCATACCTCATCAGGAGCAATGGGGGCTAAACGTACCAGGGTATTCAGAACCGGATCGTAGCGTCGCGCGGCTGCTTGGTCGACTTTCCCGCCAAAATCCAGAAGCCCGATTCCTTTGCAAAACTTCAACCAAACGGGGTCTTCGATTTTTTGAAGAAAAAACAGTAGGTTAGAGGGATTATGTGTGATCAGCCATTTCAATCTTACCTCACTCTCCTTATCGCCAGGATTTTGAATAATGCCTGTTATCTCTCTTTGCTGCTCAGCTGTCGCAGGACTTAAATATGAAATGATGAGCTGTTCGAATAACGATAGTTTGGCTTGAAAATCTTCCTTCGAGGGGTGGATGTTATGATGCGCTACTCCCTGAAAGAAACTCACTGTATCTTTAAATTCATCATCTTTATCCTTTCGTAAAAGTTCAGCTTGTAATTCCGCGCTAGGATGATGTTTTGAAAATGCTACTCCAAGTCGACGGGTACGAGGAGTAGCTTCCGCTACTTTACGTAGTGCATCCAACCGACTGAGTTGTTTGGCTAGGGCTTTATTAATCTCTTTATCATTCCAACCCTCTTTGTAGCTTGCGTCTTTGATTCTTAGGATCGCAACCGCCACATCACGAGCGACCGGAAGCGGGCTATCATATGCAGTTATCCCAAGCCTACTCGGCAAACAGTCGGTAATTTCTCTAAGTGAGTGTGCTGCTTGAGCAATTGCGTCCTCACCGTTTGCCCGAAGGGTCAATAATGCGCCTAAATACCATCTACCAAACTGATTCTCCCCTTCAGATAAATTCTCCAATATTCCGTAAACTCTGTTTTCCTGTGTAGTGAGGATAATCGGTTTAGGATTTGACTCGGGAAGACTATCCATAATCTAAGTTGTAGTGGTATCAACTCTCACCTGCCCGTTCATGAGCATCGGCAGGAGCCAGTCGCGGAGTTGGGCGAGTTCTTGGTTTTGTTGGTGGTTGTTGAAGATCATTTGATGGGTTGAACCAATTGCAGATTCGTAGGCTTTCAATAGTTCGTCGTCGGGCGGCATGGTAACTTTTAATGTGCGTAAGTCATCGCGATTGATGGAACCAAAGGTTGTGCCGTCTCCGTTGCGTCGCGCGAAGACAGATTGAAGGTTTTGTAGAACTTGGAGTAAAAAGCTCTCGTGAGAAGTCTTGCTTGAGAGAGCTGCTAAACCTCGACCTATCGCACAATCTTCTGGAGCGATATTGAGTGTTCCAACGGGAGCTCGTACGCTCAGAAGAATTGAGCCTTTATGTGCGTGGCGCGTCGGTGCAGTCGTGAATTGACGCGGTGTTGGGAAACGCCATCCAAAGTCAGTCGATCCCTGAAAGAAAAGGTATCCTTTGCCTTCCTCATTGTAGGTGTTACCTGGAGGTGATTGGCCCATTGTGACATTTGCAATATCGGCAAGCTCTTTCACCTCCCACCCCACCGGGATCTCGCGTTTGAGTTGGGGATCAAAGACCATGGGGCAGCCGGAGGAGCGGTAGGGTTTTCCGGTGAGGTGGGGTTTGCCGAGGGCGGCGGCTTGGGCGGCGCTGATCGGGAAATCATGCTGCACGAACCAATAGTCGTAGAGCAACTTCGCCATTCCCTCCAACTCGGCGTTGATGCGGTTGTTGAGTTCGATCTTGGCGTCGAGGGCGGAGAGGACGGCTGCAATACGACTTTGCTCAGCTAATGGAGGGTAATTAAACTCCACTTGTTTGAGAGAATATCCGGTCAGGTGCTTGATGGTTGACCCAATGAAATGCTTTGACAGTTCACCGCTCCTTCCAGCAAGCAGGAAGCGATAATAGACGAACTCGTTACTGTAATTCTTATTGGTGCGAACTCTATGAATTGCCTTCTGAATTTTCATTTGGGGGACTTCCCCTCTCCAGATTGCACAGCGTCCGGGTTCGCCGCCCTCGCAAACAACAAGGTCTCCAGATTCCAAGCCGTAACGCTCACTCTCGCTCTCCTCAAAGCGCATTGTGCTCAGATTTGAGAGATCGAAGCCACCCCAACGGAGGTTAACATTCGCCAGATATGGTTGCAGTTCTCCCTTGTTCTTTTCCTTGTCCAGCATCTTTCCAAGACACATCTCGGCAATATCACCGAGCTTAGCGGATTTCCACTCACTCATATTTTAGTCCCTCCAAACGCTTAAAAATATCCTTCTCAAGGTTCTTTGAATACTGAAGTAAAGCGACCAACCGCTCTCGGCTCTCGGCTAGTTTTTTTCCGAATTGCTTCGGCGTGATCGCCACATGCTCCACCTTCACATCAAAATACTGCCCGGCGCTGAGTGAATGATTTTTGGCCGCAATTTCATCGTAAGTGACGGCCACGGAGAAATCTTTAATGGCTTCCTTGGCGTTGAAGACGCGGATGATTTGGTCTTCTTCTTCGGTGGAGAGTAAGGTTTTTTGGTTTTTGCCGTCCTTTACTTTGGTGCCGAGGTTGGAAGCATCGATCAGGACGATGTGTTCCTTGTTTGCTGCGTCTAGGAAAAGGATGGAGACGTTGGTGCCGGTAGTGGCGAAGATGTTGCTGGGCATGGAGACCACACCGGCGAGTATTTTCTTTTCGACAAGGTGCTCGCGGATTTTGCGTTCAATGCCGGA
>JAJTHK010000131.1 GCA_021298895.1 Luteolibacter sp.
AGGAGATTATTTTTATTTGTTCTCCCATCACCCCATCACCCCATCACCCCATCACCCCATCACCCCATCTCCCCATCTCCCCATCTCCCCATTACAATCTTTGTCGTGGCTGTGACAAAGATTGTAAAATCCGCTACTCTGTCCTCTGCTTATTAAGCGGTTACAAAATTCCTGTTTCGCGATTGAAACTTCGGATTTCTTAATTATCCTCCAACGTATGCGCTACGCGATCGCTTCACTTATTTTCCTCACATCCTCGCTCTTTGCCCAAGAGTCTCACATCGTCGTAGAGGCTTATTCTGGTAAAGTTCTCTCCGCATCCGGTGCCACCAACAAGCGTTCAGTTGCTTCTTTGACGAAAATTGCCACCGCCATCGTCGCTGTCGATTGGGCGACCGCGACTGTGACGGATCTTGGTACAACAACGATTACCATCCCAGAATCCGCAAACCTTCTCGGTCAATCCACTGCCATCGGCCTCAAAGTCGGCGATACAATGACTTTGAGAGACGCTCTCTATGCTTCCCTCCTGCGATCCGATAACTATGCCGCTCTCGCCATCGCCAACCACGTCGGAGCTGATATCCTTAGACGCCGTGGACAAATAGGCGATCCTGTCCAAGCGTTTGTTGATGAAATGAACAAACTCGCCAAATTCGTCCTCGCGAAAAGCACCCGTTTTACCAATCCCCATGGTCTGGATCTCGAATCAAAACCCGGCTATTCCACTGCCGCCGATGTCGCACGTTTCTCCATCCATGCGATGCGCCGAAATCCGATTACCTTCATCACGCGCCAACCATCCCGTGAAGTGAAAATCAACGGGATCGCCAAAACAATCACCAACACCAACGAGCTTGTGGGAGAAACGGGCATCCTCGGCATCAAGACCGGTACCACACAAAACGCTGGACCTTGCCTCTCCACCTGCATGGATCGTGATCCAGTTGTTAGAATCAAACCTGATGGCAACAAAGGTGTCACGCCTCGCCGCTTAATTGTTGTCGTCCTCAATAGCTCCGATCGTTTCAACCGCACTCGCAAACTCATGCGCGATGGTTGGGCTCACTACGACGCATGGCTCGCAGCCGGTGCAATCGTTGAAAACCCAAAACACGAACTCCTAGCCACCCCACCTCCCGTAAAATAAATTTCAAAATTTAAATTTCAAATTTCAATGATTATCGATTCTTCTTATTTTCTCATTATTACCTCTACTTGTTATTTGAAATTTGAAACTTATGCGCATCGGTATCCTCAATAGCGGCGGCGACTGCCCCGGACTCAACGCTGTCATCCATGGCGTTGTAGGTGCTGCGCATAAACTTGGCTGGGAAGTCATCGGTTTCAAAGACGGCTTCGAAGGGCTCCTCCCTCCCGGCGACTACCGCATCCTCACACCTAGGGACACTATTGGTATCCTCAAGCTCGGAGGCACGATTCTTGGATCAACCAACAAAGGCCACTTCGCCGCCAAGATAGGCACTGGTAAGGTCGCTGAAGTCCCCAAGGATATCATCGATAGCGCCCGCCAAACCATCGACCAACTTAACATCGAAGCCCTCATCATCGTCGGCGGCGATGGCTCTCTTACAACGGGTCTGCAACTGTATCACCTCGGTTGGCCCATCATTGGCGTTCCCAAAACCATTGATAACGACCTTTCCGCCACCGCCATGACCTTCGGCTTCGATAGCGCAGTCACCACGGTGGTCGATGCTTTAGACCGACTCAACACCACCGCCGAATCCCACAAACGCATCATGGTTCTGGAAGTCATGGGACGCCATGCTGGATGGATTGCCCTCTGGGGCGGCATCGCAGGTGGCGCAAACGTCATTCTGCTTCCGGAAATAGCATTCTCCCTAGAAAAAATTGCAGATTTCATCAAAAAACGCACCGCTCAGGGTCAGCATTCCACCCTCGTCGTCGTCGCCGAAGGCGCGAAAATGCCCGACGGAGATCTCGTCACCCTTGATAATAACTGCTCAGGTGAAGTCAGACTCGGCGGAATCGGTGAACAAGTTGCCAAACGACTCCAAGATCTAACAAATAAAGAGACTCGTGCCACTACCCTAGGCCACCTCCAACGCGGTGGCGCACCTACAGCACTTGACCGCATCCTTGGCATGCGTTTCGGCGTCATGGCCGTCAATCTCGCTAAACAAAAGGCCTTCGGTCGGATGGTTTCTTATCAAGCCTACCATGTCGATTCCGTGACCATCGAAGAAGCCGTCAATAAGCTCCGCTTAGTCGACCCCGAAGGCGAAGTCGTCCAAGCCGCCCGCGCCATCGGCATCTGCATGGGGGATTCATAAAGAGTCCAGAGTCCAGAGTCCAGAGTCCAGAGTCCAGAGTCCAGAGCCCGAGTCTTGAGATTTGAAACTTGAAATTTGAAATTTCAAAAACCGTCCTTGCCGTCCCATGGTCTCTCCCATAACTTCGCGCAACCTATTCTATTCGCGTGTCATTTCCTGCCTCTAAACCTCACATCATCGGCATCCTTCCGGCTCGCTGGGGCTCCACCCGCTTCCCCGGTAAGCCCCTTCATCTCATCGCAGGAAAACCTCTGATTCAACACGTTTGGGAGCGCTGCAAACTCGCAACGAAACTTTCTGAAATCATCATCGCCACCGATGATCATCGCATCGCCGAAGCCGTAGCATCATTCGGCGGCAAAGCGGTGATGACCTCGCCTGATCACCCCACCGGAACCGACCGACTCGCCGAGGCCATACAACAAATTCCGCAAGCCACTCACATTCTCAACATTCAAGGGGATGAACCCCTCATCGATCCCGAACTGATTGATGACCTCGCCACAGCACTTTGCAACGATCCTACCTTGGACATGGTCACCGCCGCCAATCCTCTCGATCCGAAAGATCCAGTCGTCGCCGATCCCAACGTCGTGAAAGTCGTTCTCAAACTCAACGGCAACGCCCTCTATTTTTCTAGATCTCCTCTCCCATTCTTCCGCAACGCAGTTGAGAACCTGCAGGTCCTTCGCCACAAAGGCATTTACGGCTACCGTCGCGATTTCCTTGAAACGTTTGTCACTTGGCCACCCTCCCCACTCGAACAAGCCGAGTCCCTCGAACAACTCCGCGCCCTCGAAAACGGCGCCAACATCAAAGTCCTTCTAACAACCGATACCTCACCAGGAGTCGACACACCCGAACAAGCTCTCGAAATCGAACGCATCCTTTCCTCAGCATCTCACTAACTCTGTATCAAACATCAATCACCTATCACATCTAATACTTCTCGATACGCCCTCTAACTTGAAGTTTGAACCTTAAAATTTGAAATTTATGAAATACATCTTTGTCACCGGCGGCGTGGTTTCCTCTCTCGGAAAAGGTCTTGCCGCAGCATCCATCGGAACCCTCCTCGAAGCTCGGGGTCTGAAAACCTTGATGCAAAAATTCGACCCTTATCTCAACGTCGATCCAGGCACGATGTCACCTTACCAACACGGCGAGGTTTATGTGTTAGATGACGGCGCGGAAACCGACCTCGACCTCGGCCACTACGAACGCTTCACCTCCGGCGTACTTTCCCAGATGAACAACCTCACCTCCGGTCAGGTATTTGATTCCGTGATCAAAAAAGAACGCCGCGGCGAATACCTCGGCAAAACCGTGCAGTTCATCCCTCACGTTACCGATGAAATCAAAGACCGCATGCACACGGTCACGAAAAACAATCCCGACGTCGATGTCCTGATCACCGAAATCGGCGGCACGGTCGGCGACATGGAAGCCCTGCTTTTCATCGAAGCCCTGCGCCAGTTCGCATTGGAAGTCGGAAAAGATAACGTTTGCTTCATCCACGTCACTCTCCTTCCTTACATCAAAGCTGCTGGCGAAGTTAAAACCAAACCCACCCAACAATCCGTCGCCAAACTCCGTGAACTCGGTATCCAGCCAGACATCATCATCTGCCGCACCGAGGCGGATCTTGATGAAGACAACCGCCGCAAGATCGCGATGTTCTGCAACGTCGAGAAAAAGAACGTCGTCGCTTTCCGCGATGTCGATCACACAATTTACGAATGCCCGCTCGATCTGCGGAGAGATAAGATAGACCGACTCGTTGTCGATAAAATCGGTCTAGGTCACACGCCTTCGCCCAAACTCGAAGAATGGGAAAAATTCGTACAGCGAGTCATTCACCCAAAACACAAGGTCACCATCGCGGTCGCTGGGAAATACATCGAACTGCAGGACGCTTATAAATCTATTTACGAATCGCTCATTCACGCCGGCGCATTTCACGACACCAAAGTGCAGATCGTCCGCGTCGAAGCAGAAGCTATCGAAGATCATGGCGCGAAAGCCGTCATCGGCGATGTCGATGGTATCCTTGTCCCAGGTGGATTCGGAGATCGCGGTATCGAAGGAAAAATTCTCGCCGCCCAATACGCTCGTGAGAACAAAATTCCATACTTCGGTATCTGCTTGGGGATGCAAATCGCTACCATCGAATATGCACGTAACAAATGTGGACTCAAAGGAGCAAACTCGACTGAGTTTGATAAAAACACTCCGCATCCCGTCATCTGCCTTCAAGAAGAACAAAAAGGCGTCACCGATATGGGCGCGACCATGCGCCTCGGCTCATGCGAATCCATCCTCTTCGCCGGAACCAAAGCCGCTGATCTCTACGGCAATGTTGATCGCATCAAGGAACGCCATCGTCATCGCTACGAAGTGAATTCGGATTACCAAGACAGGCTTCAAGAAGGCGGACTCGTCATCTCATCCGTCTCGGCCAATGAAGGCTTGGTGGAAATCGTCGAACTCCCGGATCATCCTTTCTACATCGGTGCCCAGTTCCATCCAGAATTCCTCTCGAAACCGAATCACCCGCATCCGCTATTCTCTGGCTTCGTTGCAGCGGCTCTTAAAAAAGCGACGGATTAGAGAACAGGAAAGGAACCGCGATATCCTATCGCGACTGCAACCGGAAATAGCAACCGAATCCATTTCGCTTACGAGGTCGCGATTAAAAATCGCGGTTCCTTTCTTTGCTGTCTTACCACCACCTGAAAATGCCGGCCATTCGTCGCCATGCATCATCACCACAAACAGCAACGAGAACGCTCAAGCTGACAGTGATCAAAATCCAAACGGCTATAGCCAGCGCATCCACCGCTGTCAAAAATCGTAAACCTAACAAACCAACAACCAAACCAAAGAATATCGCTCCGCAAATGAAGCGGACGATGAACTCAGTGCGTTGAAAGGATTTATTCATGAATTTGAAGGATGATTATTTGAGTGAAGATGTCAATCAACCGAAAGGAACCGCGATTTTCAATCGCGACTGCAACAGGAAATAGCAACCGAATCCATTTCACTTACGAGGTCGCGATTAAAAATCACGATTCCTTTTTTGCCACTGCACCTCAATTCCCTCAGGTACTTTGAAATCAGGACCTAACACAAACAGGGCTGTCGCCCATGCATCGGCGGTGGCGCAGTCTTTGGCGTAAACCGTCACCAAAGATGGCGGACGAATGATCGGTGTTCCGGTTTTAGGATCGATGATGTGACTCGCTAACCCACCAGACGCCGGCTTGAACTGGCGGTAGTTTCCACTCGTCGCCACCGCGCGATTCTGCAGTTTCATGGTTTTCGCAAGAGTTTGTGTCGCAGGATCCGGCGCTTCGATGGCGACTTCCCATTCCCCATCGCCCACTAGAATTTCACCACCTAATTCAAAAACAAAATCCGTGATACCGAGCTCACGAAGTCGATCTCCAACCCTATCAACAGCAAATCCTTTGGCGATTGCGGAAAGATCCATGCCATTACCTTTTGGCCCAAAACCCGCATCGCTGGTTTGCTTGAACAAACGATAATCAAAAGCTCCTGAGCTTTGTTGGTGTATCACTTCCGCCAGATCCATCACTCTCTGCAAATCCGGCGAGATAGCTTCACCGCGATTCGCCCGGGAGAGATCGGAATTCTCGCGCCACTGGCTCAACACCGACTCCCATTTCTCTAACAATTCTAAAACCTCTTTATCCAAGCCACTCACTTCATCGCCACGCCAGGCAAGTTTCCAAGACGTCCCCATTGCCTCTCCGCTAAGAATGTTCGGCTTACGTTTCTTTTGGCATGAAACACAAAAGAACAAGCTGAACAATCCACACATCAAAATTTTACCATAAAACACAACCCAAGCTCTGCGTTCCCTCGGCGACCTTTGGCTACGCTTCGCTCCGTCCAAACTTATTGAGTTTCGCTGCAAAGTAAATTCGCTAGTGCTCATTCTGCTTTGCGTCTCTGCGGTGAAAATCTTCATTTTAATCTAAGTTTCATAAGAACACATACAAACAAGCTGCCCCGATCAAAACCGCCGCTACGGTGTCCTTCCGAGTCCATGCCGAAGGCGATTGTGTTAGAAATTTAAGCATCGCACCTGTTGGACAACCGTAATGACAATAAGCTTGAGGCAGGAAAAACGCCGCCACCAATCCAATCGTGAAAATCGCAGCGGGAACAAACGCCACAAACCCGGAGCTCCATGTTTCAAACGGCTCGAAATTCGCAAACGGCAATCCACTACCAATCAAAGCCAGCAACCAAATCACAATCAGGGTTGCCCACGGTAAGCGCACCAGCACCGCGTGAAGCTTCGCAGGAAGATGAAATCGCTTTTTCACCAACCCACCCGCCAAAGTCTGTGCCGCACCATGCGGGCAGATACGACTGCAATACACGTTTTTTCCAGTGAAGGCAGGCACCATCAGCGCCGCTGCGGTCAGCACGACCAGAGGCAAAATCGCACCCGCACCAAAACCATTACCCCCCCAACCTAACAACTGATCCTGACTCACCATCCAACCCAACCCAACCCCAGCCGCGACCGATACCACCGCGAAACCATAGCGAATCGATTTTTTACCACCCACTTTGCTGATTCCAAAAAACACGCCAAGCAAGATCCATGAAATCGCCAGCGCGCTTTTCCAAGAAAACCCACCTTTTTTCTCATCCGCGATATGCCGACTCAGCATTTCCCTGACACTCTCCACCACCGCGTGATTGGTGTAGCTCGCACCACTCGTAAATAGCGAAGGCGACACCCAAGTATCCTCAGGCAGAATTTCCTCCACGCTTTTCCCGGCAAAACCATCCGCGTACTTCACCTCTTCTTTCACGGAGCTCACATAAGTTTCGTTATCGCGACTCCCGAGAAAACCTATCCCAAGCACTTTCTTGCCATCGCGATCCAATGCAACGATCACATCCGATGTCCCGTTGAAACCCCGCGCTGAAACTCCCATCCGACTGCTGCGTAAAACAGTACCCATGGATTCCTTCCCTTTCCACACTAAATAAGAACCTTTATTTTTGTTAGATGAAATGCGATCACTATCCGGAAACCATTTCTTCACATCGGTCAAGACAAGCGGAGCGGGAAACCATTGCTCCATTCCCTCCGCACCGAATCGCGCCGCCACGCCACGAGCCATTGCTTCGCTGGTCAAGGTAGCTCCTGAAACCACGATAGGCGAAACCGCACCACCCAATGAGGACTCGGATTTCCCATTCCACTGCGCCCAAAAATTCTTATCACGCCTAACCTTCTCCACATGACCGTCGGTATCCGAGCTTGCGAGAAACTTCACGGCTTTGACTTTTCTATCCTTGTCAAAAATCACTAACAACTCGGAAGGTCCGGAGTAACCCTGGATCTTCTGCGCCTGCGGCAAAGTCGATGTCGCCCAACCCACGCTTTCTGCTGTCTCGTCTTTAAGCGGATACAAACCATCCGTCGGATCTCCGACGGCTACAACATCGGGCAATACCTGCTTGGCGTGCGTTAAAACCACTGCGCGATCCAATTGCGCAACATCATCCGGCAGCGCACGAAGACAACCGAGCGCCACCAAAATAATCCCAAGCCGATAGGCGCCAAGCGCCCACCGCTTCAATCGCCTGCGCCCATCAGTTGGCAGGTTTTGCGCTCTCGGTTTTGTCATCAAGGGATTTTTTCAGCTCATCGAGACTCGCGAAACGCTTGTCGCCAGGAAGTTTCCACAAACCTTTCACTTGATCCAGATGTTTCGCATAGATGTCTCTTGGAGTGCAATCGTGAACCGTCACCAGCGCCGACGCACGCCCGATCACCACACCCATCATGCCGATGGTTTTCATCACTCGTATCGTTCCCAGTGCATCGCGCTCCACGCTGATGTTGCGTCCCGCCATGAAAAGGTTGGGAATATTTCTTGAATACAAGGTCCGATACGGAACTGCGTAGCCAACATTCTTATCCACCCCTTTACCATGCTCGGCGCGCGCAATGAACGGCTTACCGGGAATCGTGTTGATATATTTCTCCAAAGGATAATGAAGATCGATCGACCATGTGGTTAGAAACGTTGCGTCAGCGAATTGCTTTTTCGATCGAACGTCGTCTCCGGTTAGAACCACATCACCCAGAATCTGGGTCGTCTCGCGAGTGCCACCCACATACGCCAACCAAGTCAGTTCCGCATTCGCATGTTTGCTTGGATCACGCTCCGCGTGAGCACCGTGATTTTTCATCGAACTCCACGCGCTATACGCTGCCAGCAAATTCAAATCACGTGTCAGCTCTAGATCTTTGACAGGATGGTTATCATATCCGCTCTCCCAAAACCACTCGGCATGACCAAAGCCATGCTTCACTTTTGGATAAGGAAATTGTTCCGATTTAAACTGATGCATCCATGCCTGATTCGGGAAACTCACCGGCTTGTCACGATTCTCCCACATCCACATATTGCTCATACCCATCCGCCCCTTCTCGGTGGATTTCGTGTCAGCACCCGACCACATCCCAACAAAACCATGGCCTGTGCAATCGGCGAAAAACTTGCCCTTGATCCGCTTGAGCTTTCCGGCATCGATATCCACAGCTTTCACTGAAGCGATTTTTCCATCCGCCATGTCCAATCCATAAGCATGATGACCGAGGAACAGGGTGATGTTTTTCTCGGCTTTGACGACCTTGTCTTTCTTGTCATCCACAAACTCCTCAGCCGGTGCTGGTGATGCAATCGCTTTATCTTCAAACTCACGAATGATCTGATCTAAGGGATAATCACTCGGCGGATAATTGCCCATGGCCCAAACTCGGATTTCAGATGATCCGTTTCCACCTAACACATCGCGATTCTGAATCAGCGCGACTTTCGCTCCCATGCGTGCTGCAGAAATCGCCGCACCGAGTCCGCCGTAGCCTCCGCCAACAACGACCAAATCATATTCACCCGCGTCTTCGATCGCACTCGGCACTCCGGGGATTTTCCATGCGGTGCGTTCTTCAAAGGTCGCATCCGCTGGGGGCGTGAAACTTGCATCGCTGCTGAAAAGCACCGCATCGGCACGTCCGTTGAATCCGGTAAGATCTTTCAACGCCACTTTCGACTTACCGGCTTTGAGTTGGGCTTTTCCTGCCAACTGCCAGGTCCACTTGGTATCGTTTTTTCCAAGTTCCGTCTCCAACTCCACCCCGTTCACCGCCACTTTGAATCGACCCGCACTTTCCGGCCGTTCCATACGCTTGGTCCAATCAATCGTCCTCACCCAAACCTTATACTCCCCAGCCTCAGCCACCTCGAACTCCGTGCTGGCATCCGCAACCGGCTTCCCTAGGCCATGGGCGATCAAATACGAAGAACCCATCGATTCGATAAATTGGGTGTCTATCCCCCAGCCTCCTTTGTCGGCGAACTGTTCGGTTTCGATTAGAAACGATGCGGCTTGAATCTGGGTGGAGGCCAAAAGGCCGATAAGTAATGGGAATTTCATAAGCTATGGTGAATAAGTGCGCAGATAACGTTCAAATTAGAACCCAGCTTTCAAGAGTCCACCATCTTATTTCTCTGCCGTGCCTCGCGAAAAAACGATTGCAACAAGGCGAGAGACTCATCGCTCATCACTCCGGCCGTCACCTCGCACTTATGATTCAAGGGCGGATTCGCATCCAATAAATTGATCCAACCACCCGCCGCACCCGCTTTTGGATCGCCACAGCCAAAAACCACCCGATCCGGCCTGCAGTGCACAATCGCCCCCGCACACATCGGGCATGGCTCTTTGGTCACATACAAGGTGCATTTTTCCAAACGCCAATCGCCCAAAGCCTGCTGCGCCGCCGTAAGCGCCAACATTTCCGCATGTGCCGTCGCATCTTTTAAAGTCTCAACCTGATTCCATGCCCGCGCGATGATTCTCCCCTCATGCACCACAACCGCTCCCACAGGAAC
Source organism: Luteolibacter sp. (assembly GCA_021298895.1). Taxonomy (GTDB): domain Bacteria; phylum Verrucomicrobiota; class Verrucomicrobiia; order Verrucomicrobiales; family Akkermansiaceae; genus Luteolibacter. The sequence continues at coordinate 10,274 of JAJTHK010000131.1, forward strand.
CTCGGAAGCCGCATACGCCTTATGTGCCTCACGCAACGCCTGTTGCATGAAATGGGCATCACTATGGAGATCTATGATCAATTCTTCGCTCATCTGGGTAGGTTTTAACTTTCAAGTTTCAAAAATCAAACATCAACCTTGATCATTCCTGAATCCCTCCATTTTTTCTTCCCATTCGGCTCTCCCATGCTTCTCTAATCCCGTGATTCCCAAGACTTACCTCGACCGCGTTATCGCTCCGTCTCTGCTTGCTGCCAACTTTTCAAAGGTTGGCGAGGAAACCACCCGTGCCATCAATGCCGGAGCGGATTGGCTACACCTCGATGTGATGGATGGCCATTTCGTGGATAACATCTCCTTTGGCCCAGCCATGGTTCAGGCGGTTCACGAATCGAACGATATTTTCCTCGATGTCCACCTGATGATTTCACGTCCCGATCACTACCTCCCACGCTTCATTGCTGCAGGCTCGGATTGCATCACCGTCCACGTCGAAGCCGATCACAATGTCTCCGAAACCCTCGGTCGCATCCGCGATGCGGGCTGCCTCGCTGGACTCGCCCTGAATCCCGCCACTCCATTTTCCGAGGTTGTCCCGTTTCTCCATGAAATCGATCTCCTACTCTGCATGACCGTCGTCCCTGGTTTCGGTGGCCAACCTTTCATGCAAGAAGTCATGAGTAAAGTCGAAGCCGCCGCTGCCTATCGCCAGGAACACGGCCTGAGCTACCACATCGAAGTCGATGGCGGCATCAGTGCAGAAACCGCCGCCATCAGCTACAAAGCCGGAGCAAACGTCATGGTCGCAGGCTCAACCACCTTCGGAGCCAAAGACATGGCCGCCGCCATTGAAGCCATTCGTAATGCGTAATTAAATAGTGAATGATGAAGAGTGAATAGTGAAAGCTAAGCTCAATCTCCCACTCTTCACCATTCACTCTTCACCATTCACTCTTCACCATTCACTCTTCAAAAACCCATGCCAAAAAAAAGCGGAACTGAACGAGTCGTAGTCAAAGTTTTTACCTACGGCATCCAACCTAAAATCTGGAGACAATTCTCCATCGATACATCGGTCAGCTTTCTGCAGCTGAGCGATGCGATCCAAGCCGCGATGGGTTGGGAAAACAAACATCCGCACGAATTTCGCCACGGCAAAGGCAAGCGCCTCGTCGATGTCATCGGCCCGGTCGGCTTGCAGGATCAAACCCTTGGCGAATTCCAAGATGAGACTCTTCTTACCGTCGCTGATTACATTGGCCGCAAACGCCTACCGATGCGGATGCTCTATCGTTACGACTTCGCAGATGAATGGATTCATGAAGTTGTCTTTGAAAAACGCGTCGAAAGCGAGAGCATCAGTGGTCCGGTAATGATCGCTGGTGAACGCGCTTGCCCACCCGAGGATTTCGGCGGTGCCTTCCAATACATGATGGCCGCAGCCGGTGAAATCGAATGGGCACATCCGGGTTACATACCCGAACATTTCGATCCAAAAGCGGTCGACTTCGAAGCAACGAAAACTCGTAAAAGATGAAACCTAAATTCTCTAGCATCCTCGCCGCAATCATTGCCTTCGGTGGGTCAGTGGCATTTGCCCATCAATCGGAACCGCAGCAGCCTTTCGAGCGTCCACACGCACACGATAACGTTGAGTTCCACGTCCACACGGGATTTGAGAGTCGCTACTTCTCAGAAGGTCGCGACGCACTCGATGGCGATTCCATCTGGGCCAGCAGTTTTGAGTTCGGACTCGATCATTTCGCTGCGGGTCTCTGGTACGGAAATTCTCCGAATCAATCATACGACGAACTCCAACTCAGCCTCGCACTCATTCAAACTTTCGGTGATTTCGAAGCCAACATCGGCTATACGCATTACATCTTTCCCTTCGATGGCAGCCATGACAACGAAATCGGGACCGGTATCACTTGGACTGGCTTACCAGCCGAAATCGAAATCACCGCAGACATCTATCACTCGTTCGATGCCGATGGATATTTCGCTGAACTCTCCACCTCACGCGAATTCGAAATCACCGCGCCATTCAGCGTAACCTTTTCATCCGTCCTCGGAATCAATCAAGGCTACGTCTCAGATGGCCACGACGGAGCAAACCATTTCGCCCTCCAAATCGGCTACGAATACGTCCTCACAAAATCCCTCTCACTCATCGCACACACCACTTACAGTTGGGCAATTGACAAAAAAGCCACCGCGCCCGGCGATGCGTTGTTGGAAGATTTCTTCCACTGTGGCGCCGGACTTCAGTGGAATTTCTAAACACATCTGTCATTTTTCCCTCCGCGTCCCTCTCCGACCTCTGCGCCTCTGCGGTGAAAAAAATACCTACCACTTACCCCCCGCAGCTCTCCCCACACAACCCCCGTTACACCCCCCTGCAATAAATCAACACTGCACCCCAACCAAAGCGCCCTCTTTTACAATCTTTGTCACGGCCACGACAATAATTGTAAAAGTGTCAGATCAATTTCTATTTCCGTATAGGCATTATCAGGCAACCCAAGCCCAAGCACTTAGAAATTGGCAGCGGATTTGCCGGCACGAGTTCCGGTTGCAAAAGCACCCTGTAGCAAATAACCACCCGTCGGTGCGTCCCAATCAATCATTTCTCCGCAGAGAAACACGCCGGGGAATTTTCTAAGCATCAGGTTATTATCCAGTTCGTCCCAGCAAACACCACCTGCTGAAGAAATTGCCTCCGCGATGGGTCGAGGCCCTTTGAGTGAAATCCGACACGCTTTAGCACGCGCCACCAGCTCCTCAGCCGTTTTCAGCTTTTCCAACCCAATGACCTGCCGTGCCGCATCACTCAACTTCCAGCGCTTCGCAGACATTTCCAGATCATTTTTCCTATTATCTAATTTTCCTAACAATTGATTATGTGAAAAGGTCGGTTTGAAATCGATTTCCAAAACTGGTTCTTTCATCTCACGCAATTCCCGACCCAACGCATAGATTGTTCCGCCTTCTAATCCATAACGAGTTACCAATAACTCCCCCGCCACCCGCTTACCACCCGCAGACACCACGATATTTTTCATCGGCATCCCTTCTGCCTTTTCTAACAATTCATCCGGCCAATCGACTTCCCAACCACAGTTCGAAGCAACCAAGGGTGCGCATTTCACACCCATCTCTTGAAATTTTGTAATCCAACCTCCATCGGAACCCGTCTTCGGCCAAGACCCACCACCGATCGCAAAAACGATCGCTTTGGCTTTCACTTTCAAGTCGTTTTCAAAAACCAATACATTTCCCTCAGACAACCCGCTCCATAGATGCCGCGATCGAATCTCCACTCCCAAACCTTTCAACTTGCCCAGCCACGCACGCAGCAGCGGAGCTCCTTTAAGGGATTTCGGATAAACCCGACCACTCGTTGCTTGAAACGTTTCCTGACCGAGGCTGTGAGCCCACTCACGCAAATCCTGAGGTTTGAATTCGTCCAACAAACTCCGCCAAAGATCGCCTCCCGAATAGCGCGAAACAAATGCCTCAAACTCCTCACCGTGGGTGAGATTCAATCCACCTTTTCCCGCCACCAAAAACTTTCGTCCCACCGAGGGTTTTCCATCAAACACCGTCACAACCCGTCCCGACAAAGCCGCAACCTCCGCCGCACGCAGTCCGGCAGGACCGCCACCCACGATGACGACGTCGAGTTGTTCTAGCATGATAAAGATTTGTGTAGATTCATGTCTGATGTGAACTTCTGGAGTTAAGAAATTCAAGTATCAATAAACCCTGTGGACTAGACCATGAAATCTCTATCCTGAAGGGATTACAGATCTTAGCAAATTAGGCGACAGGAATGTCGCCTCTCCTTATTTAAACCAGTTTCAACCGTGCCAAATCCTGTGCATCGATCAAACCAATGGGTTTTCCTTCCGCGTTGATCACGACGATGTCGTCGATGCGCTTTTCACCGACCTTTTTGACCGCCTCGACGGCAAGTGAATCCTCGGTGAGTGAAATCGGATTCCGTGTCATCAAATCTGCAACTGGCAATTCACCTATTGCAGGGTTCTTTTCATAGCCACGTGCAAAATCTCCGTGTGTGAAAATTCCTGCGAGTTTGCCATCGGTAGATAAGATCAAACAAGCACCAGCGCGACTGCGGTTCATCTCCGCCACGGCATCGATGACTTTTGCCGTAATTCCTACCATAGGCATTTTATCCTCACGCCGCATGACATCGCCAACTTTCAAAAGCAGCGCCCTACCCAGCGAACCGCCGGGATGGTAACGCGCAAAATCGTCTTCAGAAAAACCGCGCGCTTCCAACAAAACCATCGCCAACGCATCACCCATCACGAGCATCGCGGTTGAAGATGAGGTAGGAGCTAGATTCATCGGACACGCTTCGCGCTCGACCCAGGTATCGAGAGCGACATCAGCCGCTTTAGATAGCGAAGAATCGTGCTTACCACAGAGGGCAATAACTTTGACATCGAAGCTGCGCATGAACGGGATCAAACCGAGAAGCTCCTGGGTCTCGCCGGAATAAGAAAGAGCGAGAATGACATCGCCATCGGAAAGCAAACCGAGATCGCCGTGCAGTGCGTTCTGAGAATTGAGCACCACAGCGGTCGCGCCTGTGGAGTTCAGGGTTGCTGCGATTTTATGTCCGACGTTTCCGGATTTACCGACACCCACCACCACCACCTTGCCGCGATTTTCGAGGGAATAGCGAATCAATCGCACCGCCTCACCAAACTCCGGACCTATCCGCGAGGACATCTCACGCAGACTGTCTGCCTCCATTTCAATTACTGCTCGTGCTTTCGCTTCGAAATCCATGACCGACAGTTCAACCCCTAGCGCCGACTATTTCAACTCGTAATAGTGCGCCTCGCAGGAGGGCAAATTGCCTATATCTAGGCCATCAGAAAGCAATATGTCGCCTGAAACCTTGATTTCTTTATGATTCGCAAGCCTCTCTCGGCAGAAAATATCGGTAGATGGAGATCTCCCGAGGAAACCCAGCGCTTCTGGAGAAAACCGAACCTTAACTGGAATATCCTGATCTGGATGGAAATTTGCCACACATAAATATGCCTGACCGCTCTCTGCATCGCGCCTGAGAAACGCGTAGATCCAGTGGCCGAATTCATGGTTTTGCTGATTCGCGTAGTTAAGCCCGAAGAATTCCCCACGTTCAAACGCCGGTTCTTTCAGTATCAGCAACAAGCCAGCATACCAATCACGCAACTGCTTTTGGACCCGTGATAGCCCACCGCCATCGAATTTTTCTCCGTTCACCCATTTTTGAAACTCGGGCATAGCGGTGTAATCAAAAATCGAAGTCCGTCCATCGTCTCCACTGAAACCTTCCGCGCCGATGGCAGGCTCACCGATTTCCTGTCCGTTGTAAAACATGATAGACGCGCGACTCATTCCAAACATCACCGCCGCCGCAGGCTTTCCAACTTTCATTCCATGTCCACCCCAATGCTGTGGATTGGCGATCCGCACTTCATCATGGTTTTCCAGATAGCGAATGCATTGATGAAATCTTCGACCCAGAAAAATCCCCCCATCCAGATCGTTCGCCCATTTTCCGGTTTCGTAAATGCCTTGGAGAATTTTATAGGTCGGATGTTCATACGCACCGTCAAACCCAGCGTTCAGCAGTGCATCAATCACATCTTGCTCCGTGGTTTTTTTGGGATCGGAGTCATAAGCTTCTGCTCCAAAATAAACTTTAGGATTTCTTTTCCGTGCTCTTCTAACAACCCAAGCCCAGAACTCCATGGGAATCATGTGAGCCATATCCGCACGAAATCCATCGACCCCCATCGCCTGCCAGTAAGCGATGATCTCATCCATCGTCCGCCATGTTTTTGGCACAGCATTGATTGGCGCATCTGCCTTAGGTAAATGTGATGTATCGCGACCTTTGGTGAAATCATGGCCGTAGTTCAGCTTCACCGTTTCATACCAATCATGAATCGATGGCGACCAAGTGACGGCATTATTTCCTGTGACTCTTCCGAAATATTTTTCCAACTCAAAACTTCCCGAGCATCCCTCCATTCCAAGGGTCGGAAGTTTTAAAGGCGGTCCACCACCATCATGGGTTTCGTTGAGATAGAAAAAATGATTGTCGCGATCAAAAAACACTTCGCGGTTGTCGCCCTCACCAAATGAAAGATCAGGTCGAATATCCGAACCATAACTCCTCGCGACGTGGTTCGGAATAAAATCCATGATCACTCGCAGCCCTGCTCCATGACATTGATCGATCAGTTCACGGAATTCTTCTAACCTGCGATTTGGTTCGACCGCATAGTCTGGACAAACATCGAAATAATCCCGAATCGCGTAAGGGCTTCCTGCACGGCCTTTCAAAATATCTGGTGGATCGGCGGGACGATTCGGATAGCCCGTTCCACTTGCTTGCTCGATCACGCCTGACAGCCAGACATGATTGAAGCCCATTTCACGAATCGCGGTTAGAGCAACCGAACTGATGTCGTGAAATTTTCCACAGCCATTTTGCTCCAGCGTTCCGTTGGGTATTCTTGAGGACTTCATGTTACCAAATGTCCTTACGAACAACTGGTAGATCACTGGTCTTTTTACATTATCTGCGTCCATCTGCGTCCATTTGACTCAAGAAGTATGTTTCATGTTCGTCTATGTCCGCTGCGCTCCCATTGTGGTTCCTCTTCCATATTTTAAAGAGTTAAGACGGCGACCAATGATCGCCGCTACTTTATAACTTCGTCCAAGCTCCGTTGTTCTGTGATGATTTCACAGCAGCTTCGATGAACGCCATGCCATCGACTCCGTCTTGAACGGTTGGATAATCATAGGCTTCGTTGCCTTTGAATTTTCCGTCGACCGCATCTTTGATCGCTTCCGCCGCGGCAAGGTAGACGTTCGCAAATGCTTCGATGAATGCCTCTGGATGACCGAACGGAAGACGGGTGTATTTCTGCGCAGCTGAGCCGTTGTAACTGTTTCCTCTGCGCCAGATCTCACGAGGCTTGTCGGCAAATTTCACGATCAACTCATTCGGATGTTCCTGATGCCATTCGATGGATGCTTTGGTTCCATAGACACGGATGTTCAGGTTGTTTTCATCTCCTGTTGAAATCTGCGAGGCGAAAAGCACACCGCGTGCACCACCCTCGTAACGGCAGAGCATCGAACCATCATCGTCCAACTGACGGCCAGGAATAAACGTATTCAAATCCGCTGCAACGGATTCCAAGCGCAGACCCGTGATGTATTGAGCGAGGTTTTCTGCATGAGAACCGATGTCGCCCATACAGTTAGAAACACCCGAAATACTTGGATCCATGCGCCAGTTGGAAATTTTTCCACCAGCGGAAGTTGCTTCGTCGTAGGCGGAGATCGCGTAGCCTTGCGGATATTCAGCGACGATTTTGAGAATCTTGCCAAGCTTACCTTCCGCCACCATGGCTTTGGCTTCTTTGACCATCGGGTAGCCGGTGTAGTTATGAGTGAGAGCAAACACCAAACCGCTTTTCTCCACCACTGCCTTGAGTTCCTCACCTTGGGCTTTCGAAAACGCCAATGGCTTCTCGCAAATCACGTGAATACCGCTTTCCAAAAACTTTTTCGCCACTTTGTAATGAAGATCATTGCGTGCCACGATGCTGACAAAATCGATCCGCTCACCCACAGGCAACGCCGCTTCTTTATCGGCCATTTCCTCGTAGGTTGAATAAACTCGATTTGCGCAGAGGAAGAAATCCTCACCGGAGAGCTTTGACTTTTCAGGATCCGATGAAAAACAGCCCGCCACCAGTTCGATTTTCCCATCGAGGTTTGCCGCCATCCGGTGCACCGCACCAATGAATGCCCCACGTCCTCCACCAACCATACCCATTTTAAGTTTTCTATTCATCGTATCTAAAATTGTGTTTCTGCCCTCAGGCATCTGCATTCAACCAACTCTCCTTCCACCTGCAACCCAATTTCTGTCCTTATTGGATCAATTTTTGCCTCCCATTTCATGATGACCACAATGGAAGCGAAGCGGACATGGACGAACACCCTGTAACTTTGAGTCAAAGACACGGAGGGAAGAAGGAGAACACGGAGCCTTACTTTGTTTCTACCCAGCCATTAGAGCCTCATCTCTTAATTGGAATTTAGAGTTTAAAATTTTGAATTTCTTTCTCCGTGTCCTCCTCTTCCTCCTTCCCTCCGCGGTAAAAGAAAGCCCGATTACCTACCGCCTGCCTGAAATAACCCCCAGATACGGACGCGGAGGGATACGCATTCCTGCCTAAAAATTTCAAATCGCCATTCCGTCCAGATTTACCCACAATCCCACTGTGAAGTCTGGATTCCTTGAAAAACTTGTATCGCGCCTCGACCGGGTTGAACCGGGCGAGATCCAAAATATCGTGACGCGATTGCTTCAGGAAAAAGGCTTTCTTGAAAACGTTTTCGAGGCACTCCAGGAAGGCCTGATCATCCTCGACCCCGTGGGCAAAATCATGTTCCTCAACCGCGCCGCATGCCAGTTCTTCGGGCTCGATCCTGCTGACTCTCTCGGTGAAACCATTTCATCGAAAATCCGCGGACTCGATAAACTTTCACTCAGTGGCTCCACGCAATCGGTTTCCCGCGATATCGAAGTGTTCTATCCCGAACATCGCCGACTCAATTTCTACCTCGCACCCATCGACGACCCGAAAAATTTCGAACTACCGCTTGGGCATGTGATGTTAATCCGCGACACCACCAGCACCCATGCAGAGACTGAGGAAAACATCGAGTCGGAGCGGCTGAACGCCCTAACCTTGCTTGCGGCTGGTGTTGCTCATGAGATTGGAAATCCCCTCAACTCGCTCGATATCCACCTGCAATTGATCGAGCGGAAAATCCGCAAACTCCCACCATCTTATCGACAAATCCTAACAGAAAACATGCAGACTGCGCGTCAGGAGATTCAGCGACTCGATACCATCCTCAAACAATTTCTTCACGCCGTGCGACCCACCACACCCCGTCGTGAGCCACAAAACCTCAACGACATCCTTCGCCAAACACTCAACCTGTTAGAACCCGAGATTAGTTCCCGCAACATTGAAGTAAATCTCGATCTATCGGAAACCCTGCCGAAAGCCTTGATCGACCCCGATCAGTTTCAACAAGTTTTCTACAACCTCCTTCGCAATGCCTACCAAGCCATTTCAGGAGACGATGGCCTGATTGATATCAAAACTCGCTCCACGGAGACCGATTTCATCGTTTCCATATCCGACAACGGAACTGGCATTCCTCCAGAGCAAATGGGCAGCTTGTTCGAGCCTTACCGCACCACGAAATCCGCCGGCACTGGCTTGGGCCTACTGATCGTCCGCCGCATCATCCGCGAACATGGCGGCGAAATCGAAATCCATTCAAACCCGAACGATGGGACCTCGATTTTGATCCATCTCCCCCACACCGCCCCGAGCCCAAGGCTTTTGCCTGCTCCGATGGTTGATGCTTAAATTTCAAATCTCAAATCTCAAATTTCAAAAATTGCCACGCATGAAAATCAAGGAGCTTTGGAAATATCGTCTGGCCTCGCTGATTTCATTTGTCGGTTTGTTGATGATCATCCTCACCATCGGTCCTCTGTTCGATTACCATGAAGAAACCTCAGCCTACATCGGAAAGATGGATCCACTTCTGGACAAATTAGAAAAATACAGCTGGAACATCCAACCTGATCCGCAAGTCACCAACCCGGAACTCAACAAGATCATCAACGAGATCGATCGCACACGATTTTTCAACAAACCCAACCTAGGGGCATCTCGGGTGCCAAAATATCCCCAGGTCCAATTTTTCATGGGAATTTCATTCTTGATATTGGGTCTTTACTACTCCGAGAAACACAAACCCAAGCCCAAGGAAAAAACATCTGATCCAGAGCCCACCAATCCCTGGGATTCTCTCCCTGCTCCTGAGCTGAAGAAAAATCCTGCGATAAATGATCAGGATTGATCCCTCTTCATTCAAAAATCAAACATCAACAATCATCAATCGTAAATCAGACCGACCAACCATGGCGCACCTCTCACTGTATTGATTGACGATTGATGAATGACGATTGTTGATTTTTGATTTGGAAGAAAAGCCTCCTATTGACGCCCGACCTCCCGTCACTATACTGCGTCAACTTGTCACCTCTATTCCTTTCACTCTTCACTATTCAGAATTCACTCTTCAATGACTCCTACCCTTCTCATTGTTGACGACGAACGCGCGACCCGCGAGGGGCTGCGTTCGGCCTTGGAGGAGGATTTCGATGTCTATCTCGCCTCCAACAACACCGAGGCCTTGTTTATTTTGAAAAACGAGCCCATCGAGCTTCTACTGACGGATCTGCGGCTCGGCGGGGATTCGGGGATGGATTTGATCGATGCCGCATCCAAACTCCCCTCACCACCTACCATCCTGATGATGACCGCCTACGGGTCGGTCGATACCGCGGTTGAGGCGATGCGACGTGGGGCGTTTCACTTTGTCACCAAACCTCTCAATCTGGACGAGGCTGAAATGCTGCTGAAACGCGCGCTGCGTAGTCGTAACTTGGAAATCGAAAACTTACAGCTCACCCAACAGGTAAAAAAAGGCAGCAGCCTGTCGCGCATCATCGGTAAATCCCCAGAAATCAAACGGGTCACCGATCTCATCGAACAGGTTGCGCCGACCCGTGCTACCGTATTGATCGAGGGAGAATCGGGAACGGGTAAAGAGATCGTTGCACACACGATCCACCAGCTTTCAGGTAGGCCCGCGGCAAAGCTTGTTGTCGTCAACTGCGCTGCACTCTCTCCACAGCTGCTCGAGTCCGAACTTTTCGGCCACGAAAAAGGCGCGTTTACTGGAGCCTCACAAAAACGGATCGGGCGTTTTGAACAAGCCGATGGCGGAACTTTGTTTCTCGATGAAATCGGTGAAATTGATCCCGCGACTCAGGTCAAACTCCTGCGAGCCATATCCGAGCGCACGATAGAACGGGTCGGTTCAAACTCCCCGATCAAGGTCGATGTCAGAGTCATTACCGCGACCAACCGCAACCTGCGTCAGATGGTCGATGCTGGGAAATTTCGAGAAGATCTATATTTTCGTTTGAATGTCGTGTCTCTGCATATGCCAACCCTGCGTGAGCGGCCCGAAGATATTGTTTTGCTGGCAAATGTGTTTCTCAAAGAATTTGCCGAAGAAAACCAACGTCTCGTCAAGCCGCTCACCGATCAAGCCCTGCAGTTGCTGATATCCTATCCTTGGCCGGGAAATGTCCGTGAGCTCCGCACCACCATCGAGCACGGCGTAGTCATGTCGAATGATGCTCAAATCGACATCAAGCACCTCCCGACTTTCCTGAATAAGGGTCAGCAAAGTCATAAACAAAACACCTTCATTACCAATAACAGTCTTGCTGGACAGGTCGATTTCAACTTGCATCACCTCGAAACCGCAACGATCCGAGGTGCGCTAGCCCAAACTCAAGACAACCGTTCTCGAGCGGCCGAGCTTCTTGGAATCAGCCGCCGCACCCTGCAACGAAAAATCAAAGAATTAGGCATCTAGATTTTAAGTAGAAATAATCCCAATCGCATGAAACATTCATCAACCATTTCAGAATCCGGCTCGCTAATCAGACGCAGCTTATTTTTGGTCGTTCTCGTTCTGCTCACGCTTGGAAATTTATTCACCTTATTCCGAGGCTTGAGTGCGCCTCACGCGATGGATCAAGCACAGATCGCGCGTGAATTTTCACGTGGCAATGGTTTGATTACTAAAGTGATTCGGCCGTTGGATTATGATAAAAACACGGAACATCAAAAACGTGTTATCCCATTCACCAACTACAAAGACACTTATCACTCTCCGCTCAATCCTCTGCTTCTCTCCGCGATATTTAAAATGATAGGTGCGGATGATGCTAAAAAATGGACGATGTCTGAGAAAGAAATCGTTTTTCCGTTAGATAGAGTCGTCGCGGCAGTATCCACGATTTGTTTTCTGCTTTCGATCGGCGTCACTTACTTGCTGGTTCTTAGAATTTTTGATTCAAAAATTGCCGAAGTTACGGCTGTGCTGATGTTGTTTTGTCAAACATTTTGGGACTACTCGCTCAGCGGTTTACCACAGATGTTAATGCTTTTGTTTTTTACATCTGGTATCTATTTCGTCTATCGGGCTATTGAAGATTCGAAACAAGACCGCATTCCTATGTCCTCCGCGATCATAGCTGGGGTGTTTTTCACCCTGTTGGCCATGACTCATTATCTCACCGTTTGGATTGCCCTCGGATATATCATCTTTGCCGCCATCGCTTTCCGCCCTCGCGGCGTTGTGAGTGTATCGATCCTTGTGATTTTAATTATCCCATCGGTATTTGTAATGCTACGCAACTACGGCATTTCAGGAACCCCATTCGGAGCTGCGTTTTATAATCTCTACAACGGCATCGGTGGCGACAAAGAGAGCTTCGCCCTGCGTAGCACAGTCCCGCCAGATCTCATCAACCGTGGTTTCTTTTTTACCATCCTGAGAAGCTTCCTCATTCAAACCACCGACATCATTCCGTTCTTGGGAGGAATCATCGTCGCTCCTCTGTTTTTTCTATCGCTACTGCATCCGTTCAAAAGCCCATCCATCGCCACCTTCCGCTGGGCTCTGCTTTGCATGTTCGGCATCTCCGCCCTAGGCCTAGCGTTTTACGGAGTCAACTCCGATAACCTCGACCCCAATCAAACCCACCTTCTCTTTGCACCAATCATGACCGCTTATGGTCTTGCGTTCATTTCCATCCTCTGGAACAAGCTCCCCATCGTGATCAGCGCACCGATGATACGTAATTTACACCATGTAATCATCGTCATCATTTGTGCACTCCCCTTAATTCTAGCACTGCCTTACCAGATCAAAATCGGCCTCTATCGCAAAGATATCGGTGGCATTCCTCAATGGCCGCCTTACTTTGCTCCTGTACAGAATCTCGGTTTGAATAAATGGATATCCGACTCCCAACTCTGTGTCACTGACCAACCATGGGCAACCGCTTGGTATGCCGATCGCATTTCCATTTGGTTGCCACCCACGAGTAAAGATTTCATCGAACTCCAATCAACGGCCGATAGCCTGGAAACTCCCATCTCAGGCATCCTCATTTCGCCATCCTCCCACAGCATGGAGCTCATTTCCAAAGTTTCCGATGAATACAAAGATTTCTATTCGCTTATACTTGATGGACAGGTGCTTGCTGCCACTGGCCAGAACGATAAATACATATCCAGAGAAGATCCAAAAATTAGGGAAATCATGGTTCGATACCCCTATTCATACCCTCTGGTATTCAATGATATGATCTACTATTCCGATCGCACCCTGACCTCTCAGAGTGAGTAAGTAAATCAACTTAACCCCAATCATGCCTGCTCGTAAAAAAACATCTGAAAACGCCGATTCCCTGAGCTTCGAAGACGCCCTCGCAAGCATCGAGGAAATTGTCGAGTCGATGGAAAGCGATCAACTCCCGCTCGAAGACCTTGTCACTCAATACGAAAAGGGATCTGTGCTTCTCAAACACTGCGAAAGCGTTTTATCATCCGCCCGCAAGCGAATCGAACTAATCACTCTTGCAAATCGTGAGGATAGCGGGCAGGAGACCACCCAAGCATCCGCACCTACTGCTCCATCCGAAAATGACGGAGTTTCCCACGAAAATAATGACATCCGCCTCTTCTGAATCCTCTGACCATCCACAACTTGGGCCGATCCTAAAATCGATCCAATCTCCTGAGGATGTTAAAAAACTTTCCGATCAAGACCTCGTCTCGCTCAGTGAGGAAATTCGTAGCACCTTGATCAACTGTCTTTCCGTGACGGGCGGTCACCTCGGCCCGAACCTAGGCGTCGTCGAACTCTGTGTTGCGATGCACAAGGTTTTCTCCACCCCGAAGGATAAATTTGTCTTCGACGTCTCCCACCAGGGATACGTTCACAAAATGCTAACAGGTCGCGCATCTAAAATTGATACGATACGAACCTACAAGGGTTTGAATGGTTTCTTGCTGCGCACCGAATCGGAGCACGATTGCTACGGCGCTGGCCATGCAGGAACCTGCCTTTCCGCCGCACTCGGTATGGCTGCTGCTCGCGATCTCAATGGTGATGACAATCACGTCGTTGCCGTCGCAGGCGATGCTGCTTTCACTTGCGGCCCCACGCTAGAGGCACTGAACAACATTTCCGAGACCACCAAAAAATTCATCGTCATTCTCAACGATAACGAATGGTCGATCGACAAAAACGTCGGTGCCATCGCCAGATATTTCAACGCTCTGCAAACTCACGCCACCTACTCAGCAGTCCGCACCTCCGCGGCGGACTTTGTGGAACGTGTGTTAGGTAAAGCCGTTAGAAAAATCGCCCACCGCGTTGAAGAGGGTGCGAAGAACCTTATTTTTCCCAACGTCCTTTTTGAAAAGTTTGGTTTACGTTACTTTGGTCCTATCGATGGACATAACATTCCCCTCTTGATCAAAACCTTCGAGCATCTTAAAACTCTAAACGATCCGGTCATCCTCCATATCATCACTGAAAAAGGCCGCGGTTACCAACCTGCGCTTGATAACCCAGGAAAATTCCACGGACTCGGTGCTTACAAAATCGAAGACGGCTCCACCGATACCGTTGCGACTCCTACTTGTTCGGAAATTTTCGGTCAAACGGTAACCAATCTGGCGATCGACGATCCTAAGATCGTTGCCATCACCGCAGCCATGCCAGGCGGAACTAAACTTGATATTTTCAAAAACACATTGCCGGATCGCTACTTCGATGTCGGCATCGCCGAGGAACATGCTGCGCTCTTCGCCGCAGGACTTGCGACCGAAGGCATCCGTCCGTTTCTTGCGATCTACTCCACTTTCATGCAACGCGCCTATGACATGATCATTCATGACATCGCTCTGCAAAACCTACCTGTACGCATGTGCATGGATAGAGGCGGACTCTCCGGTGATGACGGCCCAACGCATCACGGACTCTTTGATATCGGTTACCTCCGTCATGTTCCTAACATCATTCACATGCAGCCGAGGAATGAAGCAGAGTTTGTGAGCATGCTGAAATGGATGGCAAGCTATGATCAAGGCCCAACCGCCATCCGCTACCCGCGTGGCACCATCAGCGGCACCCCTCTCGATCAACCCGTCTCTCCCATCGAACTCGGCAAAGGGGAGCTCATCCAAGAAGGCACCGATGTCGCACTCATCGGACTCGGCACATTCTTTGACCTGGCTGTCAAAACCAAAGACCTCCTCGAAAAACAAGGTTACTCCGTCAGCTTGGTCAACCCACGTTTCATCAAGCCCCTCGATACCGCCCTGCTTGAAAAAGTTGCACGCAAGGTAAAAGTCGTCTGCACCTTCGAAGATCACGTTCTCATGAATGGTTTTGGAGCGGCATGCATCGAACACCTCCACGACGCGGGTATTTCCACCAAAGTGGTGCGAATCGGCTGGCCGGATGTCTTTGTAGAGCATGGAAAACCCGATATCCTCCAAGAACTTCACCACATCAGCCCGCAGGCAGCTCTCGACAAAATCCTTCCCCACCTCTAGACTTCGCCGTAATCAAAACGGGCATTCACTCATTCTAAAAAATCCTCATGGAACTCGATCTCCTCAACGTCGCCTTCGATTTAAAGTTCATCAAACCTGGTGAACTCGAAGAAATCCTCGAAGATCCATTTGGCATTCGTTTCCTCCCAGATAACGATAGAGATGATGGCGCATCACGATACTACGCCCTTGGACGCACCATCAATGACAGACACCTCTTCATCGGTTTCACCACGGATGGCAAAGTGGCACGCGTTATTACCGCGCGTGAAATGAGCGATGCCGAGCGTCGCTTTTACGATCGAAATTACAACGAAACCCGGTGACATCATGAAAACTCTAACAAATTGGAACCAACTTCCTGAATTCGAGTCCGAAGCAGCGGAAAATGCCTTCTGGCAAGAGCATGAGCTAGAATCCAAGCTCATGAGTGGCTCAATCCACGAAGCCCACGTTCGTGAATCCACCACCATCACCCTGCGTTTCGATCCCCGCATGCTTTCACGCATCAAGCGCATCGCGCGTTCCCGCTACCTTAACTATCAGTCGATGATGAAACAATGGTTAGCAGAGCGTCTTGAGGATGAGATGAAAAATCCGTAATCCATCGATTAGACGCCAGAACCTTGAAACGCCTAATCTCCATTTTCACTGAGCCAAAGCCATGGCTGGTTCTATTCATTGTCTGGCTCTTGGCACTGACTATCGCCTCGTCTTTCGCCGTTCGGTTACCCGATGAAGCGCCGAAAATCCCGCATTTCGATAAAGTCACCCACTTCGGTTATTTCTTCGGCGGCGGCATCATCCTAGCAACCTGGCTACTTCTCAAACACGGCGTCACTAGCTCTCGTCTCACCCGTTATCTGTTTCCCATCATCTTTTTCGGCATTTTCGGCGTCATCGATGAATACCGCCAAACCTTCACCCCCGGCCGTTCCGGAAACGATCTCTTTGATTGGCTCGCCGATTTCCTTGGCGGCACTTTCGGAGTGCTCATCGCAAATCACTTTCATCCCTTGCTTCTCAAATTTTCATCTCCCATCACCCCCGAAACCAAAAATTAACATTCACCACTGCCCAAACTCGTATTAGAACCACCACGCAATGACACAACTCGACCAACTCAAGAAACTCACCACCGTCGTCGCCGATACCGGCGATTTCGAGGCCATGAAAGCGTTCAAGCCTCAAGACGCGACCACCAACCCATCGCTCATCCTCCAAGCCGCAACCAAAGCCGAGTATCGTCCGCTCATCGATCAAGCGATCAACGAGCACAAAAACAGCGGCCTCTCCGGACAAGCCCTCACCGATGCCGTGCTTGACCGCATTCTGATTTTGTTTGGTTTGGAAATTTTGAAAATCGTCCCGGGTCGGGTCTCCACCGAGGTCGATGCGCGTCTTTCCTTCGACACCCAAGGCACGGTCGATAAAGCCCTGCAACTCATCGCCGCATACGAAAAAGCAGGCATTTCCCGCGATCGCGTTCTCATCAAAGCCGCCTCCACATGGGAAGGCATCAAGGCTGCCGAGATTCTGGAAAAACAAGGCATCCACTGCAACCTCACCCTCCTGTTCTCCTTCGCCCAAGCCGTCGCTTGTGCCGAGGCCAAGGTGCAGCTCATTTCCCCGTTCGTTGGACGCATCCTCGACTGGTATAAAGCCAGCACTGGAAAAGACTACCAAGGCGATGAAGATCCCGGCGTGATTTCCGTGAAGGCGATTTACAACTACTATAAAAAATTCGGTTACAAAACCGAAGTCATGGGTGCTTCATTCCGCAACAAAGGCGAGATCATCGCCCTTGCCGGATGCGACCTTCTAACCATTTCCCCAGGCCTCCTTGCAGAGCTTGCGGCATCGGAAGAACCCATAGTCCCAAAACTCACCGCCGCAGCCGCTCAGAGCGATCCCGTGGAGAAAATTTCACTCGATGAA
>JAJTHK010000034.1 GCA_021298895.1 Luteolibacter sp.
AAAGCTCGAAGATGCCCGCGCAGGCCGTAAGCTGGCACGCCAGAACATCTCCCTAAACACACAAACAAACCATAACCCATTAACACCTGCTGTAGCTTAATTCAGAGAATCAATTGAGACATTCACGCTGAACCGGGACACCCATACGTCCAGCAAGCGCATATGCTGGAGTTTTTTGCGCAGCAAACCAATCTAATGCTTGCTTCGAACTCGCGAAAGTAATCCATGCATCAACATCATTTTTTTCAACATATCGCTTCAATTTGATCAGATCCATTCCCAGACCTGTAAGCGTAACTGATGAAAAAGCGCATATATGACCAGCGTTCATTAATTTGTGCTGTAGATCAACTAGGTAGAACAATTGCCTATCGCATTCCTCATAGGTAAAGATTTGAAATCTCATCAGTGGCGTCTTCTGCTTATCGCTTAACACAATACGACGCCTCTTACCTACCCCTTCAGAAACCAATAAACCCTCCTGCTCGAGGATCTCGAAGGCGCTGATGACCAAACGATGATCCACACCCAACACACTCGCCATGCTGGGAGCTCCTGGCATATGATTTTGAAAATTACCACGGGCAATCTGTTGCTTCAAATGATCTGCTAATTGATCAGCTGAAGATTTTATTTGGAAATCATCCATAGGCTCTACCTATACGTGATCAACATAGGCTACAAGAATGATTATTTTGAGTGAGAGTCCGCTGTGCGACATGTCCGTTGCGTATTCAGGACCAAGCATATCTATTGATATCGTGACAAATACGTCACACCCACCCCCTCGCTAAGCCCTCAGGGGATAAGCTTTATCAAAGGTATTTCATGGAGCTTTTTCTCATCGATGCCATCGGCCCGTTTTTCCGGAACTACAAAAATAGCCGTATCAATTGGTCGAAAATACCCTTCACCCATCTTCTCACTTCGGGTCCTGAAGCCATTCAACAATGGCAGCGTATTCAACGCGATATGCGCGATTTCGCTAACGAGGTCTCAAAATTGGGTTACAACGCCGTCACACTCGACGATCTCGCCCACCTTGCAAACCATCCCCTGCACGAGCCGGAAGTCGCAGCCAGCATCGCATACTTCCGTAATCAGTTTTCATCCTTGTTCGATATTCTCACAGAAGAATTCGGTCTGAAGGTTTTTCTCACGAGCGATGTAATCCCACTCACAGCAGCGATAGAAGAATCACTTTCACATGATAAATTAGAGTTGGAAAAATATTACCTCTCGCTCGTCAATCAGACGCTCGACGATTTCCCGCAGCTTTCAGGAATCATCCTACGCATCGGTGAAAGCGATGGGGTCGATGTAAAGGATCCGATCCGCACACGTCTGCACTTGCGCAACCCACGTGAGACCAACCAACTGATCCGCAAGCTTCTTCCAGAATTTGAGAAGCGAAATAAAAAACTCATCCTCCGAACATGGACGGTAGGAGCGCATCGAATCGGAGACCTGATCTGGCATCGAGGAACCCTAACAGAAACATTGCATGGAATCGATTCGCCGAATTTCATCGTTTCAATGAAACATGGTGAGAGTGATTTCTTCCGTCACATCCCTCTAAACAAGGCATTCTTTCACGTCAAACAACCGAAAATAGTCGAACTGCAGGCACGGCGTGAATACGAAGGTGCGGGTGAATTTCCCTCATTTATCGGAGCGGATTGTGAACATTTTGCGCGCGAACTTGAAAAAGCGGAAAACGTAGTGGGCATGTCGGTCTGGTGTCAGACAGGCGGGTGGCACAGGTTTTGCAGGCTGGCGTATCTGAGTGGAAATCGCCATTCGGATATATGGATTCGACTCAACGTTGCTGTTGCAATCCATGTGTTTCGCTACAAGCGAAGTATCGAACAATCCATTCATGAAATACTCGGTTCAAATCGAGCGCCCGCAGCCATCGAACTCCTGCGCCACGCGGACACTGTCATTAAGCAAATTTACTACATTGAGGAATTCGCTCGTCAGAAGATCTTCTTCCGGCGCGTGCGCATCCCTCCCCTTCTTCATCTCTACTGGGACGGTCTATTCATCAATCACGCCGTCTCAAAGATCCTATGCCATTTTATCCGCGATCCTGAATATTCGATACGAACATCCGAAGCCGCATCGTTGCTGTTTCCGAAGATGATTTCTCTCGCACGCAAGGCCGAGTTGCCTGTCGAAGATATCGAACACATGCGTGACTTCTTTCATCTCATCCTGCTTGCACGCCGATACTATTTTCTGCCCTTTACTGAGTCTCTCGCGGAAGAAATACGTGAGGCTAAAAAGACCTACAAGAAAAGTTATCCCGCCACGGATCGAGATCGCTACCGGATCAAGGTTTCATTCTCACCGTTTCATATCAAACGCCGCACACTCTCATGGGCGTCGAGCATTCTTCTCAGAAAGCAACGCGGCTATCGACTTATCGATCACCTATTTACGCTCCATCTGTTAAGCTTTGCTTATCGCATCTTCAAGCCACGCGATCCAAAGAAAATACCCAAGCTATTGAGAAAATCCGCCATGGGAATGGATGTGATATTCAAATAAAACAAGGATAGCGCTTGGCAGTCATC
This sequence comes from Luteolibacter sp., assembly GCA_021298895.1. Lineage (GTDB taxonomy): Bacteria > Verrucomicrobiota > Verrucomicrobiia > Verrucomicrobiales > Akkermansiaceae > Luteolibacter. Next base: position 2,580 of record JAJTHK010000034.1, read on the forward strand.
TAACTGAACCAAGTTAGCCAAAGAAAGACAGCTTACTACTCTTTCTTAGCAGGGACAAATTTACGAATTTCCGCAACCAGCTTTTCAATGATACCAAGCTCCTTGGAACGGAGACTCATGCCACCATCGGTAGCCTTTTGCCGACTAAGAACTTCTTCGGCATCAGCAAGAGCCTTATCGTATTCCTTCATCGCCAAATACACACGGGCTCTTGCACGCAGGTGCTCCGTGCTTGGCGGGGCAGGTTTGACATTTTTCTTTTTAGGATCGGTCGAGACCGGAGGTTCCGCAGGTGCGAATTGAAACACAAGACGTTTGGCTTCCTCAATATCACCTTTCTCCAACGCTGCATTGACTAGGGTTTCATCGTGCCAATTAATGATGTTTTGTATATTTGCATACCTACCCGAACGCATGGCAGCGATGCTGCCATCAGGCCGCATGAGTAAAACATTCGCAACCTCGTCTTCCGATTCGATGCCTAGTTTTTGGACGATCGGATTCTTGAGTCCGTTCGGCACCATCATGACTGGACAAGTTATAGGCGCCACTCCCTTATCGGATGGCTTGAGAAGAGCTCCTATTTTTTCAGCATCATCATCAAGAATTGCATAGAACGCTTGCACATCGCCAAGGCCACGAGACTCCATGAAAGTGTTAAGCCCTCTGGTATCATTTACGAGACTCCGGGTGATGCCTGCAGGATCTTGGTTTCCGATGGATCTGAAATATATCACGGCCCACTTTCCTGCGGTATCTTTCGGGATTTGGAACGATGTACCATCGAGTTTTTTCAATTCCGCCGTGATCGTTCGTTTGCAATCCTCAGGATCACCTTTGGAAAGGAAGTATTCATAGCGTCTTCCATAACTCCAACCAGCAGAGAACGGCACCTGATAGAGCCAGTAGCGGTTATTTCTATCCACCATGAAGGAAACAACCGTCCACATCATCGGTTCTTCAATATACCGATCGAGGATGTTTCTACGGAGTTCATCGTGGAGCATTCGATCTCCGATTTCCAAGGCAAGTATGGCAGCAACCGCAAGTGCAGGACTCGGAGCCTTATCTCCGCCGAGGGCTGATAGAAAATCCGCAATCACTTGTTTCGGTTTCACTTCCAAAGAGCGCAAAGCCACCCGTGCGAGACAAAAACGTGCGATAATGTCTGTTCCAGCAGGAGGTTTGGAATCGATGAGGGCTTTCGCTTCAGCCGCCGCGCGATTGAATACTGTGAGATCATTTTCAAATTTCCAGAGTGCCATGAGGGCGATGATGCGGCGATTGCGAACGATCCAAAGATCAGGAGCTTGCGGATGATCCTGTATGGCTTTGGCACATAAGACCTCGGCTTTCTCAAAGTTGGCTTTGAGATCAATGTTAGGCGTCCGAAAGCGAATGGGTGACATGATAAAACAATCCTGAATGGCATTGAGTGTCGCCTCCGGTATTGACGCATCCGTACGGGTGAGTGGTTTAGCATTTGAACCCAGTGATTTGATTTCCGGAGGTCTTGAAGGATCCAAAGGCCCTTGCGGATCGATCACAAGGAACTCACCGTTGATAAAGGAAACCAACTGGCTGGTGTAGCGAGGCATTGCCCATTCCTTGGTGAGACTCAACCCAACCAAACGTTTGAAATCCGGCATCACTGTTACATCTGCCTTAACAGGAGCATTGTTCCGAGTTGATCCCGCCATCAGAAGTGCCGCTTGAACTGAAACACTGAGCGGGACGTAGGCAGGATTACGTGTTGCGTAAATTTTATAATACGGATTTTCGCGACCTCCAGGAAGCTTCAATGCAGGCCAGTTCACACCTAGGTCCTTTAGAATACTCGCACCCGCATCGGGCAAATCGTCCAAATTGAAACTGACAATCATAGTGCGGCCGTAGCCTTCGGCTTGCAGTTCTTTCACGGATGCGGCGAGTGCTTCTAACTGTTTGACTGCATCGCCTTCCTTCGACCAAAAACACAGGATGGTGGATTTACCCATGGCATCCATCGGAAACCGCATCACCGTCCCATCAGACTTTTCGAAGGTTCCTGTGAACCATGCACCGATCACTTGGCCACCCAGTTTTTCGCGCTGGTAAGCTAGCATATCCAAATCCCCAGAAAAACGTTCGGAGATGAGATTCATCAAATCATCGATCACAAGGTTATCTCCCAGTTCCAGAGCCATTGCGATCGCAACCTTGATTGCTTTGGTCTCAATCTCCGTGCCGCGATAGCGCCCAACAAGATCCATCAGTGCCTGAGCTCTTTGTCTTGTATCAGCTCCTTTACGTACCATCTCGCTTTGTGATAAAAGCAAATCTGCATCGAAGCGGAGTGAGGCGTATTCATTGGGTGCGGCGAGCAGCAGTTTGCAAGTTTGCAAAAACGCTTCACGGTTCTCAGTTGAATTATCCGCATCCAACAATTCTTTCTGAGCGCGGGACATTAATCCAAGCACCTCAAATCGATTCGGGGCAGTGGCATTGGCCGCCACGAGTTCGCCAGCATCTCTAATCAAACGCTTCACGGACAGCCTTTTGCGCGCAGCTGAGCTTTCCGTCTTGCTACTTGTATAGGTTTCCTCGAGAGCCGTAATCTTTTCTACCGGAATCGGCGCACCATTTTCCTGTGCCGATGCAACGAATGCGCAGAAAAAACTGAAAATAACAATAAAGTTAAAGATACCTGTGCGAGATTGCGATTTCATGTAACGAAGATGTTTGATATCAAAAGCAAGTATTTCACTTCACCGGCTTAAGCTGGAAGCTCTTGAAAGTGACTCCACGATTCGTGGCACGTGCCGTGACACTTATCGTATTTTTGCCTTCGTCAAGTTTGACCCTGAGTGGCTGCATCTCACCCCACATGCCCTGAGTATAAGGAATCGGATGAGTCACCGGATCTTCGCGATTCATTCGGAAAATCATATCCTGTTTGAACGATACGGTAGCGAGTTGTGCAGTGAGCTCGTATTCGCCAGCAGCTGGAACTTCGACACGATATTTGATCAGTTCAGGACGACTACCGAGGCGGCTGTAGTGAACTTGAGAACCTTTATTATCCCAGCTTCTCATAAATACGACTCGGTCCGTAGGCTCTTTGGGTGAGTAGCAACCCGCAGCGGGGATTGTAATCACACCATCTCCGGAAATCACAACCTGACGGTCTTCTTCTGGGATTTCGATAATTTTAGCCAATTCATCGCCAGTCAGATGATCTGATTCAGCAAGCTCTCCGCCGGTCAGCTCGAGGGCTTTCAATTCGGCATCTTTCACCAAGACCTGCTTTTTACAAAACGCTAAACTGTTCCAGAAATCACCGCCGACACCATACAAACGAATATTTACATCCTTTTCATTTAGAGCATCGCCAATCCATTGAGCTCGGAGCACTTTTAAATAATCGTCAAAAAACTTGCGTGACTGCGTTTCTAACAACAAATCAAGTCCGCCTTGCGGACCACACCATGCAACAGACCACCATCCACCGAAACAAATTGTCCATCCATCAGGCGTCCAGTGACTAAGGGCGCCATGTCCTGTTTGTGTCGATGGCTTGGAGGGAATACCGAAAGCGCGCAACGAAAATCGGCCAAAGAACGCACGAGGTCCGCAAATACCACCAAGAGCAAGTATCTGCTGCACTTGACTGCCTAACTCCGGCATTCTGCCCAACAGCGGTCCATCCGCGTCAGCAGGCGTGCCGTAAGGGACATCGGTTTTCACAATACGGGCATAGCGCCATTTGTAATCCGGATTAGTTATATGGTCAGGGCGATAGGTTCGCATCATTTTCCTGCACCATGTGAGGTCTTCATTTGAATAAGGAGAGTCTGTGGCGAAACGATATTCCCATGTCGTCAAATCCTTGAACCCAGGATCGAGTTCACCTTCGAGAAAACATTTTTCATAATACATGTAACGCTCAACCTGATCCGATCTGAGCTCTGTTGTAAGAACAAGGCCGTAGATGCCTTTTTTTTCCTCCCCAATTTTCCATGGAGTTTGCAGACTTGTGCCGAGTGCGAGTCTTTGGAAAACACTGCCGACCTCACGAGAGCGCTCGCTCTTTTTTTGGATCGCAGCATAGATCTGCATGGCTTGTCCGTATGCGCCGCCATTAGCACCACCTGCTTCGAGGATTTGTTTCATCAGTGCTTGATTTGCCAACAAATCATTAATGATTTTCTCCTGTTCTGCTCCAGCTTGGGCAAATTCCGCGAGACCGTGAGGTGTAGCTTGTGTGATGATTGCGATTTTCATCAAACTCGGATCCAGTTTGTCACTTCCTAGAAAACCGTCCAAATCCGTCAGTAAGGCCCTGGCTGTTTCGATCGACTTAGCCTCGATATTTGTAACAGCTTCCTTATAATCACTTTGCACCTTTGCAGGCGCGCCTTCTTCAGGGTATTTGAGTGCACTCCATTCGGCACGAGCTGCCATGAATGCGGATTTTTTAGCTTCGTCCACGGCAGGCAGAGATTTTTTAACTTCCGCACTCAACTCATCGAGCATCTTAGTGTATTTTTCGAGTAACGTATTCCCACGGGCCGAAAGCGGAGTTTTCTCCTGTTCTTTAGCGGCAACCGGTGACAAAAAGGAGCCAAACGATACGATAAGCGCGAGTATGTTTCGCAGGGTTCTATTCTTAAGAGTGATCATGGATTGGGTTATTGGTTGGTTCTAATGTTAATAAATACTGAAAAAATTCATTATTTGCGCATCAACGTTGATAAATGGGAATATAGCAATGAGGAGTTCCTAGGATGATAATCGCCATAGGCGTGTTACTTGGATAGTCATTTTCTTTTTCATTCCAAGAACCATTGGGTTGCTGAAGCTGGATGAGAGAGTCGCGGATTTGCGGATACCATTTCGCGTAGTGATCCCCACCCGCCTGAACCATGGCTGTAATCGCATAATAATGAGCGTAATAATAATAGCCAATTTCCTGCCTCGAAAACACTTTAGGACTGTTTTCAAGATATCTGATGGCGGCCGCGACCCACTCCGTATCACGCTTGCCACAAAGCTGAGCGGCGTATGCACCACCTGCCGTGCAGGCAATGGTCGTTCCGCTCTTTCCTTGGTAGCCAAATCCGCCGGTAGCTTCGTTCCAAACCTGTTCACGCAAATACCCGACCAAACGATCAATCGTCTCTGTCGGAACCAATATGCCCGCCTGTTGAGCTGATGCCAATGCAATGAATACCGTAGCGGTAACAGAAGTGTCCTGTCCCGCATCAGGACGAGCCGAATAGCGCCAGCCGCCAAGAGGACTCTGAGCACGAAGGATGACAGCGACCGCTTTCTCCAATGCTTCTTGGATGACTTTGTTATCCTCCACATCATGAGTCATGCCCCATAATTCCGACAGCGCGAGGGTAAACAATCCATGTTCGTACATTCCCCCCACCACACCGCTCGTGGACTCCTTCGCCTTGGTCAAAAGGTAATCCTTCGCCTTATTCAATTGTGGGCCGTAACGTCCGAATCCAGGAAAATGCCCCTTCACCATGAAGGCCATCAAACCAAGCGAAGTTCCGCCGATATCATAAGCCCCATCGTCCCTTGTCCAAGAGCCATTCGGCTTTTGACTCGCAATAAGGAATGCAAATCCCTTCTCGATGGCACGGTCGGCGGCTTCGGTGAGTTCAGTAGCGCTTACTTCTTCCGTATCTTCCGACTCGGCGAGAACCGTAGGATTTGGCGCGCCTTTTTCCTGTGCAATAAGTGCGCCGGAAAAAATGCCTACGAAAGCGATACACAGCAAAGTGGTTGTTTTTGTTAGATTTCTGAGTTTCATAATCATTATTTAGCAACTTTCTCGTAATAATCTTTCAGCATGCCGCGATATTCGAGCGGCAGCTCACGGGCAAAATTCTGGTTGAGGGCGGCGCGATTTCTTGTCCCAAGCACTTCCCACTCGGTGCGCTTGTCCTTGGGTGCTTCACCGCTGGCGAAATCGGCCGCAGCCATAGCAAGATCAGATACAGTGAGATCATCTGTTTCAGCCTCCGTGATAACAGGATCGCTTGAAGCAGCCGCGGGTTTAAGCGATGTATCGAGAATCAGCGCTTGTTCGATGATGTAGTGGCGAAGCGATTCATCATTCATCGCAAGGGACTTCACAACTTCTTCACGAGAAGGAGCCTTGGTCGCTTGGAGCGCGCTCTTCTGTGCACTGACCAATATCGCGTTTGGAGCCTCAACTTGAGTCAACTTCAGGTAACTAGAATCGAGTTTCTCTTGAACTTTCATCAGATCGGAAATCACCACGTCTTTGTCGAACCGGGCTTTTTGATAAATCGTTCTCTGTTCGCTGGCTAATGCCAGAACATCTAACAAGATAGGAAGTTCTGGTGGCGATGTGGAGAGCACTTCGATGATTGAAAGACCATAAAGCATACTTATCACGCTATAGAGCTGTTGACCGTTATCATTCAGTGCAGTCTCGGCAATTTTCATTTGCTCAATAGCCGCAGCAGAATCACCTGATTTACTGAAACGCAAGGCCTCTGTCATCGTTTTGGCAGCTTTTGTGTAATCCGATATACCCTCAGGCCCCTCAAGCAGAAGCGGATCGATTTTCACCAGTTTTGCTTTGAGTTTTTCGATTTTTTCGGCATGCTTGGCGGCCTTATAGGCTTTGAAGTTTTCCAAATTACCCATGATTCCTTGGATCAGGTTACCATGTGACTCCGTGGTCTTTTGCAATTGTTCCAGACGTTTAACGACATCGGCAGGCATTTCGCCGGGCTTACTTTCAAGTATAGAGCGGAGATCCAATTGTTCGGATTCCAACAACGCCACTTCTGCCAAAGACTCGTGAAGAAACTCAATAATCTCGGCCAAATAGTTAGTTTGCCCGGTGACAGAATAGATGAGTCCTTTTACTTTTGTCAGTGATTCAGCAACACCTTCTTGGGCATCGAGAGCATCCTCCATATCACCATCTTCCATCGAGGCAATGGCGTCTTCCACATCGGAACCTGCAAAAAGCAGTGCTGAGCCGGCATCCAACCTGATTGCCACCGCATCCAACAGCGGAGCCACATCTGCGAGGCACTGAAGCAGGTTTTTCATCGTAGGAAGCAATTTTGCAATCGCCTTCTCATCATTCTCATCCAATGCCTTACAAGCCTTGATCAGGTCATTCTGTTGATCAACCACATCGATCGTTGCCTGATATGAATTACTAACCGCTTTCTGGAATGAAAAAATTCCCTGAATCAAACCCAACCTAGAGCCCTGTTCTGCTACCAATTTTTTAGCCGATGCCAGAGCTTCGGATACTTCTTCCTGAACCAAGAGAGCATCCTCGGCTTTGTTGGATTCAAGTGCCACCGCAGCTTTGGTCATGGCTGTGCCAATTCTCTCAATGCGTTTCAAAATCGGCACCACATCCTTATCGGGATCCAATCGATTCTGCTCGAGCAATTCCTTTTTGAAACTGACCATTTCTTCAGCAAGCCGGCGCTGGGCCTCAGCCAAAGCCTTGACAGGTTTTTTATCAAGGGCCGCTTCTTCAGTCTGTTCAAGAAGCGCAATCTGCCGGTTCTCACAATCTTCGATCCTGGTCAGGCGTTTTGTGGAATTGGTGACGAGGGATGTCAGGCCCTGAGTTTGTAGAGCCAGTTGCGCCGACCATGTTTTGACGATTTCGTTGAGATCCCCTAGAGATTTTTCTGTTAATTGGAGTTTTGCGATAGTTGTCGCTTTCGATCCATTCCCCAACTCCGCAAGTGTTTCGGTCATGCCTTTTTCGGTAGCAGCACGCAGAGCATCCACTGGAGGAATAACAGGCAAAGCTTGATCTAACAAGCGTGTGCGAGGTGCGGGAATCGATGGAATGATCGCCTGCAAAATGAGTTTCCTCAACCGCGTCTGGCTAGCGATTAATTCATCACGCTTCGTGACAAACTGATCGTCTTTCAGGGCTTCGCAATCCGTGCGCAGTTTGACTTGCTCAGCTAATAGAGAGCTGAGCATTTCATGGTTCGCCTTGATTGCAGCGTATTCCGCACCGGTCCGAACGCTATACTCCGCTTTGAGTAATGGTTTGATAATTTGCAGCTGTTTTTCGGATGCTTGGGCGAACTGCTGCTTCTGAATGAGTGCGGCGGTTTCTTTCATGCCGCTCTCAATTCCGGATGCGCGCAATTCTTTCATCCTGCGCAAAAGGGTTAAAACTGATAGAGGACGTTTATCATAGCGCATGCCTTTTTCCAAATCCGTGAGCAAGGCGGTGGTCCAACCCGCCAGTTCTTCCTGTTGTTTTACGATCAATTCCAATGCCTTATCATCCTTGGAGGATTCAAAATCAACTGTGAGTTGACGAAGTTTCGCCTGCTCTTGAGAGAGCATATGAAGTTCGAGTGCAAACACTTCGCGAGCAGGATCAATACCGCGTTGCAATACGACTTTTGCGAGTTCACGAGCAGACTGGTTCACCATCGCATCCGCTGCCATGAGCGCGAGCCCATCATTTGCTTTCTTAGTATCCAAACCAGCGACATCACGCAACAAGGATGCTGCTTTCGCGAGAGTTTCATCGGATACTTTTTCCAATTCAGCACAAATGAGCTTGAGCGATTCATTTTCAACCGCGCCAGAGATGTTATTGGCATCCAAATCAGCAAGTAAAAACCTAACCTCTGTGACGGTCTCCTTGAGTTGCTGACGCAGCATCTCCTGACGGATCGCCTCTAACTGACAGGTTTGTGAGAAACTCGGCTGGTTAACATCTAGGGTTTTCACCAGCGCATGAGCGGAGCGCTCTTGTCGATAAATGGCACGGACACGTGAGAGCAACCTATCCAGCTTTTTCTCGATCTGCGCCAAATAATCCTCTCGGGATACGAACGTAATTCGACGCGTATCCGTGCGAGCGACATGAGGTGTTGGGTAACGGTCGGCGATTTCCACCAAGAATGAAACCGTGTCGCCAATTTGCAAATCGGCTAATTCCTTACGGTAATCCCATTCGATCTTTTGCTCACCGCCGCCACTGACCGGAAGCTTGGTCAGAGGAACGATCTTTTCAGGCCTGAGATTAACGCGATGGATGACGGATGCGGAACCGATCCCGTAATCGTCACTTGCCCGGACCATAAGATCAAGTTGGCGACCTAACATAGCTACGACGTTCGATTCTGGCGAAACCAATTCCACACGAGGTGCCTGATCCGATGCCACCTGCATGTAATAGCGTGGGCTAGTAAATTCGAATCCATGATTTTTTTCAATCCAAGAGAAGCTGTAGCCACGTGATGCTTGAACCAGTTCTTCGATAATAAGTTCGCGTCCGTTATTGCTTATCTTAAGCTCAAGAGGCTCTTGGCCATCACGATTCAAAACAGCTTTCTGGATTGGCTGATCTAATGAGAGTTGCCATTTCACGCGTGTGCTCTCCGGCACAGTGAGTGTTAGAGCCTCGATCGTCTCTTGCGGTTTTTGCAAGTAAGTTGGATAATCCAGCACGACTTTCACATCATCAATGCGAGGTGCGGGAATCACCCGAACATCATGCCAGTCGCTACGTGCGTCACCTGCTTTGATGCGATAGCTGAAATCCCGTGAAGCGGAGGCGATCGCGTAGGTCCCGACGCCTTTCTTCTTATCGATATCTTTTTTCAACTCTATATCGATCTCCTTCGATCTACCTTCACCTGTGACGATTTCGAACTCCGCTGTTTTCGGAACATCTCCTGAAATCTGAATCTCAATCTTCGCGGCATCACCTTCTTTCAAGGTGAGTATTTGATTACCATGTTCGATTTGGGTTTTTGTAGGATAGAAAGTGGTCGTCCAAGGAGCGAAGATCCGCTTGATACCAACTGCAAGAAACGATGCGTTGAAGACACCGAACGTGCCGATGACCAATGTCATGATGATTGCCAAACGCAGTGGGCGCTTGAGTGCGGAAAAATCCACAATCTCTGAAATGCGCAAACTCTTGGAAGCCTCTTCAGCCTTTTGAAGACTGGCTTCCCAGAGCGCTGAGGATGTACCCGGAGTTGCACCGCTTTCACGATACTGCAGGGCGGTGAATAACAAACTATCGAGCTCCTTTTGATGACTTTCAATTTGATGAGCACTGCGCTTGGCATCAAATGAGCGCAAACTGAACCAACCGCTGCGCCATGCTTTGTAAAGTGCAACGCCTAACAAAATCAAAAGAACGACCCACCGTGCTGAGGAAGGCAAATAGGCGTAACGATCCACCAGCATGCCAATCATGAAAATCGGGATCGCCCAAATACACATCGTAAGCAATCCAGTGAAGATATGCTTGAGCTGCGTGCGACGCCATATGGTGTCCAAACTTGCGTTTAGGGCTGTTAATTTATTATCCATATTTAAGGAAGGTCATTTTTTCTGCGTAGCAACCACTCGGATCCAAGTAAACCAATCAGCAACAAGGAGATAAGGCCGTTATCCCAAATTGCGCGTTCCGAGCGCACTGTAGTCGTTTGAGGCTCTTTGTTCACGAGTTCATCGAGTTGAGGAATTTGATCGATGGAAATGCACTTTCCGCCTGTTAGCTCGGCGATGCGTTCCATCTGGGCAAGACGCATATCCGTATCAATCATTTCCGGTTTCGCATCGACCACTTGGAATTCCGTTGTATTGGAAACGAGAAGGTCATCTTCATTCGCTTCCATGCGATAGCGGCCAACACCGGGTGGAGAAAAATATCCCTCATACAAGCCTGGCTGGGTGCGATCTGGACGGAGAGTAACCCGTTGCTTGGAACTGGATTCATCGGTTGAACTGACAAAGACATCGAAGCCAGGCTGCATGATTGGCTCATAGCTTTCATCAAGAACGTGAGCATAAAGACGTCCTTGTCCGCCCACAGGATAGACCGCACGATCGGTCTCCAAGCGAATGCGTTTGTGTTCGCCCATGAGACGGGAAAGAGTTAGGAACTGGATGCTCTGAGACCAAATACGCCAGTGATACTTATCGCCAGTATTGAAGCGCAAGCGCCACAAACGATCGGTAGCAAGTGACATACATTTTCCAGTGCCGTAACGCTGCCATGCAACAAGTGGGTAACCTTGTGAACCCGAATCCGAGAGCGTTGCCAACACTGTAGCACCTGGTTTAGTTCCAATCAAAGGTGGTAGATGGTCGAGAGGAGCAACACGACTCCAAACGCGATCATTGTCCTCTGCCTTATGCTCCATGGTCATGACCATACTGCTGCGTCCTTCAGGTGTGAGGACCGGAAACACCGTTTCCGGAACATCCTCCCATTTTCCTTCGGAATCAAAACGCACGGGCAACATGGATTCAACGGGAGTTCCGGCATACGAAATAGGTGAATGCATCGGACCACAAAGCATTAACAATGAAGCACCACGATCACGAATCAGTTCTTCTAGGAGCTTCAGTTCTTCCTCTTTGAAGAAAGCGGCATCCGTATCACCGAGAATGACCAAGTCATATTTGAACGCTTCCTCCGGTTTGTTAGGAAAACGCTCGATGTGATCTGGGGAGTTCCGAGCGATTTCGGGGCCGACACTCGATGCAATGAAAGTCACATCCATGCGTGGATCGCGTTTCAGAATCGCAGAGAGATAACGGAACTCCCAACGCGCATTACCCTCAATATAGAGAACTTTGACTTTCTCATTAACGATGCGAATACTGCGCTCGACTTGGTTATTAGAAGGAGAAATTTCATCGTTAAATGGTTCGATAACGACAGCGATACTTGCCGCACCCTTTTCATAAACATCCACCCTGAAATCGATATCCTCAAACTGCAATCCACCTTCAAGTCGCACGTCTTTCTGGGAAACACTTCGGCCATTCAACATCACCGAGAGCTTCGCCGTGCGCTTTTCATAGCCCTTTGACTGAATCTGCACGCGCACTGGAACGCGATCACCTGAGAACGCGACTTCCTGCATCACGATGTTGCGGATGGATACGTCATCCGGATCCGTAAGTCCTACAGCAACAGGAAATACGGGAATGCCACGTGAACCGAGATCGCGTAAAATAGCCTCGGAACGGAGTGGAGAATCGTTATCGATACCGTCAGAAAAGAGCACGATACCTGCTGGAGCCACATTACCAGAATTAGCAACGATGTCGAGCGACTCTGCAATGGATGTGACTGGCTGATCCGCGTTCAATTTCTCCACTTCTTTCGAATTAAGCAGCGTGGAATCGCTGATCATGATCGGCGACTTACCAAAAGCATAATAACTGAGATCGAGATCTTCACCTAGAGACTCGAATATCGGTTGTTTTGATTTTGTTAATACTGACTTCGCGAGATCAAGTCTGGACGCTGTGGTGATAGCCAGGCGTTCTTTCGAATCTAGGGACATGACAGCGCGATCGGGATTTTTCTCATCATCCTCATTTACAAGACCCAATGCGGAAGCCGCCTCCATGATATCTTCCGGCCGCTTGCGCTGATCCTTCATGCTCATGCTCTCAGAAACATCTAACAAAACCGGCAAGCCGCGAAGCCGAGTCTCGGTCTCCTTGATGACTGCAGTTGGTTCCAGCAAGCTTAACGCAACAATTGCGATTACGATCACGCGAGCAACGCCAAGAAAAATTCTCGTAAATGGATTCAACCCCCATGAACGGCGGTATAGATAAACCCCGAGTGCGATAATCCCGATCAAGATGAAAAACAAAGCGATCAGCCCAACTGGGCGCGCAAAAAATAGATCCTCAATACGGGTAAAGCTGGAAATAGTCTCAAACATCATTGGCTCCTTATGCGCCCGAAGGCATGGGTTCTTGTTGGGTGTTTTTTGATTCTTGGCGGCGCAGAAGTCGGTCCGCAAAAAGACATTCGATAATTAAAAATGCCAAGCCGGCCATCATGAAAAATCTCCAAGATGAACGACCCGTGCGAGTCATATCAATGGCTGCTGACAGGTCGGCATCATTTGCTGCGATAATAATTCCAGTATCTTTGAGATAATCTTTGAGCTCTTCCGCAGGCAGGCTTGCGATCTCGGATTCTGCGGTATCAACATTGACCGCAATAGGTATACCAGAAGACTGGACACTGACTCGAGCGGTATAGAATCCAACCTCATCGGCACTATCGATCATGGACACATATTGCTTGCGATATTCGCGAACTGGCACGGTGATGGTTTCTCCAGAAGGAGTATCAAATACCGCATCGCTGGCATCCGGTTCTTCAACAAAGGAAAGAGAAAGTGATTCCCCTACCGTTTGCGGGCGTTCGAACTCGCGTCCAGCAAGATAAGTGACAATCTGCTGCATGAGCATTGGGAAAACTGGAGTGAGCGCCATGTTGTTCCATGTAATCTGTGCTGAGGTTGCAAACATGAATACCTGTCCACGGCCAAGTGATTGTTCCAATAAGATAGGCGATCCGCTGCCAGCCAAGCGCAGCACGGTGAAGCTGGATGCGGCAGGTTTCAGCTCCAAACATTTCAGGAAACGCGTTTCACTGAACAAATCCTCCGCCAAAGAACGAAGTGGCGAACATACGGCGTGGTCCGGCATGTTAGGATCAAGCGGCTTACCAGCTCCAACGGCATCACTGGTATTAACCAACTGACCTACGGTAGCAGGCAATAAAGGATTACCACCATCACCGGTTTGCTCATTCCAAGATGCTGCTTTCACATCATCGCCGGCAAACCAGACCAAGCCATTGCCTTCACGAACAAAACGAGAGAGTTGGACGGATTGATCTTTTGTAATTTCCGGCACATCGGTGAGGATGATCACATCGATTTTTTCAAGATCCTCACTAGGGAAAGAGAGCCATGGAATGGTGCGCACCGTGTAAGCCTCTCCTGCGGAGCCATCACCACGAGCCGTAAGTGCCGCGCTGACAAGCTTACCAGCCTCACCGCCTGATGAGCCATCGACACACAGAACGGAAACCTGATCACTCACCACTGCAACCACGCGCCTTACATTATCAACCTCTAAGAGATCACCTGAAATTTCCGCAGTGATCGGTGTGGTGCCGGCATTATGAAACGGCACGAATAGAGATACCGTTCCTGAAGCACCCGGCGCGATGACAGGGATTTCTTTGCTATCGATCTGTATACCTTCGACCTTGCAGCGGACCTCAACATTAGAAACCGGTTCGGTTCCGTAATTTCGCACCGTGGCTTGGTAACGCGCGATGGTTCCTTTGCGAAGCGCACCTGAAACTAAATCCAAATCCGTAACCGCTAAATTCGCCCCATCACCTGAAACAGGAACCATGAATACGCTGGCACCCGAACCTAGATCCACCAATGCCTGATGAAATTGTGATGAGCGTTTTTTCCAATCGCGTGCCTGCACATCCGTAACGATGTAGATTTCCTTCTGAGAAGAATCCATATCATCGGCAAACTCTTTGAGACGCTTCGGAACACTGTCCCAATCGGTCGTGGTAGGAGTTGAAACCAACTTCTCCACGACATCATCCCATTTGTTAGGATCAAAAATCATGTTATGGGCGATGAGCTTTTCATCTCCACCCAGCAAAACCAATGTAACAGGATCACCCGCTTCGATTTTTCCACTGATCGTAGCAACCTGCTTTAGAGCAAGGTCAAAGCGGGAGGAACCTTTTTCGCCATGTTGCATACTGAAGGAACTATCGACTGCAATGACGACGCCCGCACGTTTTTCACCAGGAATCCAAGAAGCGCTATCACCCTTCCATGCAGGACGGGCAATGGCGAAAATCAATAGAAGCAAGGCAAGGCAACGCAGGATCAACAGAAGCACATCGCGCAAACGAAGTTGCCGACTGCGCACCCTGACACTGCGGTTAAGAAACTGCATCGCTGCCCAATCGGTACGCTGGACTTGAAGACGATTGAGCAAATGCGCTAGGATCGGCAAACCAATACCGAGCGCACCAAGAAGGATGAATGGATTGAGAAAACTCATGAACGGGCTATAGCCGATGGGCTACTTAGGTTTTGACGTTTCAGAACGATTTCACTCAACACCGTGTTGAGTGGGGTCTTGGTGTTAGCCAAGGTGTAATCGATACCGCTACCCATGCATCTTGAGCTTAGGTCGCCGAGAAATTGATTGAGTTGAGCCATGTATGACTCTTTCATGCGTTCTGCTTGAGTAGTTAATGGTTCTTCACCTTCCAAGCCCTCGAATCTCCATGTTCCTTTGAATGGAAATTCCAACTCATAGGTATCAAGCGGTTGAACTACAATGACGTTATGTCCTGCAAATTTTAGATGATCCAGACCCGCCATCACATCGTCCAAATCAGAAAACATATCAGAAATCAGTACGATGAAAGAACGTCGCTTGATCATTAGCGCAATTTCACCCAACTGCTTGGCAATCGTTGTTTTGGGAATTGGCTTCGTGACGCGGAGCATGCGGTCGATTTCAAGAATCACATTCATCGAAGAACGTGGTGGCATGTAGGCGCGGACCTCGGAGTCGAAGACAGAAAGCCTGAAGTGGTCTCCTTTATGTTGCCAGTAAATTGTCAGATTTATTAATGTCCTTGTCTGGTCTTCGGGAGTCTTTGTTATTGTTTTGGTTTCTTAGCGGGTGAGGTGGAATGGAGAGGCTGGAGCGTAGCGGAAGACTCGTA
>JAJTHK010000093.1 GCA_021298895.1 Luteolibacter sp.
CGGATCTCGATCTCGACGAAGGTCACGTCTGCGACGCGCCACGGCTTGGGGACGGATGAAGGGGACATCCCGCGAGGCTACCGCGGAGGTTCGGGGCTCCGCGAGATTTCACGGGGGGCAGCGTTTCCTTCGCTTACGATGTTTCGATTCTAGCACGCCCTTCAGGGTGCGATGGGTGGGGAGCGTTTTTCCTAGGCTGGTCGTCGCTTCGCTCCCCGACCCTAGGCTATTGTCTGTTATCCCTTCAGGATATTTTCTATAAGGACAGAGCTTCCTGAAACGCAGCGATGATGGTTTCAGCGGGTTCGTTTCCGACGGATATGCGGATGAGGTTGCTCGGGACTCCGCAGTCCTCACACCAGCTGAGTTCGTCGTAATGAGCGAGTAGGGTGTATGGACAAACGAGAGTGAAAGGAGTTCCAAAGGATGGGCCTTTGGAAAGTTTTAGAGCATCATAAACCTTTGGGGCTTTTTTGGGATTTACGAGCGAGATGGAGATGAGTCCGCCGTAGCCACCTTTTTTGCGTTTGATGGCATCATAGTTTGCGGTGTTGATGACCGATGGATGCCAAACGTGTTCGATGGCTGGATGGGTTTTTAAAAACTCGACGAGTTTCAGGGCGTTATCGTTGATGAGTCCGTTACGCTTTGTGTAGTCCTTAATGTTAGAGAGTAGGATCTCAGCATCGGCGATATAAAGCGGGGCACATTCGGCGGCATCTTCGGAAATGGAATCCCTGAGATCGGCGATCAATGGCGAATCCGAGCGGAGAGTGAGCGCTCCTGCCATGACATCGCCTGTGCCAGAAATCCATTTGGTGAGCGAAGAGGTGAGGATGTCGCAGAGCGGTAGGGCATCTACATTGAGAGGGCCGACGCATGAGTCGTCCAGAACCAGAGGTGTTTTAGAAAAAGCACAGGCCTCGGATATACGTTTGAGATCGATAGTGCGGAGGAGTGGGTTGGAGGGTACTTCCGAAAAGACTCCTGCAAATTCGCCAGCGCGGATGCGTTGGATCGCCTCATCGAAGGATTCGCCGACCGCTTCGATGAGATAGACGACGCCGTTTCCGAAGCGTTCTTGGATTTTCAGGGTGTCGACGTATGGAAACTCGATTTGAAGGGTTTTCTTGCCTTCGCGTATGCCCGGGAGGGCGCGAAGAGCGGCTAGGCCAGCGGAGATGCCGCTACTGAAAATGAATGTGTCTTCGGGGTTTCCTCCATTGAATTTTGCGATCCTGCGGGACAGGAGATGGGATTTAGATCCTTCACGGAGATTTCCATCGAGAAAGTCCTGCGCTGCACGTGAGGAAATACCCTCTCCTGAGAACCGCCAGTAAAGATTGGCTAGAGATTTGGCTTTTTCAGGAAAAACCAGAGCCTGTAGCCCGTGAAATGATGCGGCTCGAATTGCGGTTTCAGCCTGACGCTCTAACCAACGATGGGCGCGTTGTGCGGAAAGTTTTGTTGGTAATACCAAAACATCCTCACCTTCTCCCGCAAGTTCGGTACGCGCGTTATCAAAAATGCGTTCGACGGTAGGATGTTTGAAAAAGCGGGGATATCCAGTGCGGAGTCGGCGCAATACTTTCTCGCGACCTTCCTCATAGCCGACGACTGCATCCCAAGTTGGGAGGCAGACAGAGCAGGCATGGGTGGAATCCGGTAATGGCATACCGAGATCCTCCTCTTCCCAAGCTGGATTGACTAACAGATCACGCACGGGTGGTAGATGGCTTCTTGGGGGCAAATGGGCAAGCCTGTTTTAAGGGTTTTGGCATGAGAAATAGCTTATTCTAGGTATTTCTGGCGCTCATCGGCCCTGAGGTTGCTTTGTCCTTGCTTCAAGGGCTTGAGTGGTGAGAATCCGCGCCCCGACCCACGGTAGATGGGTAATCAATTCCATGGACGATCAAGAATTCAAAAAAGTCATCGATGAAATAGGTGCGGTGATTTCAGCACATCAACGTTTTGTATTGATGAGCCACGTCAGGCCAGATGGCGATGCGATAGGATCTGTGATCGCGTTGGGCTTTTCTCTGATGGCGATGGGAAAAACGGTTTTCATCATCAATGAAGACGGAGTTCCAGAGAGCTTGGAATTTTTGAAAGGATCAGAAAAAGTCACGACCCCTCCTAAAGATCCGCTTGAGGTAGAGGTTGCGATCGCACTCGATACGGCAACCAAACCGAGATTGGGCGACGGCTCGCTGCATGCGGCTTCCAAGGCTAAAATTTGGTTGAACATCGATCACCACATTTCCAATCCAGCATACGGAGATATCAATTTGATCGACGCAAGGAAACCGGCGACGGGTCAGATTATTTACGAATTGATCAAAGCCCTAGGTTATCCCATCCCCGATGAAACCAGGGATGCCGTCTATGTCGCGGTATCGACCGATACCGGATCGTTTCAATACGGATCGACCACGGCAGCGACTTATGAGCTCGGTGCAGATTTGATCAGACGTGGCTTGAATGTCGGAAAGATCAACGCCGATACTTACGATAATCATCCATATCGGAGATTGGAGTTGATGCGTGCATTGTTGAATACCCTACAAATTTCCGACGACGGGCAACTTGCTTGCTGGGAGTTGTTGGATCAAACGAGACTCGATCTGAATCTCCAGCCAGACGACAGTGAGGGACTCATCGATATGATCCGCTCGGTGAAAGGTGTGCGTGTCGCCGCGTTTTTTGAAGAATTACACGATGGTAAAATTCGGGTATCGATGCGTTCGAAAGATTCCGGAATCAACGTATGCAATGTTGCAACGGAATTCGGTGGTGGTGGACATGCGTTGGCAGCCGGAATTCGCATGGCGGGACCGCTCTCTGAGGCGAAGCCAAAAGTTCTATCGGCCTTGAAGCAGGCATTGGCTTCACAATAATAATTTCAATATAAGATGAGAAAACAAGCTGAAGAATACAACGGTCCCAGTGGGGTGTTGTTAGTTGATAAGGCACCGGACATGACATCGCATGATGTGGTGGCGATTGCGAGACGTGCTTTAAATACCAAGAAGATCGGTCACTGCGGAACGCTCGATCCCATGGCGACCGGTTTGTTGATGCTTGTCATCGGCAAAGCGACTAAGATCCAGGACTTGCTGATGAGCGAAGACAAAGTTTACGAAGGAACCCTGACTTTAGGTCAGCGCACCAGCACTCAGGATAAAGAGGGAGAAGTGTTAGAAACTCGTGAGGTAGGAAATTTATCCGAAGCCGATATCCGTGGTGCATTCGAGATCTACAAAGGCGAATTTGAACAAATGCCACCGATGGTTTCCGCGATCAAAATGGATGGGGTGCCGCTATACAAATTGGCGCGCAAGGGCGTGGAGATTGAGCGGAAATTGCGACCCGTGCGTGTGACGGGCTATGAAATCAAACGAGTCGAGCTTCCAGAAGTCGATTTCCGGGTCGATTGCTCAAAAGGTTTTTATGTCCGCACTTATGCGAATGATATCGGCGAAAAACTCGGCTGTGGGGCTCACCTCAGTGCGTTGCGTCGGACTCAATCGGGAAAATTCAATTTGGATCGTTCTGTGACGGTGGCGCAACTTAAAGAGGCGAATCCTGAGATATTGCTTAAAGCCTTGATCTCATTGGCAGAAATTTCACTGATGCGCGGAGCGTAAAAATGTCATGCCTATCCGTCTCGACAAGCTTGAAGATCTGGCGCTTCAGCGAGGACCGCTGCACCTAGCGCTTGGCGTGTTCGATGGCGTCCACATCGGTCATCAAGCAGTAATCGATCAAGCGGTTCAATCCGCAAGGGCGAGTGGGGGAATGTCGTTTGTGGTAACCTTTTCTCCACATCCTATCCGAGTCATTGCAGCCAGCAAAGCCCCCAGCTCGCTGCTCGCCACACTTGATGATAAGGCCTCAGTCATGAAATCTCATGGGGTAGATGGCTTGCTGGTGATCCATTTCGATCATCAATTTGCGGCGATGCCGGCTGAGAATTTTGTCAGAAAACTCTGTGCGGCAGATGTCGCATCCATATCGGTGGGCGAGGATTGGCGTTTTGGAAACAAACGACTCGGTGATGTGAATCTGCTTAAATGCATGGCTGATGAGTTAGGATTCCAGCTTTTTGCCGTGCCTCCGGTGATCTGGGACGGGGAGCGGATCAGCAGCACCCGCATCCGCCAAGCAATCCGCGATGGCAACTTTCACGAGGTTGAAGCCATGCTTGGTCGTCACTACGAGCTATCAGGGAGAGTGATCGAGGGTCAGAAACTTGGTCGAACCTTGGGTTTTCCCACTGCGAATTTGCATTTTGCTGATATGCAGCTTCCTAATGACGGGGTCTGGTTGGTCGAGGTGAATGGCGAGTTGCGCGGGGTTGCTAACCTCGGGGTGCGGCCGACCGTTGACGGCACCACAAGAACCCTGGAAGTGCATCTTTTGGATTTCTCTGGCGATCTTTACGGACAAATTCTTCGGGTTCGGTTTGTCCATTTCATCCGTGAAGAAAGGAAATTTCCCAATATCGACGCGCTTAGGGAGCAAATCGCGGCAGATGTCCTCGAAGCCCAAAAAATAACGTTTGACTAGATACTGTTTAAATGAACAGTATCTCGCATGAGCTCACGCGAATACAGAAGATTGAGGTGGAAACTGATGAGGATCGAACTACGTCGGAAATTATGGTTGTGTATCCGTCAGTGGAGAAAAGGCCACAGAACCAGGATCGAACAGCTCGAATTTAGGCTTTAGAATCGTTTTTGCCATTTAGACCGTTTGCCCATTCGCGTCAATTTAAGGGTCTAAGTCCGCAACCACTTTGATGTAGCGATGATCGTTTGCGTTTACATCGGCTAATATGCCTGAGGTCTATCGGGATTTCTGACTTCAAGCTTCGCAATATACGCAGCCGCCCGGATAGCCATATGAAGAGTTTTTCCACGCTAATTTCTAGGCGAGGCTTCCACTTCTGAACCCATTTTTGAATCTTGATTGCCAGAGCAGAGAAAATCATCGCGGTAAGAATCAACGCATGCAAATGAACGCGGCTTGTTATCCGATTGAGAGCCCTGCGCATCTCCAAGGATTGCTTCCATGCTCGGAAATGAATCTCAATTTCCCAGCGCTGACGATACAGCCGAACAAGTTCGTCCAATCCGCATTTGTCCGCAGGAATGTTTGTTATGAGTATATCCCAGTCCTCCCTTTGAAGAGATCGTTTGCTTGCCTGTGTGCCGTTGCGTCTGCGTTTGTCTTTTCTCTGTTGTCTGCGACGCGACGCCACCTCTGGACTGGAGCGAACAGCAATCAAGCGTGCACGATGTTTTTGTTCGGTGAGTGTGACCTCAATCTCTATAAAATTCTCCGTTGTTCTTGATAGCAGTTCTTCAAGAGTTGTTCCATCCAGTAATCTAACACTTGCTTGTCCATGGAGGCGGCTCAACCAGTAAGCTGATTGAGATTCGATGTAGGCAAATGAACTTACGTCAAAATAACCCATATCGCGTAACACCAAATCCCCTTCCATTATCATGGGTAGAAGCTCTGGCCCTAAAGATCGATCCTGCACATATCCTTGAGTTTCTTTTTGGCGTAGTAGCTCTCCACTCACTAGATCCATGATCACATCGATCTTCGCTCCGGAAGTGACACCGCTGTTGTTCGCTACGGCGCGGAACGAAGGATGATTTTTTGGATGCATGCGCATTTGAGTGGCGTCTTCCAAAATGATTCTACGAAAAGGATAAGATCCATCCTCCTCTTTCATATTGAGAGTAGAGAGACCAACATGTTTCAAAACGGCCTCAAGAAACCCTATCACCTCCGGCTTCATTCGTTGATGTAGAGCCTGGCGTGATAGAGTCCTTACTTCGCATTCACCCAAGCTAGCAGCCATCTGACTGAAAGAAGCGTTTCCTGTTGAGATGGCTTTAAACAAAGTGAGGAGCAATCCTTCGGCGGAGAATTTTTTGTTATTCCGAACGATGAGTCCGCATTGTAGCGCGATGGCTTTGAGATCGGGAAGAGCGGCAAAAGTGCCAACAGCTAAAGCTGTTGGTTGGGTATGGTTTCTGAACATACCAAGCCTGCCGACCTCAATAACTTGTCAAACTTTATTTTTGTAAATCTATGAGAATAAGTGACTTATGTGCTTAAATTGACGCGAATGGGCAAACGGTCTAAGTCGGAAAAATCCGCTCATTCGACGATTTTACTTCTCTCGTGGATAACTCCAGTCGTGTTCAAGCCCTTTGGCGAATGTGTATTTGTCATTCTTGTCGCCTCGACCGCTCTTGTCGGTATAGTGGGTATGGTCTACGAGACTCAGGCTGCCGTCAGCAAGTAGAGTTAGTTTCTGGGTTATAGTTGCAAAGTTCAAATTCCAGGTAAGAGACAATACCTTGCCGCCTTCTTCGATTTTCGCTGTAGATTCTTTCCAATCGCATTCAGTTGGGTAGCAACGTCCCCACATGTGGGCAATGAGTTTATCTCCTTCCTGGCGGATGTGGACTCGCGTAACGCCACCAGTGTTAAAGTCCTTGTTGCACCATTTGCCTACGAACGGCGAAACCGCTTTGTCTTCTCCGTGCGCAGATAATGATGCACAGAAAACCAGAATGAAGCTTAGGAGCCATTTTAGAGTGAGTTTTTTATTCATAATATTTATTATTAAATTTCAGCATTGATTAGTGTGTGAAATTTCAGCTACCGCAACCCTTTTCTTTTTTTTGTATATACATGATTTTCATGTAGGTTTTTTATCCTAATGACGGATGCGTGCATAACATTCCGCTCATTGACCCTCCCAACTGAAGTTGAGATTAAGAATGAGCATCGCAAGTGATAGCAGAACAGTCGTCATACGACCCGTCGTGATACAAAGCGACTAGTCGCTATTGATAGGGCAGAAAATTGCAACACTCGAGATCATGACTCATGAGCCTGAGCATCATCAAGGCAGAAATCCATGATGTTCTTGTTTCAATCTGATCCGCAATTGGGACTGAGAATGCGAAGCTGGAACATCCTTCGTTCTCTTTGTTACCTTCTGTTCAAAACATAATATTTCCGGAGCAAGCAGAGGATGGGTATTTACAGAGATTTACCGTTTGAACCCATCAACCTGAAGAGCTGCGGATGAGGAAAAACAAGGGACAGGAATGTCCCTTCTCCTCAACAGCGGGGGACGAAATATGAGGGGCAGGAATGTCCCTTCTCCTCATAAAACCGTTTCTCAAAGAGCAGGAATACCGATTTGCTCAGGCAGAGCGACGCGTGGGCGGTCTGTTAGAATTTCGGGATCACCGTGGGTGATGAGCACGGTGTGTTCGAAATGTGCGGAAGGCTTTCGATCTGCGGTGATGACGGTCCAACCATCATCGAGAATACGGACTTCTGGGACACCAGCGTTGATCATGGGCTCAATGGCGAGAGTCATGCCTGGCATCAAGGTTGGGGATTTACCACGTGGGCGGAAGTTGGGAACTTGGGGTTCTTCGTGAAGTTTTCTACCAACCCCGTGGCCAACGAATTCGCGGACGATGGTGAAACCGAAAGGCTCGGCATATTCCGCAACGGAGCCGCAGAGATCGGCCAATTTTCTACCAGCACGGGCATGAGAGATGGCTTCGTAAAGTGATTGCTCCGTTACGGCGAGGAGGCGTTTGGTTTCGAGAGGAATTTCACCACAAGCCACGGTGCTGGCATTGTCTCCGATGAATCCGCTTTTGATGATCCCAACATCGATTTTGACAATATCACCCAACTGGATGCGACGTGGTCCGCCGATACCGTGAACCACTTCTTCGTTCACCGAAATACAAATCTGCCCAACGAATCCGCGGTAACCCAAAAACGCACTTCGACAATCGTTCTTCGCCATGAGATCAGCCGCAAGTTGATCGATCTCCTTGGTCGTCACCCCCGGTTTCACCTCGGCGAGCAATTGCTGCAAAATCTGCGAAGCAATTTTTCCCGATTCGCGCATGCGATCGATTTCTTTGGGGGATTTAATAGGAATACGAACGCGCATCATAAGATAAAGTAGCTTGGTAAATGTTAGGAAATGGATTCGATGTGCGCGAGGATGTTGGAGGAAATCGCATCACGACTTTCGGTGGCCGGAACGGAGAACAAGCAGCCAGCTTCACGGTAATGATCGATGACTGGAAGCGTGTAAGCGACGTATTCCGTATGACGATTCTTGAAATTCTCTTCGTCGTCATCTTGGCGTGACTTGGCTGCACCGCCGCATACTGGACAATTTCCTAATACGAGTTCATCGGTCTTTCCAGACCAACGACAATCCGGACATTCCACTCGACTGCGAATGCGACTAACTAATTTTTCATACGGAGCGACGAGAGCAATCGCGAGATCGATTTTCTTGGCGCGTTTAGAAAGCCATTGATCGAGATAATGCGCTTGGCCGAGGCTACGGGGAAAACCATCTAACACCCATCCGTTTTTTGAATCATGCCTGTCTAACCATTCGCCGAGGATGGGTTCCATCAAAGCGTCTGGCAAATAGCCGCCACGTGCGAGAATGGGTTCTGCGGCAAGACCAAGATCGCAACGCGTCTCGATCGCCTCACGCAACAACGCTCCGGTGCTCAGGTAATTAAGACCCAAGCGTGATGCGATCGCCCGGCCTTGAGTGCCTTTTCCTGAAGCGGGTGGACCTAGAAGAACGATTCTCATTGGATCAAAAACTCAGGAATAAGTAGATGAAATAGGAGATCCGCCCTAACGGTGAACTCTAGATCAACCCTTGGTTGAATTGTATAAGTAGGCAGCCGCAGCCACTACGATGATGATGGCAACGACCGTGTAGAGATAGACAATCGTATTGCGAGATGCAGCGTTGCCAGTGTTTCCAAGACGATCGTAACGACCTTTGAGTTTTCCTTTTCTGAGGAAACCATCGTAATGCTTCTGGATGAGGTGGGTTTCCACCTGACGCATCACGTCAAGCACCACACCAACCATGATGAGCAGTGAGGTTCCGCCGAAGAAGGTAAGAATCAATGAGCTCGGTGGTAATTTGACAACGGCTCCAGTCACGGCAGGAAGGAAGAACAAACCTGCGAGGAAAATGGCACCTGCGAAAGTGAGACGGGTCATCGTGAAATCGAGGAACTCAGCTGTGGGTTTTCCAGGGCGAACGCCTGGAATATAACCGCCATTGCGTTTCAAATCCTCAGAGATTTGAGAAGGTTGGAACATCATCGCAACCCAGAAATAGGAGAACAGGAAGATACCGACACCACCAAGAATGTAATACCATGTTCCACCACCCACTAGCTCGCTGTAAAGTGTGTTTGCCCAACCTTGATCTTTAAAGAACCACTGCAACATCATTGGAGGCAACGAGAGAACTGCGGTCGCGAAAATGATGGGCATCACACCTGCGTAGTTCACTTTGAGCGGAAGGTATTGAGTCTGACCTCCAAACTGTTTGCGACCCACCATGCGTTTGGCATATTGCACAGCGATGCGGCGCTGAGCTTGGGTGATTGCAATCGTTGTTGCGATCACAAACAACAACAGTGCGATCATCACAACCATCATGATAGGAGACCAAGCACCTTTATCTTTATCGGTGAAGAATTTCCATGCTTGAACCAATGCACCAGGAAGAGCGGAAATGATGTTGACTGTGATGATGATGGATACGCCGTTACCAATACCTTTCTCGGTGATCTGGTCGCCTAACCACATGAGTAATATGGTACCTGAAACCAAAGTAAGCATCGTGAGGATAACCCAAGGAAGCGACTGATCCACAACAAGCGTACCGAATTTCTCGATTCCAGCCATGTAAGGAATGTTCTCTGGATTGATGAGGGTTTGTGTGACGAAATACGCCTGCACAATCGCGATGGCAATCGTGATGTAACGGGTGTACTGAGTGATTTTTTGACGGCCGCCATCTTCACGGGCAAGTCTTGAAAATTTTGGAACGATCGCGGTCATTAACTGCACCATGATGGAAGCAGAAATGTATGGCATGATGCCCAGAGCGAAAACACCAGCTTGGGTCAGACCACCACCGGAGAAAACCTGAAGAATCGCACCGATACCACCTGCCTGATCAGGGCTTTTCTGTGCAAGTGAATCAAGCCATGCTTTGATGACCGATCCATCAACACCTGGTAGGGTGATATGCACGCCGAGGCGGACGATAACGATGATGGCGAGTGTAAAAAGAATCCTATCCCGAAGTTCGGGGATATTCCAAGTGTTCTTGAAGGCAGAGATCATGATATTTTAGAAAAACTTCAGAGTGAAAATGGTTACTTTTGATAACACGGAGAGGAAGCGCATGGCTTCCTCTCCTAAATCAGTGTTGTTGACGGTTGGTTCGTCAAACTTTGAGCTTACGATTTCGGAGCAGGATCAACGATACTACCACCAGCTTTTTCGATTTTAGCCTTCGCAGTTGCGCTGACTTTATCGAACGTAACGGTGAAAGATTTCTCTACTTCGCCGTCGCCAAGAAGTTTGATTTTGTCGCAAGGACCATTGACCAAGCCAACTTCGCGGAGGGCTTTTTCGTCGATGGTTGCACCCGCATCGAAGCGATAATCGAGATCACCTACGTTGACGACGATGAACTTGTCACGGAAGTCGTAGTTGTTGAAACCCCGCTTAGGAAGACGACGGTGAAGAGGCATCTGGCCACCTTCGAAACCAACACGTGTGCCGGATCCTGAGCGGGCTTTCTGACCTTTGTTACCTTTACCGGCTGTTTTACCTGTTCCGGAGCTTTCACCTGCACCGAGACGTTTGACACGATGTTTGGCGCCTGGATTTGGCTTTAAATTATGAAGTTCCATTTTTTAAATTTGGTTAAATCTGTCGGATTTGTCTGATTGGACCGATCCTACAGATCAGTTAGATTAGATTGCTTTTTCTTTCTGCTTTTTACCACGTGAACCGAGGATTTGCTCACGGCTGCGGACGGATGAAAGAGCTTTGAGGGTTGCTTTGACGACGTTGGCGTGATTGGAGGAGCCCATGGATTTCGCGAGGACGTCGCGGATACCAACTGCTTCACAAACAGCGCGGACACCACCACCAGCGATGATTCCCGTTCCGGGAGATGCTGGCTTGAGAAGCACTTTACCGCCACCGAACTCGGCGTAGATTTCGTGAGGGATCGTGCCGTCAACGATGTTCATCGGCTTGAGAACCTTACGAGCTGCTTCGCTAGCTTTTTTGATGGCGTCTGCAACTTCGTTGGCTTTACCGAAACCAAGACCGACTTTGCCGAGCTTGTTTCCGCAAACCACGAGGGCAGAGAAGGAGAAACGACGTCCACCTTTTACGACCTTGGCACAACGGTTGATGAAGACCACTTTTTCAGCGAGTTCATTGCCTTCGCCGTCAGTGATTGCTTGACGCTCTTCACGACGTGGGCCGCCGCTGCGACCGCCACGACCTTGACCGCCTTGGCCACCTTGACCGTTGTTACGGCCTTGGTATCCACCACGTGGTGCTTCGGTTTCTGGAGTTGTAATAACCGCATCAGCGGTTTCGTTTTCAGGAGTAGTAGCCATGTGTTAGGTGAAATTAGAATTTGAGACCGGCTTCGCGGGCAGAGTCGGCAAGGGCTTTTACCTTACCATGATAGAGGTGACCACCACGATCGAAGACCACGTCTGAAATGTTGGCGGCTTTCGCGCGCTCTGCGATCAGTTGGCCGACTTTCTGGGCAGATGCGATGTTGGCTGCATTGCCTTCGAAGCTTTTGTCCATGGTGGATGCGGATGCGAGGGTGCGGCCTGCTGAATCGTCGATCAACTGCACGTAGACATGTTGGTTCGAGAAATGGACAGCGAGGCGAGGACGCTCGGTAGTGCCGACCACCTTGCGGCGGATACGGCTGTGGATCCGTTGACGGATAGTTTTGCGTTGGATAGTGCTCATTAAACAGAGATGGTTTATGGTTATTTGCCGACGCTTTTGCCTTCCTTACGGCGGACTTTTTCGTCTGAGTAGCGGACGCCTTTGCCTTTGTAAGGTTCTGGCGGATAGAAGCCACGAACTTCAGCAGCGAACTGACCGACGAGTTGTTTATCGATACCTTCGACCTTGATCTTGGTGTTTTCGTTCACCGTGACTGTGAGGCCGGAAGGGATTGGGTGGAGCAAAGGATGCGAACGGCCAAGGGAGAGATCGAGATCTTTACCTTTGACAGCAGCGCGCAGACCGACGCCGTGGATTTCAAGATCCTTGGAGAATCCGGTGGATACGCCAGTGATCATGTTGTTAACGATGCTGCGAACGGTGCCGTGAAGGGCACGATGAACGCGTTGCTCGGAGGCACGGGAGACGACAACGGTGCCGTCTTCTGATTTGAGCGAGATACCTGCAGGAACCGAGAAGTCGAGTTTGCCTTTTGGGCCTTCGACAAGAACGGTGTTGCCTTCAACTTTGACGGCTACCTTTTCAGGAAGAGAGATTGGTTTGAGTCCGACTCGTGACATAATAGTTAGTAGGTTCGAGTTTGGGGATTACCAGATGTTGGCGAGGATTTCTCCGCCGAGTTTCTGACGTTTTGCGGATGCACCGGACATCACGCCTTTCGGTGTCGAAAGGATGGAGATGCCGAGGCCGGACAGGACGCGTGGGATATCTTGGGAACCGACGTATTGGCGGCGACCAGGTTTCGAGACGCGTTTGAGATCAGTGAGGACGGGACGACCATCGACAAACTTCGGGCTGATTTTCAGCTCGGTGCGCTCGCCGGTGATGACTTCGTATTTCCAGATATAACCTTCTTGTTTGAGAATCTCAGCGATGTCCGCTTTGATTTTGGAGTAAGGTGCGGTGAAGACTTCATTGCCTGCACGAGCCGCGTTTTTGAAGCGGGTGAGGAAGTCGGAGATAGGGTCTGTGAGAACTGCCATAATAGTGGTTTCCTTTAAATTCTATGGGGTTATGCGTTGGCAAGTTCGGCGTTTTCTTCAGCCTTCTTGGTATCGCGGAATGGCATACCGAGTTCGATGAGAAGCTCGCGGCCTTCTGCGTCGGTTGGAGCGGAGGTGACGAAGATCAGGTCGAAACCGATCTGGCGTTTCACTTGGTCGAGTTCGATTTCCGGGAAGATGGTTTGATCGGAAATACCGCAAGCATAGTTGCCGCGTCCGTCGAAGGATTTTGAGGAAATCCCGCGGAAGTCGCGAATGTTAGGAGCGGTGATGTTGATGAAGCGATGAAGGAATTCCCACATCTGGCTGCCGCGGAGAGTCACGCGTGCGCCGAGAGCTTCACCCTCGCGGAGTTTGAAGTTAGCGACAGCTTTTTTCGAGTAAGTGATCGAAGGCTTTTGGCCGGTGATCTTCGAAATTTCTGTGACGGCATCGTCAACGGCTACCTTGCGGTCTGGGGCTTTGCCCATGCAGGAGGTGACGACGATTTTTTCAAGTCTAGGGACTTGATGCGGATTGGTGTAACCGAGCTTTTTGGTCAAGTTCGGCACAACCTTGTCTTTGTAGTGTTGCAGTAGTGCTGGTGTACTCATTTTGTTTTAGCGGGTCAGCGCGTGGTTTGTGTTTAACGCTTAAGCGCGGGCGGCCTCCTTGCGGTGGCTTAGCCCAGTTTCTTTACATTGGAAATATGGACGGGAGCGTCGATGGTTTTGATACCGCCATCTGGATCGGCTTCGGAACGGCGAACGGCTTTTTGAACCGTGCGGCCACCTTGGACAACGACTTGGCCTTTGGTGGCGTTGACGCTAAGGACGGTGCCTTGTTTGCCTTTGTGGTTACCGGAGATGATTTCGACTTGGTCGCCTTTTTTGACGTGTGTCTTGATGCTGCTCATGAAAGTGGGATCGTTAGATTTAGATTAGAGAACCTCTGGTGCGAGGGAGACGATCTTCATGAATTGTTTTTCACGAAGCTCACGAGCGACGGGTCCGAAGATACGAGTGCCGCGTGGGTTGTTGTCTTTGTCGATGATGACGATGGAGTTGGAGTCGAAACGAAGCACCGAGCCATCTGGACGACGGACAGGATAAGAGGTACGAACGACGACTGCTTTCACCACGCTGCCTTTTTTGACGGAGGCGGTTGGGATAGAATCGCGGATGTGAGCGGTGATGATGTCACCGAGGCGGGCGGAGCGGCTGCGTTTACCGAGAACTCCGATCATTTTAGCTGTGCGAGCACCGGTGTTATCAGCAACGGTGAGCTTGGTTTCCATCTGGATCATGGCTTAGTAGATTTAAAATTTAAGTTTAGGGATTAGAATCCGGATGAGCCGGGCTTAGTGAGTGAGAATTTCTGCAAGTGCCCAACGCTTGAGTTTGGATACTGGCTTGGTTTCGATGATGCGAACGCGGTCGCCGATGGCAGCCTCGCTCTTTTCGTCATGCACATAGTATTTCTTGGAGCGCTTGACGATCTTGTTGAATTTCGGGTGCGGAACGCGGGCAACGTGCTCAACGACGAGAGTTTTTTCCATTTTGTTAGAAATAACGACACCAACGCGAGTTTTGCGTTTGTGAACGGCGGTTGCGGCTTCCTGGGATGATTCGCTCATAATGATGGATCGGTTAGAATTGATAGGCGGTTAGCGAACAGCTCAGGCCTTCTCGGTGGTGATGGTGAGGATTTGTGCGATCTCACGGCGCACTTGTTTAAAACGAGCTGAGTTTTCAAGAGTACCCGCTGCGCGTTGAAGGCGCAGGTTCATGGTTTCTTGTTTGAGATCACGAAGGCGTTTGAGGCGTTCGTCAGCAGATAGTTCGCGGATGTCTTTGGCTTTAGAAGTGGCCATGGTATTTATCAGTTAGAAGGTTATTGGTGCGGGTTACGGGTCACGAGGCGGGTGCGGAAACCAAGCTTATAGGAAGCAAGGCGCATCGCTTCGCGTGCGGCGGATTCTGGGACGCCGGCTACTTCGAAAAGCATGTTACCAGGGCGGATAACGGACACCCAGGTATCGACGGCGCCTTTACCTTTACCCATCCGGGTTTCAGGGGGACGGCGGGTGATGGATTTGTGAGGGAAAATCCTGATAAAGACTTTGCCTTTCCGTTTGAGTGAGCGGTTGATCGCTACACGGCAGGCTTCGATTTGGCGGGTGGTGAGCCAACCGCGCTCGAGAGTTTGGAGTCCGAAGTCACCGAAGGCGACGGTGGTTCCGCGTTGGGCATTACCGGCGCGTGATCCGCGGTGACTTTTGCGGAACTTGGTTCTTTTGGGCATCAAAGGCATGGCTTATTTCTCCTTGTGAAAGTTATGTTTAAAATGAGGGCTTGTTAGGCTTGTAAATTATTGAGCGGAAGGTGCGCCTTGTGAGCGATTGTCTGGACGACCACCACCTTGTCGGCGATCACCACCACGATCTCCGCGGTTGTTGTTACGGTTTCCACGATCTCCGCGATCACCACGCTCGTTGCGTTCTGGTGCTTGACGGTTGTCGTCTTCTTTTTTGTTGATCCAGCATTTCACGCCGATGATACCGTAAACGGTACGGGCTTCTGCGAAACCATAGTCGAGAGGAACACGAAGGGTTTGGAGAGGCACCTTGCCTTCGCGATAACCTTCGGCACGAGCGATGTCAGCACCACCGAGGCGGCCTGCGCAACGAACGCGAATTCCTTCTGCGCCAAATTCCATAGCGGTCTGAATGGAGCGCTTCATGGCACGACGGAAAGCGATACGGCGCTCAAGTTGGATAGCGATTTGCTCGGCAACAAGTTGAGCATCGAGCTCAGGCTTGCGGATTTCGAGGATGTCGAGTTTGACTTGTGAGTCTTTGCAGATTTTTTGGATCTCAGCCGTCATGATTTCGATCTCTTTGCCTTGGCGACCGATGATAAGGCCTGGACGTGAGGAGTGAAGAGTGACGCGGACACTGTTCCATGCGCGCTCAATGATAACACGAGCAAGACCTGCATTCACCAACTTGGCTTTGAAGTATGCGCGGATGGCAAGGTCTTCGTGAAGTTTGGTGGTGTAGTCTTTGCCAGCGGCGTACCACTTGGAGCGCCAATCTTTATTGACGGCGAGACGGAAGGCGATCGGATTTACTTTTTGGCCCATGGTGTTAGGTGGAGAGTGTTAGATAAATGAATTATGCGGTAGCGGCTTCGGTTGCAGCAGCGGTTTCTTCGGTGGCTGGTGCATCGGATTTCTTAGCGGCGGCCTTTTTAGGAGCGCGCTTTTTCTTTTCCGGAGCTGCACCGACGAGGGTGATGGAGATGTGTGAGCTGCGCTTCAGGATGGCGCCAGCCGAGCCTTTGGCACGTGGCATGAAACGACGGAGAGTTGGACCTGCACCGATGACCGCTTGTTTGATCACAAGTGTGCTAGTATCTAGAGAAAAATTATTTTCCGCATCCGCGATGGCAGTCTTAAGAGTCTTCGCAATGAGTTGCGCAGCCTTTTTCGGAGTGAAGGTAAGGATATCGAGAGCGTTCGAAACGGGGAGTCCTTGGATCTCGCGGGCGACGTCGCGCGCTTTTTTAGGCGAGAGACGGACAAATTTAGTGGTGCTGGTGACTTCCATGGTCGGCGGTTTGGTGAGAGTTAATTAAACTTAGTTTTGGGTAAGAAGGACGGCGATGTCGCCGAGGCGGGGTGTGTGATCTTTAGAGTCGAGTTGTTCAACGAATGCTCCGGAAACTCCCTTACGGACATCTGCTAAGATGGCTTTACCGTAGGGTTGTTGTCCTTGCATGAGACGGAAGGTCATTCCGATTTTTGCGCCTTGGGTTTCCCCTAGGTTAAGGACAAGCATTCCAGATTCTTGGTCGAGGCTGACGATCCTTGCTTGCTGGAGATTGCCAGCGCGGATGTCGGGGCGGGGTTTCTGGCGGAGACCGCTGAGAGAGTCAAGCTCTCTCATAGCTGTTTCGACGCGAACGCGAGCTTCTGGGTCTGAAACAACCGCCTGGCGGAGGTAGTCTTGGACGTTGCCTGAGAGTTTGGCGGCTGAGGCTTCGAGTTGAGCGATGCGCTCGTTGGCGACCTCGAGGTCTGCAGCGGCTTGAACCAGGCGGTCGTCGCCTCCGTCGAGAAGGTTTTTACCGAGCGCTTCAAGACGTTGGCGAACTTGGTTTAGTTGTTCGCTGGAATTCTTTTCAGCTAGGTTTGCTTCTACGATGGCGAGCTGCAGCGTACGGTTTTGCTCTTGGAGTTGGGCGATGGTTGCTTTCAGTTGCTCGGCAGAAAGTTTCTCTTCTCCATGGCACGGCACGATGATTGCGAGCAGCCCAAGGGCAGCGGCAATGCAAGGTGTATGACTGGAGGTAAACATTTGTGGGGAAAACTTTAAACTTTAAATTCTAAATCCCAAGGAAGAGGCCTGAGCCGGAACTTGGAATGTGTAAGTAGAGTCTTGTTTGAGATTTAAAGTTTAAGATTTAGAGTTTAAGGATTATTTCTTACCGATACCACCGTGAGCACGGAAGATACGGGTCGGAGCGAATTCGCCGAGTTTGTGGCCAACCATGTTTTCGGTCACGTAGACAGGAACGAAAGTCTTGCCATTGTGAACGGAGAAGTTGTGGCTCACAAAGTCTGGAGTGATCATGGATTTGCGTGACCAAGTTTTGATCGGTTTGCGATCAGCACCGGCTTCGGCAACGGCATCGATTTTTGCGAGAAGCTTTTGATCGACGAATGGGCCTTTCTTGAGGGAGCGTGGCATATCTAGTTTAAGTTAGAGATTATAAAGGGATTACTTGTTCTTGGTATCGTGACGCGACTCGACGATGAAAACGCTGGTGGTTTTCTTACGTTTGCGGGTCTTCTGACCTTTGGCGTGACCCCATGGTGAGAGCAAGTGTTGGCGACCACCACCGGATTTGGATTTACCCTCACCACCACCGTTCGGGTGATCCACAGGGTTCATACACATACCTCGGACGGTTGGGCGGACACCTTGCCAGCGAGTGCGGCCGGCTTTTCCGGAAACTTCGTTCATGTGGTCGCGGTTACCGACGACACCGATGGTGCAGAAGCAGGCTTCGTGAAAGCGGCGGATTTCTCCGGAGCGCATTTTAACGAGAGCCCAGCCGCCGTCACGGTTAGAGAGAACAGCGCTTTGACCCGCGGAACGTGCCACTTTACCACCGCTACCTGGAAGGAGCTCGATGTTGTGGATTTCTGTTCCGAGAGGCACTTTACCGAGTGGCATGGCGTTACCCACTTTTGGAGCGACGTTTTCACCTGAGATCACTTTGTCACCGTCGGTCAAACCGGCAGGAGCAAGGATGTAGGATTTTACGCCATCTTTGTATTGGATAAGAGCGATACGGCAGGTGCGGTTCGGATCGTATTCAATGCCGAGCACGGTGGCTTCGACGTTGAGTTTGTTACGTTTGAAATCGACCAAGCGGTAGTGACGTTTGTGACCACCACCGATATGGCGGGTGGTGATGCGTCCGGTGTTGTTCCGTCCACCTGAGCGCTTAAGCGGGGTGAGCAGAGACTTCTCCGGTTTGCTTTTGGTGATTTCGTCGAAAGACGGAAGCTCCTTGTAGCGCTCGGATGGTGTGTTGGGCTTGAAAGTTTTAAGTGGCATGACTTGCTGACGTTAAAATTGGTTTCTATTTATTCCCACCGTGAGGCGGGATACTGGATTAGATGAGGTCGAGGGATTGACCATCCGCGAGGCGGACGATGGCTTTTTTGTAACTCGGGGTACGGCCTTGGTCACCACGGCGCTTGCGGCGGATTTTACCGTCGTAGTTTGCTGTGCGGACTTTGATGACCTTCTTATCAAAAATGGTCTCAACCGCTTGTTTGATTTCGAGCTTATTGGCGTTACGATCGACTTCGAGAACGACCTCATTGTTCTGCTCTTGAAGCAGTGAGGCCTTTTCACTGAGGCGGACGTTTTTGATGACCTGGTAAATGTCTTTCATGGTCGTAAGATTTCTATCGTTAAAGGATTAAACAGTGCGCTGGGCGAGGGTTGAGACAGCATCACCCACCAGGATGATGACTTTAGCGAGGAGCAGTTGCTCAACGTTAACGTCGGTTGCAGTAACCAACTGAGTCCAAGCGGCATTGCGAGCGGCCAGTTTGGTGTTGTCGTCGAAGTTACCCACGAGGAGGACCTTGCGATCGGCTTGGGTGATCTCGTTAACTGCGGCGACGAAAGATTTGGTTTTTCCATCTGCGATAGCGAAGGAAGGAACCGTGAAGATTCTTTCAGCACGGGTTAGATCACCAAGCACGCGGCGGAGAGCGAGTTTACGAACCGACTTCGGAACGCTTTTTGCGTAGGAGCGGTGACGTGGGCCGAAGACAACACCACCACCGACAAAGATCGGAGCGCGTTTGTCACCGTGACGGGCGTTACCGGTGCCTTTTTGTTTGTAGATCTTTTTGTTGTTACCACTGACTTCACCACGAGTTTTGGTGTGTGCGGTGCCGGAACGGCGGTTTGCACGATAAGCGGTGATAAGGTCATGGACTGCCTGGCGTCCTTTGTCCTCGCCGATGAGGACGAGGTTTGCGGAGGCGGCATCTGCTGCTGTGAAGGCTTTAGCTGACATGGCGGAAAGTTTCAGTTAGAAGGGTGAATATTGCGGTTGATCGGCTTACTTTTTCTTAGCAGCACGGATCGTGAGGTAGGAGCCTTTGGCGCCTGGGACGGAACCGGAAACAAGGATGACACCGTCTTCCTCGCGCACGGCGATGACTTTGAGATTTTGCACGGTCGACTTGGTGGTTCCCATGTGACCTGGCATTTTTTGGTTTTTCCAAACGCGACCTGGAGTGGATCCAGCAGCGATGGCGCCGGAACGACGGTGCATCATGTGACCGTGTGCCATTGGTTGACCGCCGAAGTTGTGGCGTTTGACAACGCCTTGGAAACCGCGACCGATCGTGTTACCGATGACGTCGACGTATTGACCAGCGGTGAAAAGAGCGAGGCCGGGATGTTCGGTTGGAACTTCGGTGCCGTTTTCAAAGCGGAATTCTTGGACGCGGCGTTTCGGAGCGGAGCCTGCTTTTTTGAAGCGAGCGAGGTCCGGTTTGTTAACACGAAATTCTTTTTGATCGTCAAAACCAACCTGAAGAGCGGTATAACCGTCGGTTTCAGGAGTTTTGGCTTGAAGGATGGTGTTGCCTTTCACGTCGATGACGGTGACAGGAATGCTGGAGCCCGCTTCTTTATCGAAGATGCGGGTCATGCCGATTTTTTTACCAATGAGTCCGAGTGACATAGAGATTTGAAATTAGAGATTTAAAATTAGAGATGCGAGGCCAGGGCAATGTTAGATGCGGATGGTGATGTCGACACCTGCTGGCAGGTTGAGTTTTTTGAGTTCATCGACAGTGCGAGCGGTAGGATCGACGATATCGAGAACGCGTTTGTGAGTGCGGATTTCGAATTGTTCAGCGGACTTTTTGTTGACGTGAACCGAACGGTTAACGCTGAATTTTTCGATGCGGGTAGGAAGCGGAATAGGACCAGCGACACGAGCGCCAGTGCGTTTTGCTGTCTCCACGATTTCAAGAGCCGAGCGATCGATGGCACGATGGTCGAAAGCACGCAGGCGGATCCGGATTTTCTGAGCTGACATGGGATTGAGGTGGTGGTTGGTTGTGAGATGTTTGTTAGAAGATTAAGCAACGCGGTCGATGGCAATTTCCTCGACGATGTTGTTAGGGACTTGTTCGAAGTGAGAGGGTGTCATGGAGTAGGAAGCGCGACCCGATGAGAGGGTGCGAACGGCTGTTGAGTAGCCGAACATTTCCTTGAGAGGAACATTGGCGCTGACGACGGAGAAAGAGCCTTTGGACTCCATGTGTTGGATCTGGCCGCGGCGGCGATTGAGGTCGCCCATGACGTCGCCTTGGTAGTCGTCCGGAGTGGAGACTTCGACGGCCATGATAGGCTCAAGAAGAATAGGACCTGCTTTTTTGAAAGCGTCACGCATCGCGAAGATGGATGCCATGGTGAAAGCGTTTTCGTTAGAATCGACGTCGTGGTATGAACCGTCGAGGATATCGACATGAACATCGATAACTGGGTAGCCAGCGATGACGCCGTTGGTGGTCGCTTCGCGGCAGCCTTTGATGCAGGCGTTGATGTATTCTTTCGGAATGGAACCACCGACGGTTTTGTTTTCAACGGTGATCCCCTTCCCTGCCTCATTAGGCTGGATGTGAAGGATGACGTGACCGTATTGACCGCGGCCGCCGGATTGTTTGACGAGTTTACCTTCGCCGCCAGCTGGCTTGGTGATGGTCTCGCGGTAAGTGATTTGTGGAGCGCCGGTGTTGGCGTCGACTTTGAATTCGCGTTTGATGCGATCGACAATGATTTCGAGGTGAAGCTCGCCCATTCCTGAAATGATGGTTTGGCCGGTTTCTTCATCGGTCTTGACCATGAAGGTTGGATCTTCGTCGGAGAGGCGGGAAAGTGCGAGAGCGAGCTTCTCTTGATCGGCCTTGGTTCTTGGCTCGACAGCCATGGAGATGACTGGCTCGGGGAAAGTTGGGGGTTCGAGGACGACGTCGTGTCCTTCAGCGGCGATGGTGTCACCGGTGGTAGCGTTTTTGAGGCCGACCATGGCAGCGATGTCACCGGCGAAGCAGGCATCGATGTCTTTGTGTTCATCTGCTTGAATGCGGATCAAGCGGCCGATGCGCTCAGACTTGCGAGTGCGTGGGTTGTAGACCGTATCGCCTTTGCGGACGACGCCAGAGTAGACGCGGAAGAAAACGAGTTTACCGACGAATTTGTCTGCCCAGAGTTTGAAGGCGAGCGCGGTGAATTTCGCGTGGTCGGTGGTTGGGATTTCGATGATGCGCTCGTGATTATCTGGGTCCATTCCTTTGGTGAATGGGATATCGAGCGGAGAAGGAAGGTAATCGATGACGGCGTCGAGGAGGTATTGAACGCCTTTGTTTTTAAAAGCAGAACCGCCGGCAACTGGGATTAGCTTGTTAGCTATGGTGGCGCGGCGGATGGCTTGTTTGAGATCTATAAGGGAGATTTCCTCTTCCATGAGGAATTTCTCACCGAGGATTTCATCGCAGTCTGCGGTGGTGGAAACGAGTTCGTCGTAGGCAGCCTTAGCGATGACTTGTTGGGTAGCATCAAGATCTTTAACGGTGTAGGTGGAACCGAACTGATCGTCGTCTGAGAAATAAACGGCCTTTTGGTTCACCACGTCGATCTGTCCCTTGAGCGAGTCTTCGGAACCGATTGGGATAAGGATGCGGACGGCGTTTGCTCCGAGTTTTTCTTTGATTTCGGAAACAACGCGTTCGAAATCAGCTCCGGTGCGATCCATCTTGTTAACGAAGACGATGCGAGGAA
This sequence comes from Luteolibacter sp., assembly GCA_021298895.1. Taxonomy (GTDB): domain Bacteria; phylum Verrucomicrobiota; class Verrucomicrobiia; order Verrucomicrobiales; family Akkermansiaceae; genus Luteolibacter. The sequence continues at coordinate 22,282 of JAJTHK010000093.1, forward strand.
CGTTGTATTTGGTAGCTTGGCGCCAAACGGTTTCAGTTTGAGGCTGAACCCCAGCAACGCCGCAGAATACCACGATGGCACCGTCTAAAACGCGGAGAGAGCGCTCAACTTCAGCAGTGAAGTCAACGTGCCCTGGGGTATCGATGATGTTGATGCGGTGTTTCTCTCCGTTGAAGAGTTTGGTGACGTTGTCTTCGTTGTGCTGCCACCACTCGGTGGTGACGGCTGCGGAGGTGATGGTGATACCGCGCTCGCGCTCTTGTTCCATCCAGTCGGTGGTGGCTGCGCCATCGTGCACTTCACCGATTTTATGAATCATCCCAGTATAGAAAAGGATACGCTCGGTGAGAGTGGTCTTTCCGGCGTCGATATGCGCAGCGATCCCGATATTACGGGTTCGCTCAAGCGTATAAGGACGATCTGGATGGTTGGGGTTCAAAACTTTAAACTCTAAACTTTAAATTTCAAAAAGAAGAGGTGAAATTAGAAGCGGAAGTGAGCGAAGGCGCGGTTGGCTTGTGCCATCTTGTGAACGTCGTCGCGTTTGCGAACGGCAGCACCTTGGTTGTTGGCAGCGTCTTTAATCTCGTTGGCGAGCGCAACATGCATCGGTGTGCCCTTGCGGTTGCGTGCGTAGGTGACGAGCCAGCGCATGGCGAGTGACTCGGAACGATCTGGATCAACTTCGAGAGGCACTTGGTAAGTAGCACCACCTACGCGGCGGGATTTAACCTCAACGCGTGGTTTGGAGTTTTCAACAGCACGGGTGATGACCTCGAGAGGATCAACCGTGTCGGTTCCTTCGTTGGCGCGATCGATCGCAGCGTAAACAATGCGTTGAGCGAGCGAGCGTTTGCCGTCCTGCATGACCTTGGTGATGAGGTGGCCGACAACTGGGCTGTCGTAACGTGGATCGCGGCGATCCGGCTTGGTGAAGATTCTTTTGCGACGTGGCATAACTTGAAAAGGTTAGGGATTGATGAAATTACTTCTTCTTGGCTGGAGCGGCTGCTGCGCCCGGTTTTGGACGTTTTGCACCGTATTTGGAACGTGCTTGACGGCGCTTATCGATACCGAGGGTGTCAAGTGAACCACGAACGATGTGGTAACGGACACCTGGAAGGTCTTTTACCCGGCCACCGCGAACGAGAACGATCGAGTGTTCTTGGAGGTTATGACCTTCACCACCGATGTAGGCGATGACTTCAAAGCCATTGGTAAGACGCACTTTGGCGACTTTACGTAGCGCGGAGTTCGGCTTCTTTGGCGTCCGGGTCATGACCTGGAGGCAAACGCCGCGGCGCTGTGGGCAGTTTACGAGAGCAGGCGATTTCGACTTCTCGACTGGAACGTGGCGTCCTTTGCGAACGAGCTGATTAATGGTCGGCATGATTTCCTTCGTGTTTCTGGATTTGTCTAAAAAATGAGTTGTTGGGACAAACCGGCACGAAGACGGGGTTTTTATAACCCGCAATCGCTTTTTTCCGGAGCTGCACCCGATAATTTCCCTGTATTGTGGCTGATTTGCGGCGTTTTTTATGCCGGTCAGCCTCGCTGTGGGGGGCGGGACTTTATTCAGCGGAATCAATCTGACAAGACCTTTTTGAGTTTTTTCTGAAAAAAATTCTTAAATGTGCATTTGGGTAGATTGATATCTCGCAAGTCCTTATGATTCGTTGAATTGGCAATGGATCATCCGGCAATGGATCATCCATTGAGGGTTCTTCTCTTTTACCGACACGAACTGACAAAGAAGACAAAAAGTAACCCTTCGAGCCGCATGAAGCTTGTTCCAAAAAATGACTTTCATGAGAACCTGAATATCTGGGGGTATTTTCGCCTCAGGATGAATATGAGTGCAGACATCATTGAGCCCTCGGACAAATAAGCAATCGGAGCCATGAAGGCGCCCCTAAGGACGTTCAATACACTTGACCTGTTAAGTTGAGGTGCTACGAAGCGCGGCATGAGCAACATTTTCTCTGGAACCATTCCTGCACTGATGACCCCTTGCGATGCCAAGGGAAGCCCCGATTTCAGCGCACTTGTAGAAACTGGACATCACTTGATCGGTGCGGGCATGGACTCGGTGGTCTATTGCGGATCGATGGGCGACTGGCCACTTCTGACCGACGAGCAGCGCCAGACAGGAGTGAAGGCTTTGGTGGATGCTGGGATCAAAGTGATTGTAGGAACGGGAGCGCAGAATACAAAAATTGCGGCGGCACATGCTGCCCATGCAAGAGAAGTTGGCGCACATGGTTTGATGGTCATTCCCAGGGTTCTTTCTCGTGGGCTTTCCCCAGCAGCCCAATACAATCATTTCACCGCAGTTCTGGAAGCGGGTGGACCGAATCTACCTGCAGTTATCTACAACTCTCCCTACTACGGTTTTTCAACCAAAGCGGATCTCTTTTTCAAAATGCATCAACAGTATCCGCAATTGATCGGATTCAAAGAGTTTGGTGGGGCTGCGGATCTGACTTATGCTGCTGAAAATATTACCACGGGAAACGACAAGCTCACCCTGATGGTTGGAGTGGACACACAAGTCTATCATGGCTTTGTGAACTGCGGTGCTGGCGGAGCGATCACGGGTGTGGGAAATGCTCTAACGAAAGAGGTGCTGCACATGGTCCGTTTGTGTAAACGTGCCGCAAAAGGCGATGCGAAGGCACGGGCTTATGCGCTGGAGCTTACCGAGGCAATTCGTGTGCTCTCCACGTTTGATGAAGGTCCAGACCTTGTGCTTTACTACAAGCGCCTCATGGTTCTCGAAGGACACGCTGCCTACGAGCATCAGATCTATGCCGACGATCAATTGAGCCCTGCGCAAAAAGCACATATCGACTCACAACACGCCCTGTTCCGCAGTTGGTGGAGTTCTTGGAGCGGCAAGGACTATTGAAGCAGACGGTGTTGAAGCAGACGGTGCTGTAAAAAACACCAGCGACTTTGGCAAACTAACCAGAAATTGGTGGCAGGGGGCGGATTTGAACCGCCGACCAAAGGCTTATGAGTCCTCTGCTCTACCGCTGAGCTACACTGCCATTATCCATGATCCCGCACAAAGCGGGGGTGGAGGAAATGCATGATGCCACCGGATTTGTCAAACGGAAGATCGCGGAAAGTCATTTTTATCCTTCACCGGGTGGGGATACGACGATGATGCGTTCGACGCCGCTTTTTGAAAATTCATCCCAGTAACGTTTTTCCCAAGCCACGGTGCGAGCACGGCGTTGCTCTTCGGTGAGTGCCTCCCATGCGGGTAGGCCGATGGATTTCACGAGATCGCGATCTGCGAGTCGGATAGTCAGTTCATCCCAGAAACTCTCATTGCGGAACTCCTCGTAGCATTCGTGGTAAAACATTTTTTCTTCCACCTCTTTTTTAACCCGGAAACGTTTGGTTTCCTCGTCGAACTCAATGATCGCCGCCAAGCCGTTTTGTGCGGCTTTGCCCAGCATCTTGCTTTCGAAATCCTCGTATTCGGAAATCTTCTGATCGGCCGATGGCTTTTGATTCCATGAAGCCACGCTCACCGCAAGGCTGAGCATTTCAACCAAGGTCGCGAGTTCTTGTTCGGTGAATCGGATGTGCATCTGGATGAATAAGAGCAGGGAAACCTAACAAAAGAAACATCCAACTTTACTTAGCTGCGTGCTTATCGATTAGGCGCTGCCAGTAATCCTTCCAATATTCATCGTAGTAATCCAGACCCGCGATGCGGATTTCCTCGGAATCGACCACGACGGGGGCTTTGGCTGGATCGTAACCCGCGAGGTGATCTTTGCCAGCGCGCTTGCGTGGAGAAACGAAACGCCATTCGCCGTTGCCTAGAACCTCTTCGCAAAATTTCGCGAGATCGGGATCGTAGGCTTTGAGTTGATCGCGGGTGGAGATGTGGTTGTGATCGTGATCCATCGTCCGATTCGTGTTGAACCAGCATTGCACGCCTTCGGCGAAAAACTCTCCGCGGTTTTTTGAGGCGTAGCAATCTTTGGGTCCACCAAAGACTATCAGCACTTGATCTTTTCCGGTTACCTTGACTTGGGAATTTGTGGGTTTTTCATTCACGAGAATATCTCCCCCATCTAGGCATTTCTTTAATAAATCAGGCGATTGTTTGGGAAAGGCTTTCACCAAAGCATCTAACAGAAGCACCGGTTCATCGCCCTGCACCCTGCGGAAACGTTGTGCCGCACGGCCGTCCTGCCAGCGTTTATTCGCCATGGACGCCTCATAGGTCGCCGTCCATTTCTTTTTTAGTTCCTCATCAAAACCCGGGCCGTGAATCACATGTCCGAACTCATGGATCAGGATGCTTTCGATCTGCATGCCGCCCTCGTATTCCATCACGTCTTCTTCAGCAAACAACACCACAAACCTATTGTCCTTCTTATCGAGAAATCCGCGCTGCCGCCAGTTGTAGAAATTCAGCTCTTTACCGATTAATGCTGATTTGTATTGGGGCACTTCGGAAGTCAGTTCGTTATGACCAACCAAAATACAAAGCACTTTTTGATCGCGGATCCGTTGCGCGATGTCCGGCTTGAGCTCTTTCATCATCTGATCAAACAGATAAGCCGTCTCCAAATGCGTGACATCCGGAACCTTTGCCGAGGTCGCAATCAAAATATCCTGCACCATCGTGCCTTTTTTGAAAAACGTTCCATCCAGCTTGTATTCTGTTAGAAGCTCAGGGGTCAGCGGCTTGACCTCGTGGGCCGACGTTAAACCGCCCGTGGCGAAGATGAGAGCCAAGATGAGCGGGAGTTTTCCAAGTCGATAAAGATTCATAAGTCGAAACCCAAGCAGCACATGCCGCGCCATGCAAGCTGCTTTGTATTTCTTATTCGCTCTATTGGAGAACTCCATTGGCTGATGGATTACCGATTGATGATTGTTGATTTTGGATGTTTGATTTATTCAAGTAGCTGCCGCGTCTCGCGGCAGGCCGTGCAAGTGGCGTCCCGCCGCTTTGCTCCCCAACTCCCCTGCCGCATTGACTTTCAAAGCAGTGCATGGTTGATGACGGGAGTGAATGACGAGCACACGGCGAAGACCAAACTGAGTTTCAGGAGGAAACTTTTGTATGGCATCATCGCCTTCTTCCTCGTCTTCATCGGCTTGCTGTTTTGGCAGTTGTATACCTACAATAACGCCGTCCGCATGGCGAAGGAGGCTGGGTTCTATTGGTCGTGCGACGACCCAATAAGCCTCATTCGGCGAAATTGGCGCTATGCATTTGAAAATTCCACATGGGGCCCACACGACCGCGTGCTTGTGATAAAAAAAGTCTCCACCCTTGATGACTACCGCCAAATGCTCCAATACCTGCGCCCAACGGCACTCGATATTAGCGGCTGTCCCGAGTTAAAAAATGTCAACGCACTCAAGGGTCTCACAGATCTAGAAATACTCACCCTTAGAGCCTGCACCGCGCTACAAAACGTTGACAGCCTCAAGAGCATCTCCTCACTAGAAGATCTCGACCTCAGCGGCTGCCACAAAATCCCCGCCGCCGATCTACGAGAACTAAGCGCGGCACTTCCGAAAACGAACATCGTCTTCCCCGACAACACAAATAATCCGCCTCAGGAATAGACATCCCTCATCGCTTCCCTCTCGACACATCACCTCGTGCTTGCATAGCTTTTTACGTTAATCAAAAAACCATGATCTGGGATCTTTATCAACAACAGCAAATCAACGATGCGGAACGTACTGCAGACAAAGCCATTTCTAAAGCAGATCGGTACGCTGGAGATATTTCGGATCTTCGCAACCATGTTGAACGCCTCTCTCTCGCCTCACAAGCGATGTGGGAGTTGCTACAAAACTGGGCGGGAATCACCGAAGCGGAGCTTGAGACGAAAATGATAGAAATCGATGCACGGGACGGACGGATCGATGGTAAAATGGGCACGGCGCCCATCAACTGCCCGGCCTGTGGGAGAACAACAAGTTCAACCCGCGATACCTGCGTGATGTGCGGTGCGCCTACGAGACGAAAGCATCAGTTTGAGAGTTAACAAATTCCATCAAAATAAGTAAAATTGAACTTAAGAATCCAACCATCATGATCCCTGAAAACCAGCAACAGCCCACCGTTATATTTTGGTTCAAGTTTTACGCAGCCTCGTTGAGTTTCCTCTATTTACTCACGTTAGGCTTTTCGCTTTTTTTGATCTTTGGTGATACCTCCTCGATGGAGATGGAAGAGACCTTTACTAAATTACTCGGCGTAGTCTTGCTCTTTATTAGCCTGGCTCTCATGGTTGCCTGTTTTCTGCCGCTAGTGCTTGCGCCCAGACCATGGCTCTGGGTTTACAATCTTCTCATCATCTGCCTCGGCATGACCAGTGCGTGCTACCTTCTCGTTTGCATTCCTTTGCTGATTTTTTGGCTGAAACCAGAAACTCAGAGATACTATGGAAAGAATGTGATTTAGATTCATTCATTTACTGCAAAACGATCGTCTCTGAACCACCTGGGAGAACTTCTGTGATGCGAATGAGTTTGTTAGAATCATCGAATAGGATCTGCATCGTCTTCGCACCGAGTGTGTAGATGAGAGGATTGGATTTCGCGTCGGTGGGTTTACCAAGGACTTCGATCACTTGATCGCGGTTCATGCCGATTTTAAGATTACTTGCCTCGCTACTGAGTTCACCGCGACCAAATTGAATCTTACCGATTTCGATTTTCTCTCTGGGTTTATCGAGGCGGATGGTGATGTTTTCGCGTTTTTCGTTGGGTCGGCCCCAGTTGGTAAAGACAGTGGCGGTGATGGTGGCTGGACCGACTACGGTTTGCTGATGGGAAGCGAAGTAGTTGGTTTTAATCGTGTAACTGCCAGTGGGCGCAACGCGCATAAGATATTCTTCCGGGCCGTATCCATCGGTGATGTCTTGTGAAACGAATCCGCCTTGGCCAGTGCGGTTGTTGCCGTAATAAGCTTCTTCACCACCGGGTTCTAGCACATGGAGATCGATATCTGTCGAATCCGCATCCCATGACATAATGATGCGTAGATCGGTATCGAGATTTTCTCGCAGGCGTTTATCGTATTCTGGAATTTTCGGTTTGGAGTCTGATTTCCATTCTTTCTTTTCAATCGATGCAACGAGGGCGTTTAGCTCCTCGAGAGCAAAGATGGAAATGGTGTCGCCGTGGCGCTGCCATTTACCGATCGCACAATCTAACAATAACTGCATCGCTTCTTCCAAATGTGTGTTGGAGCCAGTCGCTTGGCCGTGATCGGCAAGCACGAGCGCGAGATCGCGGAAGGATTGAGGTTGCTCGGGGCGGAGCTTGGCAACGCGACGCAGAATCACTGCCGCAACTTCCAACTCATCGGCTTGACGCAGACGCCATGCAAGAACCCGCAGCATCGCCGCATCTTCGATACGCATTTCAGCTAAATTCGTCAGGATGCGTCGGCCATGTTTCTTATCGCCGTTTTTGTAAAAGAAATCGGCACAATCGAGAAAGAACGCGGGGCTTTCCGTCCACTTGGTGCGCTCGCTGAGATAGGTGGCGTAGCGTTTCTCTTTATCAGTTTCAGCGATGGCTTTGAGGTAAGGCGTTTTCGGATCCCATGGCTTGATAGTGATCGATGAGTTAGCGGCTTCTTGACCATCTGCTTTCTTGTCTACTGCCATACCAGTCATTCTCTCCCCTGCTTGTGGAGCAGAGGCAGGAGCTGCGAATGCATCGGCGGTTGAATCTTCATTAAGTCTACTTTCCCGAGCTTCGCCCCTGTGAGATAAAGCCCTTGGCATCCCACGACTGCGGAAGTCTAACGAACTTTCATCGTTTAAATTCAAACCTTCAGCCCTTTTGGCTCCGCCATGACGATTCGGTTTTCCTTTCGAGAAATCGGTTTTCCACCATTCCACACGGGCTTGCCATAACGCGACAAGTTGTTCGATTCGCTGATTATCTGTTAGACCTTGTTTTTTCGGCCGCGATTTCATGACGGCTTGCCATTGATTGCGCATTTCGGAAAGCGATGCCGGAGGTTCAATTTCGTATTGAACCCATTGATCGAGAGTTTCAAGGACGATGAGAGAGGTCGCTGGACTGACGAGCCCGTAGGTTCTACCCAGAGAGAGCAGCTCATCTTCCATCTGATCGGCGCGTGGTGAGAGTTGGTTCACCCGAGCGGAAGCCCATGCGGTGGCGAGGACTTTGCCTTCTTTGGCATCAGCTTTGCGCAGGACAAAAGGATCGGAGAGTGTGCCATCGGCATAAGTGATCTGAACACTTGCTTCATCAGCAGTGAGCTGACCTAACAACTTGATGCGTCCGTTTGCCGATTGGCCGATACCTTGGACATGGGCGATACCCGTACCGCGTAGGCCGGTGACGCGGGCTGCTGGGCTAGAAATTTCTTGTGCAGCAGAAGCGATCTCTTGAGTTTTTAGATCAATCAGAGCGCCAGCACAGGCTTGGCGGAGGGTTTCAAGATCTGCAACGGATTGAGAGACAACTGCGATGACAGGCACTCCTTCAAAGGCCAGCGGCATACCGGATAAGGTGTCCAATGCATCGCTGAATAAAAGCGTCCGAGATCTTTTAGATTGATCTGCATTTGGATTTTTCAGGCTGGTCGCAAGCGCGGCCAAATCGCTACCACCATCGAAAGGTTCTGCTTTGATTGCAGCAATGAGTTCATCGGCAGATTTGAAATCGCGTGATGGCTCGACCACATCACGAAACACCGTGAGTTTGAAGGCATTGGCTGGGATTTTTGAAAGGAGTTCGAAATCTTTGGTTAGATCCGCAACCGCACGACTTCCTGATGCGTCCCAAAGGATATGTAAAAGTTCGATGCCTGGGCTGTCTGATTTTTTAGCAACCGCAGGAACCGTCGATATCATGAACCAATTTTTCCCTTCGGCATCGCGCTGGATTTGATGAAGGGATTTTGGAAGTTTTGGTAGAGCAACGATGATGTCCTCGCCGGGTTTCGTATCCTTCGATGAAGATTTCACACGCCAGACGTTTTCTGCTTGTTCAAAACGCTTATCCCCTAGCCCACCGATTTCTGGACGAACATCGGCATGGGTGCTGACTTCAATTTCGATGTCGAGCTTCGTGATGCTTTCGCGTGGCAATCCAATCGGCAGAGCGGCGTCACCATTCGTAGCAGAAAGCAGCGGAGTGATGTAAGTCAGACGAATCCGACGTTCCCCTTTCGCAGGAAGTGGAAAAATGCGGGTGCGGTAGAGATTGCCTTTCACGTGCTCGACCAGACCGGGATCGACCTTACGACGCACTTCTGTTTCAAAAGCCACCCTTGCTTTTTCTTTAGGAACGATCACTCCATCGACCAGCACACCATTGATATCGAGTGCATAACCACAAACCGATGCGCCATCTGGCAGAGGGAAGATTAGATCACCCTCGAGTTGGCGACTGTTTGGATTATGAAAAACGAGAGTGGTTTCAACCACGGCGTAAAGACCGTTGATTTTCGCAGACACTGCCATCTCACGAGTCTGCATGGGCCCGATATCGGGATCTCGGCGGTTTTCTGGGAAAATAATTTCAATGCGCGGCGGAATCGGTCGCGGTGAAGTGGTCTCCTTTATGTTGCCAGTAAATTGTCAGATTTATTAATGTCCTTGTCTGGTCTTCGGGAGTCTTTGTTATTGTTTTGGTTTCTTAGCGGGTGAGGTGGAATGGAGAGGCTGGAGCGTAGCGGAAGACTCGTA